>JAFUHD010000130.1 GCA_017469025.1 Clostridia bacterium
CACCCTTTGTGCTGGCACCGTTAATCTCGGCTGCTGCGATCAGACCTGCCAGCACACCGTCTTCGGAGTAATACTCAAAGTTACGGCCGGCAAATGCGCTGCGGTGCGTATTCATAGCCGGACCATACCAGCCATAGTTATTTGCATCCGCGTATTCCTGGCCCATTGAGGTACCGATTTCATAAGCGACATCCTTGCTCCAGGTCTGTGCCATAAGCACTTCTGCCGGATAAGCACTGCCGTAAGCACCGGTAATGAAGTTGCTGAGACCAGCAGGGCCATCACAGTCAGATGTGCCGACTTTACCAACGGAGCTGATCGCTACAGTCTGCCAACCGCCGACATTGATCAGCGTAGCCATATCATCAAAGCTCATCTGATCAAGCAGCTTATCCCATGCCGGATCATCATATGCTTTTCCGGTCAGATCTGCCAGCTTCATGCCGTTCTTTGCACCCATTGTCGGCATTACGTCAGCAGAATTATTGTATTTGGTTCCGTCATAACCGGCTACGGAGTATTCTTCAATCTTGGCACGGGTTGCATCATCCATGATGAAGTCATCGCCTTCAAGGACACGACCGCAGGTCACATCATAGTTGGCAAATCCGCCGGCACGGGACAGGACTTCAAACTTGCCGCGGGCATAGTCTTCGAACTGATTGACTGCCGCAATTTTGTCGCTGTCGCGTCCATCGGTGTAAAGAACATCCGCGGGAACGTTGAAGGTTTCGGATCCAAGCACCGTATGGGAATTGGCACGGATTGAAACGGTGTAGTCGCCTGCCTCAAGAATATAGCCGCCGTTCTTGATCTTGATGCCTTCGGAATCATAGGCGGCCATGTCTTCTTTGTTCAGCTTGAAGGAAACCGTCTCAGAGGCACCCGGTGCCAGGGAGGAGGTCTTGGCAAAATCAATCAGATTGACAGAGGCACGCTCGATGCCGCCATCTGTGTAAGGAGGCGTAAAGTAAACTTCGATGACATCCTTGCCCTCGACGCTGCCGGTATTGGTAACCGTAACATCAAAGGAAACTGTCTTGTCGTCATCTTTGAAATTGGCAATCTTCTGTTCAAACGTGGTATAGCTGAGACCGTAGCCAAACGGATACTGCACAGCATTCTCATAAGTAATGGCGCCGTCATCGGAGGCAGTCTCGTAATACTTGTAGCCGACATAAATGCCTTCAACATAGTTTACAAAACCGATGTTGCCTTCATATGCGCTGTCCTTGCCTGCAATTGTCTGTTTGAGATCGTCAACATTGGTATAGGCCATATTTCCAAAGTTGTTGATATACGGGGAGGCCATCAGGTCCTTGACAAAGGTGTCAACCGTACGTCCGGACGGGTTAACGCTGCCGTTCATGATACGGCCCAGAGCTGCAAAACCGGAGATACCTGCGCCAGGTGCTAGAATGACTGCACCTATCTGCTTGTAATCATCGACCCAGCCAAGTTCCATGGTATTGTTGGCATTGATGACAACGATGACCTTGTCAAACTCCGAGCAGACTTTGGCTACCATATCCTTCTCTGTCTGGGACAGTTCCAGATAGGATTCGCCTGCAGCAAAGTCATCATAGTTTCCGTTGTTGGTATAAGTGCCGTTCATGTAATTGTAGTTGCCGGGGACAGCAGAAACCTTGGCTGCCGGATTGTATGTGCCATGAATGACCGCATTCATATCCATAGGCAGGTCAGCGCCCTCACCGCCGGAACGGCCAATGACGATCACGGCAGTATCAGAGAATTCCTTGGTGGCAGCCATCAGCGTGTCATTGTAGACACCGACTGGCGGCTCAGGAAGCGTCCAGTCCTGGGTATACATGGCAATGGACGGACGATTCGGCTGATACTCATAATACATATTGGAAAGTCCGGTATTGATTTCAAATCCCGCATCAACCAGAGACTGCAGAATATTCACAGCCGTGGAAGAATCAGAAGAACCGGAACCAGTGCCGCCAAACAGCGGATTCGTGGATGCCCAGCCGAAGACATTCAGCTTCGTCTTGCTGTCGAGGGGCAGTATGCCGTCATTTTTGAGCAGCACCATGCCCTCCTCGCCTACCTTCTGAACTGTCGCCTTGCTCTGCGCAATGGTTTCTGCAGACAGTTCAGCCTTGGAGGCATTCAGATAACCGGAGACATTGTTGTAAAGGGGACCAAAGCAGATCATGTTCACAATACAGACAATTCCGGCAATTCCTGCCAGAGCAGCTACCCAGCGGATTACGTGGAGGGTGCCTTTCTTTGCCTTGTGTGCCAGGAACATGATGATAATCACCGCCAGGATGATCAGCAGCACTGCCCAGACATAGCCCTGCAGCATAGTCAGGTAGGATTCAAGATCCGAAGCGCTGACGCCCATGGGGGTAAAGATCGGGGAAAGAAGCGAAGTTAAAAAACTAATCATAACTGATCTCCTCGTTGTTTCCTTTTTCTATGCCCGCAAAAGGGAGTCCGGCCTGTTTCCATCCTGCCGGTAAACAGCAGGGAAGAAACAGACCATTATCCCATCTCGTAAATCTTTCATTTGTCTGCCTGGGCAGATTAGTTCTTGGTTTCCTCGGTCTGGGCTGTCTCAGCCGTTTCCGCAGCAGCTTCAGCAGCGGGCGCTTCTGCAGCCTCAACAGCTTTCAGCTTGTCGCCAAAGTCAATGCTGGTCACTTTGGTCAGCGGCGCAGCAGAGTACTTTTCAGTGCGGGCATCCTTGATCACGCCGGACCAGTTCATGCCAAAGGCAAAGTCGTAGGCATTTCCAGCCGCATCCACGTAGCACTCCATGTCTCTCGGGACGTCGTCAGTCTGTGCTTCCACAACTTCCATGGAAGCCGGCTGCTGGAAGACGAGCAGGCCGTTCGGCTCAGTCCTGCCAAGAATGATCTCGGCAACTGCCTCAGGTTTCTGCGCATTGTAGGAAACAAGAATGACATTGCACAGCGGTTCAACATCATTCCATACCATGCCGCGTTCCATGCTGACGGATGCAATCACCGGTACCTTGCCGGCGACAGATGCCGCATACTGGAGCGCTTCAAGATGTCCGTAATTGGTATCTGCAGGAGCCGTTCCACCCTTGTAAGAGCGATTTTCCTTGACACCATCAATGGTCTGTCCGGAAAGAGACGGATCACGGGCGGTATCTGCCTTGTACGCTGCATACTGCAGGGATGCCGGATAGTAAACTTCCTCACCCTCAGGCTGGGTCGGCGGACCGAAGGCAGCTGTCAGATAGGAACTGTAGGAAGCACTGTAAGCACCAGTCATACCAACCAGGATATAATCACATGCAGCAATTTCCTCGGCGCTGGCTCTGGTGATGTCTTCTTTTGTATACTTTCCATCCTCGCCAGACGGGTCTTTCGGTGTATCCGTGACGATATCGAAGTACTTGCCGAGCACATCAAGATTCATGCTGGGACCCCAGGAAGGCGTTCCAGGATTGATGCCGAACATCCAGTTGGCACTGAAGCCGGTGGTATACACATAAGGTACATAAACCTTCGGCTTCGCAGCTTCTGTTTCGCCGGCAGCCTTGATCGTGCCATCATTCTTGATCATGACAACGGACTTCTTCTGGGTCTCAAGGCCATAAGCCATTGCGCTGTCACTGAAAATGATTGAGTCAGCGTATGCGGAATCATTGTACGGCTGTTCAAACATATTGAGGTTCATCATGACCAGAATATAGTTGTAAGCCGCTTTGCTGACGATGGCATCTGCTTTTTCCTGGCCAACATTTTTGACCAGCTGGGCATAGCCTTCTTCGATATTGGCAGTACTGCCGTAACCACCGAACAGGTTCATGCCGCGTTCGAGGCCGAGCGCAACACGCTCAGGCTCCGTCATTTCCTCTGTACCCCAAAGACCGCCGGTCTTGGTGCCGAGGCCGCCCAGAACGCCCCAGTCTGTAATCTTGAGGCTGTCATATCCGGCCTCATCCAGCAGACTGTACATAAACGGATTGTAGGCGCCTGCCCATTCACCGCCGAACGGATTGCCGTTCTTGTCAAGATTGATGGCATACTCGGTCATGATACCGGACGCATGTGTCTTGCCCGGCAGATTGAAAACACCGTCAAAATAGGTAATCAGATGGGCTTCGAGATTCTCTCCCGGGAATACAGCATAACGGCCGCTGAAGCTGTGATCATCACGTCCGCCTTCCGTGGAACCGGCACCGCCATAATGCTTGGTGAAGCAGTATACGGATTCACTGCCCCATCCCTGGTCTTCGCCGGCTGCGTTATATGTCGACTGGAGACCATTGACATACGCAGTGGCAATATCCAGTGTCAGCTGCGGATCCTCACCATAGGTGCCGCCTGCACGGCTCATAATGGGCGAAGCGATATCAACCTGCGGTCCGAGCAGCGCAGTAACACCGGCTGCACGATACTGTTTGGCAGTCTCCTGTCCGATCTCTGCTGCCAGTTCAGGACTCATGGCAGAGGCCAGAGACAGCGTTTCGATCAGGCCGGAAATGTTGGTCGGGTCGATGGAAATCATCGCAGGAATGCCATAATAGCAGCTCTCAGCAACTTCCTGCAGTGCATTGGTCCACTTTGCATGTGCGCCGCCGCCATTGGAAATAGCACGGGTAACACCGCCGCGTCCACCTGCACGCAGATAGGTTGCAGAACCATCATCCGCCGCAAGGGATTCCGTCGTAAACGGGCCGTCCCAGCCGCCATGGGCCAGGATGACAGCACGTTCAGCACCCTTCATCTGGTCTACCAGATCCTTCGCGCGCTCATCAGACGGCTTACGCCAGTCTTCATATACATCCAGTTTGCCGTTCTGGTTCATATCCTTGAAGGCAAATCCATCGTCTTCAACGATCTTGACACCGGAAATCTTGGACAGGCCGAGAGTTTCTCCGCCCTCATTGTCGATCCTGACCCACCCATCATCCGTGACCGTGACCGTATACTTTGCGCCCTCACCAGCTACAGGAATGTACTCCTCAACCGGCTGAACTGCAGCAGTTTCTGTTGTTTCAGTTGCTGCATTGTTGTTCTTGTAAGGATCATTGTTCTTATACGGATCATTGTTTTTGTAAGGATCGTTATTCTTATATGGATCATTATTCTTGTAAGGATCATTTGCCGCGGAGTCAACCGGCGCAGCTGCTGTCGTCCGTGCAGCTGCATCTCCCTCAGGTATGATCAGCTTGTATGGACTGTCTGCCGCATTGACTGACAGGACAACCCGGTTAGAGGTATCTGCCGTTTCCGTTGCCGGTGCTGCTGTCTTCTGCTGACTGCAAGCAGAAAGGCACAGACACAGCGCAATCAGCATCAGAATGGCCAAAGGCATCCGGTACCACTTGTGGGTCTTGTTCATTCTATCTCCTCCTTCATCGCAAAACATAGGCGACAAATTCATTATAGTAGATATTCATCTGCTATACAAGTAAAAAGCAGGCAATATTTTTGTAAATAAGTACACAATTTTCCATGATCGTTATATACAAAAACAGTACCATACCTGTCAGAATACAACGAAGATATCGGCAGCGTCTGACTGTGCTTCTTTTATCTAGTCCTGTTCATCTTTTTAAAAAAACAGTTGCAAAAGAATAATTCGTGCCGTATAATCATTTTATTCCTATAGATTTAGTATGATTTATCTGTGCATTCAATGCTTCTTTCCTGGGTGCCAGGTTTCTGAATCCGCCCGTTTGAAGTTTCAGAGAACAGACCGCATCTCAAATTAAAGAGACAAAACAGTGTCCAAAAAAGCGCATTGACATGCTGAGGAGGAGGTTTATCCATGCCCCTGTTATCCATAAATGATCTCTGTGTTTCCATTGATGAAACAGAAATTCTGCACCATATTAATCTTGACATTGAACCCAATCAGATTCATGTACTGATGGGGCCCAACGGCGCATGTAAGTCCACACTTGGCAATGCCATCATGGGCAGCCCGGCTTACACCATTACCCAGGGCAGCATGCTGCTAAACGGACAGGAACTCAGGAATCTTCCGCCCGACAGCCGTGCAAAACTGGGGCTCTTTCTGTCTTTCCAGAACCCTGTTGAGGTTCCTGGCATCAGCCTGTCGAACTTCATCCGCAGTGCCTTCGAACAGCGCACCGGTGAGCACATCCGTCTGTGGACATTCCGGAAACAGTTAAAAGCGCTGCTTGGCATTTTGGATATGGATGAATCCTATCTGGACCGTGACCTGAATGTCGGTTTTTCCGGCGGTGAAAAAAAGAAAGCAGAAATTCTGCAGCTGCTAGCGCTGAATCCCAGCCTGGCTATTCTGGATGAGACAGACTCCGGCCTGGATGTTGATGCAGTACGTACTGTGTCATCCGGTCTTGCCAAATACATGGAAACAGGTTCGCATTCAGCTCTTATTATTACCCATTCCACGCGGATTCTGGAATCTCTGCACGTTGACAAGGTTCACATTCTGGCAGGCGGCAGGCTGGTCCACGAAGGAGACGCTTCCCTGATTGATGAGATCAACGCCACAGGCTTTGAACGCTTTACTGCCTAGTACGCCGCCCGGAAAGGATACAACAATGACAGAGAAAACGTATGTGGATGACATCAACAGAAGCCTGTATGACTTCCGGTATGATGAAGACGGATACTATAAAGTAGATGAAGGGCTGACACCTGAAATTGTTCTTCAGATCTCCGCCGAGAAAAACGATCCCGAGTGGATGCGTGATTTCCGGCTTCACAGTCTTGAATGTTACCGGCATCTGCAGGTTCCGGACTGGGGGCCGGATATTTCAGGTCTCAATATGGACGAAATCGTTACCTACGTCCGCCCCAAAACCGGCATAAGCGCCAAATGGTCAGATGTTCCGGATGAGATCAAGGATACCTTTGAGCGTCTTGGTATCCCTCAGGCAGAACGTGAATCCCTTGCAGGCGTAGGCGCCCAGTACGACAGCGAACTGGTGTACCACAATGTCCGCGAGGAAGTTGCTGCCCAGGGTGTCATTTATACCGACCTGGAAAGCGCTCTTCACGGTCCTTACGCCGACATGATCCGTGAACATTTCATGCATCTTGTACCGGTAACAGATCATAAGTTTGCAGCACTGCACGGTGCTGTCTGGTCTGGCGGTTCATTTGTCTATGTTCCAAAAAATGTCCGTGTCGAAATCCCGCTTCAATCCTATTTCCGCCTGAATGCCCCAGGAGCCGGTCAGTTTGAGCATACCCTCATTATCCTGGATGAAGGCGCCGATCTTCATTTTATCGAAGGCTGCTCAGCACCAAAGTATAATGTAGCCAACCTGCACGCCGGCTGTGTGGAACTGTATGTCGGCCGTCATGCAAAGCTCCGCTATTCCACAATCGAGAACTGGTCGAAGAACATGTATAACCTCAACACAAAGCGCGCACTTGTCGAAGAAGGCGGAACCATGGAATGGGTTTCAGGTTCATTCGGCTCCCATGTTTCCTACCTCTACCCCACGACCATTCTGCGTGGTGAAAATGCGCACATGACCTATACCGGAATCACCTTTGCAGGGGCTGATCAGAATCTTGACACTGGCATGAAAGTCATCCATGCGACCAAAAACACATCTTCCATTATCAACGCAAAGTCCATCTCCAAATCCGGCGGCATCAGCACTTACCGTTCCGCTGTTGTTATCCAGCCCAACGCCGCAGGCAGCCGCTCAACAGCCAACTGTGAATCCCTGATGCTGGATGACCGGTCCCAATCGGATACCATTCCCGTCATGGATATCCGCACATCTGATGCTGATGTCGGCCATGAAGCAAAGATTGGCCGTATTTCAGATGAGGCGGTCTTCTATCTGATGAGCCGCGGTCTTTCAGAAGAAGAGGCACGGACCATGGTTGTCAGCGGCTTTGCTGAGAGTGTCTCAAAGGAACTGCCGCTTGAATATGCGGTTGAAATGAACAATCTGATCCGTCTTGAAATGAAAGGCAGCATCGGCTGAACGGAGGAATACCATGCAAGAACTGTCCATAAACCCAATTCCGTCTCCGACATGGAACAGGCTGAACGTCAATTCCTCCCCCATAAGGATCAGTGACACTTTCTGCCTCCCTGACCGTGCAATCTGTGTCGAAGGCAGCCTTCTTCCATCCAGAGAAAAACTGAATACCATTTCCACCAGCGGCGGGACCAGTTTTGATACCTGGCTTGAAACCATTTCCCCTGCCGCTGAATCATTCACAGTACCAGCCGGCAGCTCTGCCCTCCTCAGAGATGATCTTGTTGCCGACGCCTCTTCTATTATCCGCCGTGTTGACATTCACGCCATGCCTGGCAGCCGCGTTACCATTATTGTCCGTCAGCTGGCAGAAGAGCGGTCCGATGCCGACATTATACAATCGTACCGGATTCAGGCGGATTCCGGTTCCGAAATACAATTTGTGCAGATTGCTGACGGCACACCGCGCAACCGTATTATAACCGCACTCGGCATTCAGGCAGAAGAAAATGTCGGTATTCATGCCATACAGCTTATCCTGCAGGGTTCCGACATTTACACAGGCGGACGCATAGAGCTGGCTGGACCATCCAGCCGCCTCAGCTGCAAAATTGCCTACCAGTGTGACGAAGATCAGCTGCTCGATATCAACTGGTCTGTACCTCACCGAGGTGAAAAAACGGAAAGCCAGATCACAGCATCCGGGATACTCCGCGGCCGTTCCAGGAAAACATTCCGGGGCACCATAGATTTCAGACGCAGTTCCACCGGAGCATCCGGCAATGTTTCAGAAGATGTTCTCCTTCTCTCTGATGATGCGCAGAATCAGACAGTTCCTGTTATTCTCTGTCAGGAGGAAGACGTCGCCGGCAGCCATGGTGCCAGCATTGGCAGACTTTCCGAAGAAATGCTTTACTACATGCAGTCCCGCGGTCTGAGCGAATCTGAAATCATTCAGATCCTGTCACGCTCCCGTCTTGCCTCTGTTATCCCCCTTGTTCCGGACGAACCAACCCGTGCATGGCTGACACAACGCCTTGCCATCGATGCCTGAACGGTCACCATGAAGAAAATAACGAAGGAGCAGCCAGATGAGTTCACTTAACGTTGCTGACATCCGTAACGAGTTCCCATTCTTTTCTGCCAATCCGGATCTTGCCTATCTGGACAGTTCTGCCACCTCCCAGATTCCAAAGCGCGTCATTGACAGAATGAACCGGTACGACCTTCTGGAAAAAGCATCCCCTTTCCGCGGACTGTATACCCGGAGTGTACAGGCAACTGAGGATTATGAACATGCCCGTGATTTGATTCATCGCTTCATTCACGCCCATTCCCCGCGGGAAATCATATTCACCCGCAACGCAACAGAGAGCCTGAATCTGGCTGCCTATACGCTTTCTGCATCGTTGCTGCATCCCGGTGATGAAATTCTGGTGGGCATCATGGAACACCACAGCAACCTGATTCCATGGCAGCAGGCAGCCAAGAGAACAGGTGCTGTTGTTCGTTATCTTCCCTGTACGCCAGATGGACTTTATGCACCTGATACACTCAAGTCCATGCTGACTCCCAAAACCCGTATACTGGCAGTTACCCAGATGTCAAATGTCTTTGGAAATGTCAATGACCTCAGAACACTCTGTCAACTGGCTCATGCCAATAGAACCATTGTCGTTGCTGACGGTTGTCAGAGCGTCCCCCATATGCCTGTCGATGTTACAGACCTTGATGTTGACTTTCTTGCCTTTTCAGGCCATAAAATGCTTTCTCCGACCGGAATCGGCGTACTATACGGCAGGGAATCTCTCCTTGAAACGCTTCCCCCATTCCTCTTCGGTGGTGAGATGATCGAGTATGTCACCACAGAGGGCGCCGTCTGGGCACCGCTTCCACAGAAATACGAAGCCGGGACAGTCAATACAGGCGGTGCAATCGCTCTGGGTGAAGCAGTCGAATACTATAACACTATCGGATTTGATACCATGATGGCGCAGGAACGTTTCCTGACTCAGCGCCTTTTCTCCGGCATGCTGGACATTCCCCACGTCCACATTCTGGGTTCTGACAAACCGGAAGGACATCATGGCATCGTTACCTTCCTTCTGGACGGCGTTCACCCGCATGATATCTCTGCCATCCTCTCTGAAAATGGTGTGGCAATCCGCGCCGGTCATCACTGTGCCCAGCCGCTTCACACTTATCTCGGAATAAACGCAACCAGCCGTGTCAGTCTTATGTTTTACAATACTGCAGATGAGGTTGATACATTTCTCAACCTCTTAAAACAGATTCGAGGTGCTTTGGGATATGCAGATTAAACCTTATTACAATGAAATTCTGACCGACCATAACCTGCATCCGTCGCACAAACAGGTCCTGCCGGATGCCAACTTCACCCTGCAGGGCGTCAATCCCAGCTGTGGTGACAACATTACCCTTCAGCTTAAGATAGATCCGGACGGTATCATCCGGGACGGCGCTTTTGCCGGAGACGGCTGCGCCATCTCACAGGCCAGTGCGGACATGATGCTTGATCTCATCATTGGCCGCAGCAAGGCAGATGCACTTGAACTTGCAGACATTTTTATGCGAATGATTAAAGGAACCGCATCCCCTGCGGAAATCGAAACGCTTGAGGAAGCCTCATCCCTCAAAGACATCTCCCACATGCCCTCACGGGTAAAATGTGCCGTTCTCGGCTGGCACACACTCGAAGAAATGATCCATCCCCCAGTCTCCAGAGCCAATTGATACACGTGTGCCATTCTGTTTCTGAATCCTTATTTGTAGACAGCCATTCTGGCCGTTCAACACCAAAGCTCAGCATTGAAATGAACTCCTTTTCGTAATTGCCAAAAACCAGGTGCTAATTTTTTGCACCTGGTTTATTTTATTCCGGTAACAGATTATCGAGAAATCATCCACCAAATGCACTCTACATGCATTCGTTTCATCATACAAACGTCAGTTTTCCGTTCCTTCCATTCATCCATGTCTCAATGATCTCAGGCGTGGAATCAGCACCGCAGGCCTTAATGGCATCGTAAATTCCGGCAATTTCCTCAGGCTCTTTCTCCAGTATATCTGCTGTTTCCTCCACAGAATGGCCTCGTCTGTATTTTTTTAGCGTCATGTCGATAATTTCTACCTTTCGGCCTTCTTTTCTGCCTTCTTTTAAGCCTTCATCTCTGCCTTCTTTTCGGCCTTCCTCTATTCCCTCCATCCGTTCGCCCGCAAGGGTCTTCGCTTCATTGTACTCAGTAATGCACATGCCTTTCACCTCTGTTTTGCCTATGACTTACAGTCGTGACAGTATCAGAAAGAGATGCATAAAGATGGACTTTTTTATACCATAAATGCCAAGCGCTCATTAATAGCGCATGGCATCTTTATAAAACGGTTAAAGAGAACAACTCTGACATTCATCGGTCTGGAATGCTGCCATCTAATTCATTTCATCACGCAGATGTCTGCTCCTTGCTTTTGTATATCCAATTCATAATCACATCAGGCGTGGAATCAGCACCGCAGGCCTTAATGGCATCGTAAATTCCGGCAATTTCCTCAGGCTCTTTCTCCAGTATGTCTGCGGTTTCCTCTACAGAATGGCCTCGTCTGTATTTTTTTAGCGTCATGTCGATAATTTCTACCTTTCGGCCTTCATCTCTGCCTTCTTTTCGGCCTTCCTCTATTCCCTCCATCCGTTCGCCCGCAAGGGTCTTCGCCTCATTGTACTCAGTAATGCACATGCGTTTCACCTCTGCTCTGTTTTGCATTAAAAACATCCTGATCTGAAAATCCTCCGGCATTTTATCTATTGCAGTATTGATTGCCACTTCAAGATCGTTGAGCTCTCTCTGACTCTCGTTCACTTTCGCCACAAACCACGCATATTCCTTAAGCGGCTGGCACATATCCATCAATTTCTTGTTTCTGCCATAATTGATGTTTATCATGGTAACCTTGACCTCAATATCCGCCTCACCATCAAAAGAATCTCTCAGGCGAAGCACTATCCTGTCTTCCTTATCCAGGACACCGTTGTAAAAACAGATGCACTTTGGTGTTGGCGCTTTCTGCTGGGTAGTGCTGTACTGGTGATATGAGTCTGTCTGCTCGATATACTTCGAGTATACCATCCCCGCATAAATCAGGAATCGCATTGGCATGTTGGGATTGAAGGTTGCCTGCTGCTCGTAAAAACTCATGGTGTTGGCGATCAGGAACGAGACATCATTTTTCATGTTCATGTAGACCGCATCCTCGATTGTCGTGAAGCGTATGCTGTCAACATCGGTATAATCAGTCCCATTAACCGCGTTATACAGGCTCAAAGTCCATGCTCTGTTATTCGGGTTGCCAAAAATAAACTTGAACAGTCTGTCCTTGTATTCTCGATTAGCTTCTGACATTCAATTCACCTCCATATACCATCTTTTTTTGAAAAGAGTGCTTAATCATTATGCTTTCCTGATAAAGATCAGGATTGATTCACCAGTCTCCTGAACATTGAGGATTCTGTTGCTGCCATCCTGAAGTGTTGTACAAAGCCGCGCACAGGGGCATCGGCAGACGTTAGTTTCATATTCGATGGACATGATAACAGCCTGAAAAGGTTCTCTGCCGCGCCAGCATATGAACCATATCGGTTCTTCCATCAATGCCACAGATTCACTTTCGCATCGTATCAACAGCAGATGGCAATTATTTAGACATACCGGTGCAGATAGTCGGGACATCTTCTGTTTTGGAGAACAGTTCCCGCTATTTCCGGCGGAAAGGCAGGGTCACAAAATAGACAAATGTACACAAAAGAACAATTGCAGCACCGGCTGATGTGTTGAGATAGTATGACAAAATCAGTCCGCTGATTCCGCAGACAAATGCAATCAAAACAGAAGTCCAGAGATACCCTTTGGCATTTTTAGCCAGGTTTCTGGATGCTGCTGCCGGCAGAATCAGAAGTGAATTGATCAGCATGACTCCAACCCAGCGGATGGATATCATGACACAGAGGGCTACCAGGACTGTAAATCCGTATTCTGTCAGCTTGGTCTGGATTCCACGGCTTCTGGCTAGAGAGGCATTTACGCTGGTCAACAGCAGCGGATTAAACAGAAAACACCAGCATGTAAAAACAACCACAAGTGTACACAGAAGAAGCGGCAGATCTTTTTCTGTCACAGAAAGGACATCACCAACCAGCAGAGAAGAATATTTGGCAAAAGCACCCCCGCGGGACAGAATGACCAGGCCGAGTGCGATACTGGCTGAGGAAAAAACGCTGATAATCGTGTCTGCACTCATCCTCGAATGCTGTTTGACGAAAGTAATCAGAACTGCCCAGAGCGCACCGAAAACAAGCATAGGGATCATCTGGTCCTGCATGCCGAGAATAACACCAATGGCCACGCCGGTCAGTGCACTGTGGCCCAGCGCATCTGAAAAAAAAGCCATTTTGTTGTCAACAGCCATGGTGCCCAACATACCAAATACAGGTGTAATCAGCACAATGGCCAGAAGGGCATTTTTCATAAAGGTATACTGCAGAAAGCTGAACGGCAGCAGCTTTTCCATCAGCGCATAGACTCCGTTCATTTGCGTCCCTCCCTTGAATAAAAGACTTTTTCAAAGGCTTCCGACGCAAACACACGCTCCGGTGTTCCCTGCTCGATCACCGTTCCCTGCATCAGGACTACCCTGTCGGCATAACGCCGGACGACATCCAGGTCATGGGATACCAGTAGTATCGCCATATGGTTTCGGCGCTTTAGTTCGTTTACTGTCTGATAAAACGATTCAAGACCGTTTTCATCCATACCGGAAACAGGCTCGTCCAGAATCAAAAGGTCAGGCTGTGGTGTAAGTGCAAGTGCCAGCAGAACACGCTGCAGTTCTCCGCCGGACAGTGCTCCCAGCGGACGGTCTGCCAGATGTTCACTGTGTGTTCTGAGCAGTGCATTATGTGCCTGCTGTCTGGTTCTCGCACTGACGCCCAGAAAAACCGGACGCTTTGACAGTGCAGCAGCCAGAAAATCCAGTACCGATACAGGAGAAGAGTGATCAAACTCCAGCTGCTGGGGCACATAACCTGTACGAACAGTCGCCGCCGGAAGGCCTTCTCCTGTCAGATGACGGATATCGCCTTTGAACTCAATTTGATGAAGAAGCGCACGCAGAAGCGTCGTCTTTCCGGCCCCGTTGGTGCCAATTAGTGCTGTCAGTTCTCCACAATGAATATGCAGGTTGACATCCTGTATCAGCATCTGCCCGTCGCGGCGTACGCTCAGATGATCTACCTCAATACGGCAGAGTCTGCAGGCAGACATTTCAGCACTTGCAACCGGCGACGGAACAGGTACCGGCTTTGCCTGGCCTCTCACAGTTCAAACGCCTCCCTCAGAATCCGGGCATTCTCCATCTGCACTGCTTCATAGTGTGCCGGAGATTCCTCACCGGATACACAGGGATCCAGCACATAAATGGATGCGCCTGTTTCCCGCGCTATTATTTGAGCTGCTGTAGCCGGATACTGCGGCTCAGTAAAGAGCGTTTTAATATCCAGTTCCTTCACCAGATCGCAGGTTTCCGCAATATCCCTTGTACTGGGTTCCTCGCCAGGCTCATTGGCAATGACACCGGCAACAACCATGCCATAACGTTCTGCAAAATAATTAAATGCCTCATGAAAGGTGATAATTCTGACACCTTCAAGCGGCTTCAGCATATCACAAAGCGTACTGTCCAGTGCTTCAAGCCTGGCACAATATGCCACCGCATTTTGCCTGTAGCTGTCCCCATGATCCGGATCAGCAGCAGCGAGGCCGTCTGCAATGTTTTTCACCTGCGTCATGGCCAGAACAGGATCCATCCAGACATGTGCATTCAGCAGCCCATCCTCTATGCTCTGCTCCATCTCTATCCCGTCTGAAGCATTTATAACCGGCAGATCCGTCCTTGCCGACAGAACACGTTCCATGAACTGTTCCATGCCGCCGCCATTGACGATCAGTGCATCCGCCTGTTCAATCTTAACCATATCCTGTGTCTGCAGGGTATAGTCATGCAGACAGCCGACAGTCTGCTCTGCCATGTTTGACACAGAAACACCCTCTATGTTCTCCGTAACATTCAGTGTGAGGATATACATAGGATAAAAGGTAGTCAGAATCCGGAATTCTTCTGCGGCACATGCAGAAAACACCAGACTTAACATTACAAGCAAGATCAGAATACGTTTCATTTCTTCTCCTAAAACAAGTTTTCAGGTACCGCACGTACCTTTCCATCACGACAGCTGACAGTCATCATGCCGCTGTCATTCAGTTCATTAAGCCTTCGGCTTTTGTACTGTTTAGAGTATACCACATACAGCCACGTTCTGCAATACTTCGCCCGTTCTGTGAAACAGCACTGATCTGTTTCACAGAACTGACATACACAGCCTAACCCGGTCGGTTTTTTCTATGCTTTCAGATAGTCCTTCAAACGTTCGAGGTTCTCCTTGGCATCATGGACTCCCTGCCAGTATACATCCCCCAGTTTTTCCATATCGCTTTCCAGCCGCCCGATCTGAATCGGCAGGGAAGGCACGATCTGGAAGATACGCCCCTCGCTTTCCAGACGATCCAGTATTTCAAGTTCACGGATATACGATTCGTTCATATTCGCCAATGCTGCTGCAAATTCGGGGTAGTCACCATAGACAGATCCGGCAGCTCTGGAAAGGTCATGTCTTTGGGGCCGATAGGACCTGTCTCTCGTCCGTACAACCACGACTTTCTTATATCCATGCTCGAGGGCCCATTCAAAAGGAATCTTCACACTGCATCCGCCGTCCAGGCATCGGATTCCCTGTACTGTAACAGGACTGCTGACATATGGCATGGAAGCCGACGCCTGAACTGCCTTATAGAACGCCTGAACATCCTGACGTCTTTCAAAATAGACCGGCCAGCCTGTCGTAATTGCAGTGGCTACAGCAATCAGGCGGCGTCCCGGATCCATGAGCCGCTCAACATTCAGCGGTTCAATCCGGTTCATCTGATCCAGCATGAAATCAAAACCGATAACGCCCCTGTCTTTCCGATTAAGTACAGGTCCAAGCCCGACATACCTGGGATCATGACGATACCTGAGGATAATCCGCGCGCTGCGGCCAATCTGCCCTGAGACATAACCGAGGGCATTCAGTGCGCCTGCACTGACACCGATAGTTGTATCAAGATTAATTCCATTCTGCATCAGGACATCTAGAACGCCGGATGTATAAACACCCCGGAATGCACCGCCTTCCAGCACCAGACAACCTGGCATTATCCTGCTGTCCGCGTTTCCCTCCGGAATCCGTTCGAGGCGGCTGTAAACTGTTTTTCTTTCCGTTTTTTGCCGCTTTGCTGCCTGCTGTGCAGGTTTTTTCATCTTGTATGTTTTCTTTTTCTCGTTCACATTATCGCCTCAAGTCTTTTCCCATGCCCTGTACGGCATATTCCCGGAACCCGCCGGCCTCACAGCCTTTGTGCCGCATTTTCTGTGACATGCGGTACACTCTCAGTCCAGTGCCAGTCTGAATACAACCGGCATATTGCTCTGATATTTCGTATGGATGTGCAGTGCTTCCTCGTCACGGTGCCACTGAAGCGGTGCGTCGGAACCCAGAATGGACACATCACGGATGATCCCGCGGAAATCTGCTTTGTGTATATCCTGCGGATCTGCAAAGGAGGTGATTGCATAATGACCATCCTCACTGCACTTCATGGCAGTCGCATAAACACAGTCTTTAGCCGCCGTAAAACGGAAATCTTCAGATGTAAACGGTTTTTTGGAGGATTCGCCAAAGTGTCCGCTGACAATCTCTGTAGGTCCCTCGCCGAATTTCTTCCAGACTGTAGTTCCATATACAGCTTCACCATTCACATCCAGCCAGCGGCCAATTTCCTCGAGAATCGCCGTATCCTCCGGCGGAATCGTGCCGTCTGCCTTTGGTCCTACATTCAGCAGAAGACGGCCGTTTTTGCTGACAATGTCCATGAGGTCACAGACCAGGCTTTCTGCAGTCCTGTACTGGTTTTCCTCTGTATAACACCATGAATTAAGTGCCACCGACGTATCCGACTGCCAGGCAAAGGATTTCATTTCCGCAAACTGGCCACGCTCAATATCCGGTACGGCAGTACCAAACAGGAATGCATCATACTTGTAATTTATAACCGCCGAAGTTCCCCATTCAGCTGCCCTGTTGTAATAGTAGGCCGCCAGCTTTTTTAGATATGGTTTAGCGCTTTCATGCTGAATCCACCAGTCAAAGTAGATCATGGACGGATGGTACCTGTCAATGATTTCACACGTTCTCAGCAGCCAGTCCGTCAGGAATTCATCCGTCGGTTCCGGCGTGCTGTGAATATCCATATGATCGCCTTCCGGCATGGCCGGCCAGTAAAAATCTCCCCGCTTCAACGGCTCATGAATATCACTGTCAAATGTCTTTCCTGGTCCCATAAAGAACCAGTGCTCAATCCTGTGAGAGGACGCACCTGTTGCCAATCCACGTTTCCTGCAGGCAGTGCTCAGTTCTCCTAGAACATCCCTGTGCGGTCCCATTTCATATGAATTCCAGTGAGACAGTTCACTGCGGTACATTTGAAATCCGTCATGATGTTCCGCTACGGGTATCACATAGGATGCTCCGGCGCGTTGAAACAGATCTGCCCATGCTTCAGGATCAAACCGTTCCGCTTTAAACATCGGAATGAAATCCTTATAGCCAAATGTTTTCTGCGGTCCATATGTTTTTATATGATATTCAAAAGCCCTGGATCCCTGAATATACATATTCCGTGAATACCACTCGCTGTCAAACGCCGGAACACTGAATACGCCCCAGTGGATAAAAATGCCAAACTTCATCTGCCGGTACCATTCCGGTACACGATATGCTGACAACGAATCCCAGTTATCCTGAAACGGTCCCTTTTGAATCGTATCTTCTATGGTCTTCAAATATGCTTCCATAATCATACCTCTTCTGACCCTTTTATGTAGCTCCCCGGGGATAAAACGTCTGCTTTATTATTCTGTCATGACACAGATCATCTGTGCCAGACACACATCATTCTTATACAAGCGTGCCGTCCGGATTTCTTATCATTCTGCGATACAGGCAGAGACAAATCAGAACGGAGAGAAGCGAACCGAGCGGCGCAGCCAGTCCCATTGGATACAGTGTTTCCGGAAAAAATGCTGACGCAGCAAGCGCACCCGGAATCCGGACTGCTGCAATAGAAAGTATGTTGTGCAGGAATGAATACAGGGACTTCCCATAGGCACTGAAAAAACCGCTGAAACAGAAATGCATGCCGGCAAAAACACAGTCAAGCGCATATGTTCTCAGATACTGGGCACCATAATACGCGACACCTGGTTCATCATGCACAAAAGCACCGATAATCGGATCCGCAAAAAACTGGCACAGTATAAATACAAGGCCGCCAAATGCCGCGCAAATCCGGATGCCATAGCGAAGCACCTTTCGGCTCCGTTCATGATACCCGGCTCCTGCATTCTGGGCTGCCATCGCAGAAACGGTTGACAGCATGGCAGACGGTACCAGAAAGAGGAAACTGATGATCTTTTCAACAATGCCGACCGCAGCAGCAATTTCCACACCTCTGGCATTTGCAATCATGGTAATCACCAGAAAAGATACCTGAATCAGTCCTTCCTGGACGGCAATCGGTCCTCCGATCGTGAGCAGTTTCTGCATGATGCTGCCCTCTGGCCGAAAGTTCTGTTTTTTAAGCTCGATCCCTGTACTGTATCTTCTGAGAGACAGGAGGGCAATCATAACTGAAAATGCCTGTGAGAGAATGGTCGCAAGTGCTGCGCCGCCGGCGCCCATATGCAGAGGACCAACAAACACAACATCCAGACCGATATTGATAACACCCGCAATAGCGACAAAGACCATCGGGCGCCGTGTATCTCCAAGACCACGGAAGATACCCGAAATCAGATTATATGCCGTAATAAAAGGAATACCGGCAAAGCATATTCTGAGATAGTCTGCGGCTTCTCCAAACGCCTCCACGGGTGTTGCAAGCATTGTCAGAATCCTGCTGATGCCCGCCAGCAGAGAGACCATAAGCAGGAATGAAAAACCGGCAAACAGTAGGATGGAATTTCCTATCGTCCCAGAAATCCGTTTTCTGTCATCAGCGCCAACTGCATGACTGATGGACACCGTTGTTCCCATTGCCATTCCGACTATGACCACAGTCAGCATATGCATGAGCTGACTGCCAACAGCCACCGCAGTAACAGATGCCGCATCATTAAACCGGCCGATAATAAACAGATCTGCCATCCCATAAAAGCTCTGCAGAAAACAGGCAATCAGATACGGAACAGAAAAACGCAGCATCTCGCGAATCAGATTCCCCTGTGTTATGCCATTGTGAATATTCGCATCTGCTCTCCCGGGCATACAGTATCCTCCCGTTCCTTCTAAAACATTATATTCCGCCACATTGAAGCATGCTCCGACATTATATCCCAGAATATCCCGCAGAACAATCACAACCATATAGTGTTCTTTTGGTCTTTCTGCTGCCGTTCCTGTTCACAGTTCAGTCGGCTATCGCAAAGAAAAAGTCCAAACAGCCGCATCATGCTCTGGGAATCCAAACTGACCTGATTAACGCTCCCGGTTTCCATCTTTTCTTCGGCTTTCAGAATAAAGAGATTCCTGCCGGGATGCCGATTCAACAAGAGCTTTTCGAAATAAACCTTCCCCCGCAGCGTTAATCTGCTCTTCAGTCCTGGCATTCCTGATCATCTTAAGTTTTCTTTCCATCCGTTCTGCTATATTCGGAGGAATAGAATCACTGCAGATTCATTTTTAAGCATTCTGTCATACTGTCTGATTCCTGCGGTTCAATTCCATCTCAACACGGTTCAGTGTATTGAAAAATCGGTGTGTGGCAACAGCCGGCCCAAGAAGCAGGAGTCCAAGGGTATTCCAGAAGAACATATGACGCCAGGACGTGTATGGGCCCTCCAGACCAAGCTCTATCGCTTTTTCCTTCAGCTCTTCAGCAATTCGTGCCATCCAGACAAGAGTATACAGAAAAAGTGTTGGAATGCCGAGCAGATATGCCAGAAAGTATCTCTGTGTCCGCCTACCCAGTATTTCATCGAGTTCGTCCTGCAGACCGCCAAGCGGCATATAAAAGAGCAGAAAAATGCCTGCTGTGAAAAAATCGATGAATCCGATCCAAAAACCAGGACGATTCGTATGTCTGAATTTCATCTTTTCTCCCTTCCTACAACCATATGGATGACGTTCAAATGATCCAGTATTTTTATCTGCAATGCCAAAAATCTGTTTCCTCACAGATCATCAGGCAGTATGTCCGATAAACGTTCATGAATTGCGGTTTATTGCATTGCCATATGGTACCACCATATCATTTCTGATACGGTGGATAATCCTCTGAGTCACCTCCCGGTTTTATATGATGTTAGCCATCAGTCTCTGTAAAACAAACGGTACCGGCGGCCTGGTCCAAAAATGCCGATCTGATCTATGGGAGATCCAATTCATATACTTTCACAACATGAATGCTTTCCGTAACACTGTGAACTGAAGTTTTCAATCAGTCTTTATCATATCATAAAAACATATTTCATCAACTGCTGTCTTTCACAGACCACCAAAAGGCACCTGCAGACTGCAGGTGCCTTTGTTCATAGGACTGGTTATTCTTCGACTTCAGATTCTTCTTCAACTGATTCTATTTCAGCAGAAAACTGCGGCTGAACGGTTGCCGCTTCATCAAGTGTGCTGACAGAGACCGTCATGCCGATACGAATGTTCTCATTGGGAATAAAGTCAATATATGCCGGATAGTTTGCCTCACTGCCGGATTCAGAGTTGCTGAGATGCGAGATCATGGAAACCGTGCCAGTCGTCTGCATGATATTGTTTTCGTCATAGTTGAAGGACAGGCTGACCGTATCTCCCTCACGGATGGACACCAGATCATATTCATTGACGCTGATCTCGATCTGCAGGGAATCCATCGTATAGACCGTCAGCAGCGTATCGCCTTTGGCGATCGACTTGCCGGCTGCCGTATCGACTGAGGCAATAATGCCGCTTACATCTGAAATGATTTCATTGCTGGTCGCATAGAGACCGTCAAATTCACCGGTTACTGTTTCAAAGAGCAGATCTCCACGGCTGACATGATCGCCGTCCTTGACATGAAAGCGGAGAATGGAACCGCTGCCGTTCACGGAAATCTCCGCGGTTCTGCCTACCGTGCCACGGCCGACACGCGTCTTTGATGCAAAATCCGGGCTGCGGTACAGATATACCGTTTCCTCCATCAGAAGCTCTCCTGAGACCGTCTCAACCGTATACGTGGTATCGCTTGCTGCAGTCACTATACCCACTGCCGTATGGGAACCATCGCTGGTGCAGCACATATAGAGGGTCTCACCGATATTGATATACTTTGTTTCCGCACTGTTGTACGCTTTTTCGATATCTGCGTCAATCGTGTACTTGTGCTCCGGCACAATGTACATGACCGCACCATACCGGTTTACTACATTTTCCACGCTGTCTCCAACCTGAGCAAAAACACCCGCAATTGTTCCGTCAGCAGTCGCATATACCTTATCCGTAGCGATGGTTGCGACGGTATCGCCGGTATTGATCCGGCTTCCTGCCCGCAGACTGAAGTTGCTTACAGTTCCGCCAAACGGCGCAGTAACCGAAACAACTTCACCAGAGACGACCGTTCCCTCAAACGTTGTAGCTGCAAATGCCAGCACAGGAAGGAACAAAAATACCAGAACCAGAACTGTAAGCTTTTTCATACTGCCTCCTATACTTCTTTTATCACATACGGCGCAGTGCATCAATCGGGCTCAGCTTGCTTGCCTTTCTGGCAGGCGACCAGCCAAATATGATACCGACTGCGGCCGAAAAACCAACACCCAGCAGAATTGCACCATATGAAATCACAAAATTCGTGCCCATCAGATGACACATCAGTGCAGACAAACCAATACCAAGCGCCACTCCGCACAAACCGCCGATCATCGACAGGAGAAAAGATTCAATCAGAAACTGAATCTGGATCTGTCCAGGTTCAGCACCAATTGCTTTTTTGAGACCAATCTCCACTGTCCGTTCTGTAACGGATGTCAGCATCATGTTCATGATTCCGATGCCGCCGACCACCAGCGCAATACTGGCTATACCGCCCAGCAGTGCTGACATCATGGACATCATTGTATTCATGGTCTCCTCAATGCTGTCCATCGTCGTAATCGTATATGTATCGTCCTCATAGCTGAAAATCTCATCCAGCAGCGTTCCAAGCTCTTCCTCTACCTCATCAGAAGCATTGGCACTGTCCATGTAAATGGTCAGATTATTGACAAGAGACGCATTATTCATCTTGAGTGCGGTGGAATACGGCATGAGAATTTTGGCAGAGCCTGAAAGAAGGCTGGCAACGGAAGAATCGCTTTCAAAAATACCAATGACCGTAAACTGCAGTCTGTTCAGATACAGCGTCTGTCCGATTGGACTGACACCATAAAAGAATGATTCAACCAGATCCTTGTTAATCAGACAAACCCTGGCCATATTCTCCGTATCGATTGAATTAATCTTCCTGCCGCTTTTCAAACTGTTTTCATGAACCGAGAAGTAATATGCATTGGTTCCCGTTGCGGTGATGCTGGTCTCACTTGTCTTTCCAGACGTCACCGTGCAGCTGACACTCACATTCGGTGTCAGACCGCGAACATGTTCAAGTGCCAGAATCCGGGTAAAATCATCGTCATCCAGACCTTCCTTGAGATCGCTGCCCGTAGCCGTCAGCGTCAGCGAGCCGGCACCCATTGATGTAAATGAAGATGATATTGAGTTTGAAACGCCGGATATGGTGGTGATCAGGGAAATGACCGCTGTGACGCCGATCATAATACCAAGAATTGTCAGAAAGGACCGCAGACGATTCTGCATGATATTTTCTATCGCCATTGCGCAGCTTTCAATGAACATATAAACCATGCCCATGAAAGAAGCAAACGCATTCATGCAAACGTCACCTCACCCTCTGCCTCTGTCATGACACCATCTATAATATTGACAACACGGCGGGCATTTCTTGCAATATTGACATCATGTGTGATCATGATGATCGTATGTCCCTCTCCATTGAGTTCATGGAACAGATCCATAATCTGCCGGCCGGTTGTCTGATCCAGTGCACCTGTCGGCTCATCAGCCAGCAGCAGACTGGGATGTGTCACCAGTGCGCGCGCTATTGCTACACGCTGCTGCTGACCGCCTGACAGCTGATTCGGCATGTGGTGCATCCTGTCCTCAAGTCCTACTTTGCAAAGCATCTCCTCCGCACGCCGGTGGCGTTCCTTTGGACGTACCCCGGCATAAATCAGCGGCAGTTCCACATTTTTCATGGCATCCATCCGCTGAAGCAGCTGTGAGTTCTGGAATATGAACCCGATTTCTCTTGAACGGATATGCGAAAGTGCCTTTTCCGAAAGATCAAGAACGACATTATTCCTCAGAATATATTCTCCTTCGGTCGGCAGATCCAGACAGCCTATGATATTCATCAGAGTTGACTTTCCAGAGCCGGACGGTCCCAGAACGGACAGAAATTCGCCTTCGTCAATATCGAGGGAAATGCCTTTCAGAATGGTTACATACTCATCCCCCAGCGGATAACGCTTCACGATGTTACGCATACGGAAGAAACAGCCGCCCTGTTCTGTTTCCATTTTCTGCATCCAAACCTCCTCATAAACAGCTTTATCTTTCGGCAGCACGTCTTTTGCCTTTTCTGTCAAAACAGCCCAGACACCGGAAAAGCAAGTTTCCGGCGCATGATTTTCCGGGCAGTTTCATCTGTTATCATTGGCAGCCTGACTGCTTTTCCTGATACTCATCCCGCCTGCAGAAAGACTACTGATTCATCAGGGCATGCCGCCCGGACGATTACTGCCTCCGAAGTTTCCTCCATTCGGAAAACCGTTATTCTGACCGCTGTAATTCCGCTGGCTGTTCCGCGTCTGATTGCTGTTGTTTTGATTCTGACCATTGTTCATAAGCGATGAAAGACCGCTGAGAAGACCGCTGTTCGCATTGCTCTTCGTTTCGGCAACCTTGTAAACGGTCTGTCCCTCTGTCAGCCCATCCGTAATCTCCACATAATTATCATTGTCTACACCGATCTGGACAGCTACACGCTGCATCTCGCCGTTTGAATCCTGCACAAGTACAAATGCACTATTGTCTCCGGCAAAACTGACAGCACTCTTGCTCAGAATAATGGCATCACTCGCTTCCTCAAGCGGAATGGTTACCGTAACCTGCATGCCAGGCAATACATCGTCTGAAACCGTCGCCTCACAACTGACTGTATAATAAGCTGTATTTCCATTCGATGAGGAAATACGGTTAATATGGGCAATCTCCGAATTCAGCGTCGTCCCGAGTGCAGTAAGTGAAATTCTGCACGCCTGACCGACATGAATCTTTGATATGGAATACTCATCCACCCGCAGGGAAACCGTCATCTGAGAGAAATCCACAATCTGAATCAGATTCTGATTGGCAGTAACCTCATCTCCCTCTTCAACCGAGATTTCATTCACCTGTCCGTCAAAAGACGCCTTTATGATCTCACCGGTCGAAAGACGGATCAGCCTCTGATCCTTTACAACCGGCTCAGCCTCAGTTACATAGATTTTACGGACAGTACCGGATTTATCTGCTGAAAGCGTCTCATAATTCTTGGCGCTCATGCTGCCGCTGAATGAAAGGGAATTGGAAATATCTCCCCGTTTCACCGTATATGTATCATACGTAACGGTTACCGCCGCATTGATCTGCTTAAAGATCACAAAATATCCAACAGCACCAATAACCGCCAAAATGAGGAGAATCCAGATAATCCTGCGGAGAGGGCTCTTTTTTCTGCCTTTTTTCAACCTTCTCCCTCCTCACCTGTAAGTACACGCGCGGTATTCCCAAAGTCACTGTAGACATCATAGTAATAGAGTTCATCTGCCGGATTGTCTGTCATCCGGTACGTCATTCCGTCTACCGTCATATCCATACTGAATGCATCACTCTGCGTATCCATGGTCACCGCATACACAAAGTCCTTGCTGACCATACCGCTTGAACGATACATGGCATAACGGGTTCCACCGGAAAAGCCTGCCGTAGATACTGCAATCGCATTATCACCCGTCTGCAGCACCATATAGCTGATACCGCTGGCTGCCAGTTTCTTGTATACCGTACCGCTGAAGATCCAGGTATATGCATCCGTTTCCAGAGCATCACTGGCCGTCAGTACAATGGTATCCACACCGTCTGATACATTCCATGCCGCAAACCGGGCCGTAAACTGGACGTTCTCAGAACTGTTGTTTTCTGATGAATACAGTGCAAAATCAAGCACCTCATCTCCCATTGTCAGCTGAGACATGCTTCCGCTGTCCACAAGCAGGTCCACACCGTTATATGCTGATATAAGCGTTGTGGTTGACTTTGCATGACTGACCGTACGGCTGGATTTGCTGGTGCTCTTGGACACAGACTGTGTTTCTTTTTCGCTGGTGCTGTCCAGTGTAACCAGTTCATCCTTCGAGGTCAGCTGAATATCCGCAATGGATCTGGTCACATTTCCCGCCGCATCACGAACCATGATACTGCCTGCCTTAATCGTCATCTTTGCCGATGCCTGGTAAGCCCTCTTCATGGTGCCGTCTTTCTGCGCCGTGAGCAGACTCCAGTGTTTCCCACCGTCTACCGTGACAGATACCGCACCGCTTACTGCATCCACACCGGAAACGATCAGACCATAGCCGTCCGTCGTTGAGAGAATCAGGAACGGACCTGACGTATCCTGCTTAATGGAATAGGTCTGGGAACGGTCCAATTCCTGCCCTTCAGGTGTTTTCAAAACAAACTGAAGTGAATAAACGCCATCCTCTGCAGTATACACATTTCCATCAACTTCCACCTCTGCATCACCGTTCTGTACCCAGAATACCGGTGAAACCTCAGGCATTCCCTCCGTCTGTGTATACCCCAGTGTAAACACTGCTGCTTTCGTGCTCCATCCGTCCTGACTGATATTCTCCGCACTCACATTCAGCGTGCATCCATACTCCGTTTCCTCATTTTCCAGTTCAAGCATCGCAGCAGCCAGAAGATTTTCAAGCTCTGCAGCACCCGCATCATCTGCATTTTCTGCAGTATTTGAATTCATACCACCGTCTCCTGTTTCTTCAGATTCAGCATTATTCACTGCGCCTAAAGAAAACATCATATTCATCTGGTTTCCAGTATCTGCTGAATCGCCATCTGTTTCTTCTGCTGAATCATCCTCATCTGATTCTCCTGGCGTTTCACTGTTCTTTGCTGCAGCAAAAAACATCCCAGCATTCGAATTTGAGAAATCCTCCGTTTCCTGTTCATCATTCTCCGGATCATCCTCGTCGTTCATAATCTTTTCAGCTTCTGACGATGTTGCTGTATCTTCCTTATCTGAATTCTGTCCATTCAGAGAATCCGGATCGTCCGACTGCTTGTCATTTTGATGATTATTGTTTTCCGGATCGGTTTTCCTGTCGTTCGATTCATCATTCTCTCCGGAATTCGCAGCTGCATTATCCTTGTTTTCACCTGTTCCATTCAAAGGATCATTCTCCGTCGTACTCTGCTGTTCGTCATTACTGTTTTCACTTTTTCCGTCGTCCGTTTCATTTCCCTGCTCACCGTCAGATCCTGATGAATTGTTCGTGCCTTCAGGCTCCGAATTCATCGGAAGCGCAGTATTACTCAGTGGCGCCGTCTTCTTTAATGCGACTTTTGATGGCGCAAAAACCAGCGCTCCACCTTCTGTATCATTTGACGCTTCTCCATTTTCACTGTCCGGATCATTCAACGTGGAATCTGCCTCAGCATTGTCGTCTTTGTCATCATCCATCTGAGTCTGATTCTGCTGGGTCATCGGAGAAGCAGCCTTCCCCAACAGCGTGTTATTCTTCGTATCATCCTGCTGCGCATCTGCATTGTCGTCTTCGTCATCATCCATCTGAGTCTGATTCTGCTGGGTCATCGGAGAAGCTGCCTTTCCCAAAAAGGGGTTATTCTTCGTATCATCCTGCTGCGCATCTGCATTGTCGTCTTCGTCATCGTCCGGCTGAG
>JAFUHD010000131.1 GCA_017469025.1 Clostridia bacterium
CACTTGCTTCCCCTCGCAGGTATTGTTCCGCTGCTCTTACCTTGGCTTCCACTGTGTACATCGCTTTCCTCGACACAAATACTCCCCCCGAAGTCCACTGGTTTGTGTTTTTCCAGTGTCTACTTCAAGGGGAGCATATCACTCTGCCGGCTTTTTCCCGGATATCGCAGTCAGAACCAGGACACAGGCCTGTCTTGCTGCGCAGCTGACGTCTATGCGAAACCGTTTCCCCTCATGTTTTACGTCTTGCTCTTTAGTTCCCCCGGATTTCCTGTCTCATGAAGCCGACGTACGAGATCGTAAATGCCGCGAAGGAAAGGGCAAGCAGACCAACCAGATGCGGCCAGACCAGAAGCAGGCTCTGCCCAAGAGACAGATAGCTGCTCAGTGCGCCGACCAGCTGTGCATATGACACAGCGTTGATCGCCCGGGTTGCCGGGTTCATCAGAACGGAACTGGCTTCTGAATACAGATAGTAGGGAGAGATTCTGTTCAGATTCAGGTTCAGATTGTAATTGTTCAGCGCGTTGACCGCCTGTTCATACTCTGTATTGACCGGGTAGACCGCATTCGCCATAATGCCTGCCAGAAGGCTCATGAAGATTGCAAAAAATAGCCAGAGTGCGATCGAAGCAAGTGCCGACGTTGCCGCATGACTGGTGAAGACCGAAAACAGCAGTGCCATCGCCAGCCAAAAGCAGATATACACGATTGTATAAAGCAGATAGATCAGAACCCTGACAGCCTCCTCGCCTGACGGCCGTATACCGGACGCCAGGAAACCTGCGCATCCGACTGCAATACCTGTGCTCAGGACCATAACCACGATCAGTGTCGAGGATGCCAGAAACTTGCCGATGATGATGGTATCTCTGTAAATTGGCTGAGATACCAGCCGGTTCAGTGTCCCGTTGTTTTTCTCGGCGTTGATCGAGTCAAATCCGAGGATCAGCCCGATGAACGGACCGATCAACGCGATCAGTGACATATATGACGGGATGGAACTGCCGCCGGTGGTAAACAGTTTGAGGAACATGTAGCTTGCATCAAATGAAGCATTCTTATCTATGGCAGCATTCATAATCGCACTTTTAATTCCCGTAACCGCGCCGTATACGCTTGCGATCGTCATCGCAATCACGAGGATCAGAATAATGATGAACCTTTTGCTGGTCACATGATCCGCCATTTCCTTCCGATAGAGCGCCTTCAGACTGTGGTAGCGGATGCTCCTGCACTTATGCTCCTCTGTTTCTGAAACGGTGCTTCCTGCTGCCGCTCTTGTCATGGTTCTCATCTCCTTCTTTTTCAGCTTCCTCAAAATAGACACGGTAGATTTCGTCCAGATCTCCGCCTTTCTGATGCATATGCAGCAGTTTATATTCATGTGTTCCGAGGAACCTTGTGATATCGGTGCGCAGATCTTTGGAAGAACTGATCAAAAAAGTACTGCCTTCCATGGATATTCCGGTAATCCCATCCTGTTCTTTTAAAAATCCCAGGAATCTCTCATCACAAGGTTCCGCTGAAATCTCCAGTGTATAATGACCCTGTGCCGCAATCTGTGATCCCAGTTCGCTGATTCCGCCACACGCGATCAGACTTCCATCCACAAAGATGCCGACCCTGTCGCAGATCTGCTGGATCTGGTAAAGTTGATGGCTGGAGACCAGGATCGTTTTTCCATCCTCCACACTCAGCTGTTTGATCAGGCTTAAAAACTCGCGCATTCCTTCCGGGTCAAGTCCTGCTGTCGGCTCATCCATAATAATGACCGCCGGATCCTTGATCAGGACATCTGCAATACCAAGTCTCTGGCGCATGCCTTTCGAATAGGTTCCTGTTTTCTGGTTTGCTGCGTATGTCATTCCGACTTTTTCAATCAGTCTGTCAATCAGCGGATCAATCTCTTTTTCCGGAATTCCGTTCAGTCTTGCCGTAAAGCGGAGGTTTTCCCGGCCTGTCATGTCACTGTAAAAGCCGACGTTGTCCGGCATATATCCGGTGATTCGCTTGACCTGCATGGATTGCCTTGTGCAGTCATATCCGTCGATCAGTGCCCTGCCCTGCGTAGGCTCGGTCAGACCCAGAAGCATCAGTATCGTTGTTGTTTTTCCCGCACCATTTGGTCCAAGCAGCCCGAATATCTCCCCCCGCCTGATCTCCAGGCTGAGGTGGTTGACAGCTACCTTTTTGCCGTAGGCTTTGGTCAGATCTTCGGTACGGATAATGGTTGTATCCGTCATGATTCTCATCTCCTGCCAAATTTGCGAATGATCAGCACCAGTCCGAGAACCAGGAACGCAATGATGGCAACTGCCGCGATTCCCCAGCCTGTATGGTTCTGCACGGATATTCTGAGCGCGCAATCCGACGAAACTGCGTCATTAAACGCTGTTATCACAGTCACATAATCGCCGAGGATCGCATCCTTTGCCGGCGTAATATGTGCAGTCACTTCTACATTCCCTCCTGCAGGAATGCTGTTAATCGTATCCTGATCAAAGGTGACCTCCCAGTTCGTAGAAGCCTGTGCTTTCAGACTGATGGCTGTCAGATCGATATTCCCCGTGTTCTGTATGGAAAGAACTATATCTTTGGGCTCACCCGCGTAAGCGCTGGCGGAAAGATTGCCGGTTGGTGTCGTAGTCGTCAGGCTGTATGTTCCTGTAATCCTGACCGTGACCGGAAGTTCGAGTGTCTCACCTGCGCAGGCTGCGACAAATGTGATCGGATACTCACCGGCCGTCACATTCTGTGCGGGAACAACGGCAGCCTTGATTGTAGAACTTGCACCGGCATCCACGGGTACGGAAGAAGTGGTGGTGGTTGTGCCAGATGGCGTAAATGTCACGTTCCAGCCCTCCGGAGCTCCCTCTGCAGACAGCGAATAGGTCATGTTCTCACCGCTGTTATTGGTCAATGTGGTGGTGTAACTGAACTTCGTGCCGGCAACGCCTTCCTGCTGCGCATAGTCTGTTGTGAAATTACCTGCGCCGATCTTTTTTTCTTCCGCATCCACTTTTACGGTCAGCGCCAGTACCTCATCAATGTTTCCGCCTTTCGCACTGAGGCTGACGGTGTAAGTATCTTCCTTCGTATCTTCCGGAACAGTCAGCGAATAGCTCAGAGAAGGAGAATCCTCCTTTGTCTGGTACGCACCCACATGAACCATGGAAATTTCATTGGAACTGCCTTTAAATCTTCCTTCCCACCCTTCCGGAAGATCTTCGGCGCCAAGTTCGACAGTGGCTTCTTCCGAACCGGTATTTGTAATATAAAGAGTAAATGTCGAGGTCCCGCCGGGTTTGACAGTAACCCCGGGATAATCCGTACTGAACGTTACTTTCCCCGTTTCAGCTTCCGTAATCATCTTTGGCTGAGCGTCTTCTTCATCTGCAGCAGCCTGCATCGGCATTGCCGTCACGGTCAGCAAACCTGCCGCCAGCAGTCCGCACACGGACCGAACAACCATTTTCCGCAACATCCCTGCAGTCTTTTTCATGATATTTGGCCTTCTTTCTTTTTGCTTCCCGGATATTTCCCGCCCGGAAGCCTTATCGTTTTTCCAATTAAAAATTGTATAGCTTATTTGTGACGCAATTTACAAAATTCTGTGTTTTTTCTGTGAACAACTGATTTGCTGTCCTGGGCATGGATTTTTTCTCCGTGCCACGTGGAGACTGTCGCTTTCTTGAGCAAAATGATACGAGGCTGAAGGGGTATGTTGAGATTGGTGTGGATGCTGAAGCTTGTGTATTCCTTCCGGATCCTGGCGATGGAGGTTATGCCGGATCATATTCACCTACTTCTGAACTGCAAACCGCAGTTTAGAATTTCCGATATGGTGAAAATCATGAAGGGAAATACCGCGAGATGGCTGTTCCTGAAGTATCCGGAACTGAAACAGTCTCTGTGGGGCGGGCGTCTGTGGAATCCGTCCTGCTGCGCTGTGACAGTGAGCGGCCGCAGCCGGGAACAGGTGACGCATTATATCAACAGCCAAAAGGAACGTGCGTAACAAATGATCCAAAGGGTATAGTTTATCGAATAAAGAGTAACGGGAAAAAAGATAGTAATGGACATTATCCTGCAGGATCGAGAAAAGAGGGTAAAGTTTATAAAATCGACCTTTCTGAAGCAAACGCCGAATATGTAGACACAACCATAGGATCCTTGATTCATTTTGTAAAAGAAAATAAACAGGATATTATGACTATCGACACTGCCCATCAGACAGCTGTTGTTGACTCTCTGGATTGCTATCGCATTGAATGTAGAAATGACAGCTTCCATAGTCATAACAATTACGTCTGGCAGAAGGTTGAGGCTATACGCCATAACACTTTACAATTATATATTATGCTGTTGGGCAGTTTTCGCCTAATTGATGCTTCTTCGCTGCGGGACAGGTTTGGAATTATACAAAATGATGACCTTGAACGAATATACTATTGGCTAAGAAAGAAACGTATGTATTCATTCAGAATAAAATTATCTGATGGTAAATACTATGAGGCAAACAGAAACGCAGAAAAAGAATTTCCGGCATTTGACAAGAATGGACTCTTAGTGGAGGACTTTGGTATTGAACTAAGTTGTGCTGAAGAAGATACAAAAGGAGAACAAAAAAAGCAGTACACCATTGACAGAAATAACTTTCCAGAGGAAATTTGGTATACGACTTTCATAAACTCATATCCTATATTTCATAAAGGGGAAAGCTGACGCTATGATAAAATAGCACAGACAGTCAAATGCGCGAAACCCTGCCCGTAATTCCTGTAATCAATTGCGCGAAACCCCGACTTCCGCGCATTTGATTTCCTGTTACTTAACAGACGGGCGTTCAGTATCGATCCTTCGGCAAAAAGCGAAGCGCCAGAAGGCCCGTAAATTGGTAATGTCATTAACTTAACACAACAGGCGGATGAATAATTAGCCTGTCATAACGCAGGTTATCAGAACTTTCTTATGCTTTAACCTGGAAATGGTTATTCCTTTCGGTCATTTAACCAAAAAAAGGCTGCATCAGTACCGGAAGGCATAATTCTCCTATTTCCATCAATAGCTGCGTTTGTGAGTGTTCGAATAATTACCTGCTAATTGGCCTTTTGTCCTATGAAAGTGTCGATCAGAACGTACGGGCACAATGTTCTCGCTGATTTCATCATATAATATTTGGAAAAGCTCTTCTTGTTTCTTTGGGTCTTTTTCCAGCAGGATGTAAATCAGATCACTTTTTAACAGGCCAATGCAAAGCGTACGGTTTACCGCCATACGGTGCTTGTAATCGTTTTTTAAGTGATCTGCCTGCTCTTGCTCAATGTCGCGGGCGATGTCTTCTGCGATATTGCTTACGTAAATAGTGCTGTAGATGTCCTGCGCCAAAAGAATCGGCTTTGTTCCTGTAAAGTTTTCCAGTTGGAGACGGTCTTTCAATGTCTGATACGCCGTTTCTATTCTCCAGCGGAGATGGTAAATCTCGCAGAAGTTTTCTGCCGGAAATAGATCCCGGGGAAGGTTGGTTGCGAGGATTTCATATGCAGTATGCTCTTCATCTAGCCAGACACGTACCATACGGAGAGTAAAACTTTCCCGACTCATGATAATTGCCTCATCAGAAGTTCCCAGATAGTGGTTTCGCCTGCTCTTTGTAAGATGAATCTCTACATCCTCATCGTCCGAAGATAATGACTGCTGTTCTACTTTGAAGTCAGATGACTTTAGACGGGCCAGGAAATACGTCTTATTGTCGATCATTCGGAGAAACCAGGGCGTAGAAGGATAGCCGCGATCCATCGTAACGATAAACGGATGATCTCCAATCGTTTTTCGAACCGCTGCAATCTGAGCTTCAGCAACTGCTTTCTCATTAAATTTTGTCTTGCAGATACTGGCATCAAGAATCATACGATTCAGGGTATCATACAGGCAACCAAGCCCAATCTGAGCACAAGGTTTTCTGCCTTTTATGGATGCATCGCCATATGCGGCCAAGGTTTCTGGTGTCGTTGGGATATTGATGTCTGATCCATCTACGGCAAGCACCAGAAAGCCATTAAAAGTATAGAGCTCTGTATCAGAATCAGAATAGAAATTTCTGTTGTGAAACTGATACAGATCAACAAAGGCTTCCGGATTCAATTTCATGCGCTGCTTCAAGTAACCAGGTTTGGAAATCTGAGTCCCAGGGTGAGAGATATTCATATAACCACGTAACTCCAGTTTTAGGGTTAGCCCCTTCCTGTTGATCATGGAGAAAGCAAGATCATCCGGTGGCATCTTACGATTGCGGACAAAAACATTTGGGTTGCCATTCCTGCATAGTTCAGTAAACAGCTCAGAATGAATTCTGCCAACATCGCACTTGATACGGGAACCGGATTTTCTCACTACAGTACCTCCGTGTCAATCATCGTCATAAACAAGACGAGGCTTTTTCGCGGCATAGGCAGCTTTCAGAAAAGGAATCTGATCCTCAGTAACAGGGCCAAGATTTGCCTTCACAAATTGCACTACCTTGCCGTCAATCCGTTTGTTTTCAACGAGACTGGCATAGTACCGTTTCTCACCTTTATATGTCTTTGTAAGAATCTTGATAAACATGCCATCCCTCGCATTTTATTCTCACTACAGAATAGCATATATTATCTTGATTTTCAATATATTTAATATATTATTTTCTCACTACAATTACGCTTTCTTAAGTTAATGACATTAC
>JAFUHD010000132.1 GCA_017469025.1 Clostridia bacterium
AAACCAGCATGAAATGCTGGGCCATCTCCTTTAATGACATAGTCGTGCTTTCGGCACCGTATCAATTGCAGTTGTCATGATTTGACAAACCAGCATGAAATGCTGGGCCATCTCCTTTTTCGGTTTCCACATCCTTTGAATGCGAAACGGGTATTATCCGGCTGTTACCTGCCGGTTTCCGTCTTCTCTGTTCATTCCTGTATGAGATAATCCTATCATATGGAAAAACCACCGTCAACAGATGCTTTGAAGATTTCTGTGGCATAAAATCCCGGTTCCGCCTGCAACAGATTCCATGTCCGGCAGAGGAAATTCATGTCCTTCCAGAGATGAACCGCGTCAGTCGCATTGTGCTGCCAGAGCGAGGGGGCTCTGGCACTGTTTCATTTATGATTTGTTCTTGTCAATGGTTTTTGCCTATGGTAAACTTGTTATAAGTAGTAAATTTTTCCAGTTGAATTTTGTCACGGAAAGACGGATTCAACAAATGATTCCGTCAGGCTCCACAGGCCTGGCTGACAAAACAGACACCCGGCATCCATATGATGCCAGCAGTCTCTGCCCATAACAAAGAGAGGAGTTTCGATATGGCTGCAAAATGGCTGAAAAACGCAGTATTCTATGAGATTTATCCCCAGTCCTTCCTGGATACCAATGGAGACGGTATCGGTGATATGGAAGGCATTATCCGCAAACTGGACTACATCAAGGATCTCGGCTGCAATGCACTGTGGATCAACCCATGCTTTGACTCTCCGTTCAAGGATGCCGGATATGATGTACGCGATTACAAGAAGGTAGCAGAACGTTATGGTACAAATGATGATCTGATCCGTCTGTTTGATGAAGCGCACAAGCGGAAAATGCATGTTCTCCTCGATCTCGTCCCCGGACATACCAGTGAGGAACACGAATGGTTCCAGATGAGCCAGAAGGCTGAGCCGAATGAATACAGTGACCGTTATATCTGGACAAGCTTCTGTTTTGAAGGATGCCCAGGACTGCCTTACATCGGCGGCGAAAGCGAGCGCAGCGCGACTTACATTCTGAACTTCTTCAAATGTCAGCCGGCTCTCAATTACGGTTTTCTCAATCCTGACAAGCCCTGGCAGACCGGTATAAATGATCCGGCCGCAATCGCAACACGTGAGGCAATGAAAGATGTCATGCGTTTCTGGCTTGACAGGGGATGCGATGGTTTCCGTGTGGACATGGCTGCATCACTGGTCAAGTTCGATGACGAGAAAAAGAGCGGAACCAGTGCCATCTGGAAGAACATCCGCGAGATGCTGGACAAAGACTATCCGGAAGCTGCGATGGTATCCGAATGGAGCGACCCGAAGCTTGCGCTGCGCGCCGGATATGATATGGATTTCTATCTGAGCCATCCCGGAAATGCATATCCCACGCTCATGCAGGACTACGGCAGAGATCCGAATGCGCCTGACAACAGCTATTTCAAAAAGGACTCTGATCATGATATTACCCGCTTCCTGCCCGAATACCTCGACTGGTATGAGGATACAAAGGATATCGGCTACATCTCCATGATCACCTGCAACCATGATACCATCCGTGCATCACTGCATCTGGATGCCTCTGAGCTTAAGCTGGCATATGCCTTTATCTTTACCATGCCCGGTGTGCCGTTCCTGTATTACGGCGATGAAATCGGCATGCGTTACCAGTTCCTCCCCACCAAGGAAGGCGGTTATTTCCGCACCGGTTCACGTACACCGATGCAGTGGGACAACTCAAAGAACCTCGGGTTCTCCACCGCTGATGCCGACAGGCTTTATCTGCCTGTTGATCCGGCGGATGATGCACCAACCGTCGCCGGTCAGGAAAGCGATCCCGAATCCCTTCTCAATACCGTGCGTCTCATTCTGAAGCTCCGCCACAAGGAAAAGGATCTCCAGTCGGATGGACCGTTTGAAGCACTTCATGCCGTCAAGGGTGAGCCGTTCGTCTATCGCCGTGGCGAAATCATTATTGCCATCAACCCCGGAACAGAACCGGCAGTTGTGCCTGTCGATATCGCTGGAAAGACACCCCTGTTCACCATCGGCACCGCGGATTTTGATGGAAAAGCATTCCATATCGGTCCGCAGTCCTTTGTCGCACTCAAATAATAATCTCTGTACATGCAAATGCAGCACAATATGTGCTGCATTTGTTTCGTTTTGGACTGGCATGAGGATATCCAGCCCGGGAAGTCTGTCCGCCAGCAGACAGTTCAAACATCGTCAGAGCCAGAGGATACACGCCTTGGCCTCGTATTGCTTCCTTATACCCTAAACTTTGTAATTTCTTCTAACGACAAATTCTAACGACGGTGCCTTTTGGATGCTTTCCAAGGCACTTTTTCTATGGAAAATGGTGCTTGACATGCTCTCCATACGTCGTTATAGTTGGGTAGCCCCCACCATCCCCAAGCTATGCCTGGTCTGGTGGATGGGCCCCCTACGAACCGGACGTGCCCTATTAAGGCATCCGGCTCCCTTCGAATCATTGTTTGCTATATTGTCATTAACGACCCCAGACTTGAACACAGATCCGCGGAGGTCGGATATACTGGTCCCAGATGTCTTGCACCTTTTCCCAAGTTACTGATTTCCGCTGGCTCCTTCGGTTGAGGATGAAAAGGACACACCTTTTCGCATAGGAGAAGAATTTCTTAAGGCTGCTGAAGTTACCGTTGACTCCGTAGTAGTTGCAGTGTCCTGCCAGTTTACGATTGAGACTCTTCATAACCATGTCGGGTCTGTCGTGCATGTGCTTCTTTAGCCACTGCTTCAGATCTGCCCTCTTTGTTTTCAGTTTCTTTTCGCTGGTCTTTATTCCCACTCGGTATTTGCCCGCTCTGGTCTTGCCCTCGTAGAAGGTAAAACCCAGGAAGTCGAACCTATTGCTCCACAGGCATTACCCTGCTTCACAGCTACTATGCCACCATCCGACTTCCTTTGCGCCTTTATGTAGGCGGTTTATATATACGAATAAACTTTGGAGAAAGGAGGTCAAAGCCTACCATTTCAACACTTTGTAGAATTA
>JAFUHD010000019.1 GCA_017469025.1 Clostridia bacterium
CACTCTCGGAACAATTTGCTCTTAATGCTACTCCTGCCATTTGGAAAGCCCTCCTTACAATTGATGACTTATTATATCAAAACAGGAGCATAATGTTAACACTTAAAAGCTAATTAAGAGATTCAACCCAACAGATATCAAAAATGAACGTGTTTATCTCGGTTCACTTAAAGAAGATGGGCTTCATTCAAAAAAGTCCCAGAACCGCAAAGACTCCCAAAAGCCTGAGCAGATAGTTAATCAAACGGAACGACTTCAACTTGAAGTAAAAGAATCTGCCAATTTAATCAGCAGGGAATTCGGATTTTCAAAAGCCGTAATTGATCTTTGCCCACAGTCATGGAAGGATGTTATCGGCAAATATTGGGAGTCTGCACTTCATGATATTATCCTGCACTACTCGAAAAACTCCTATCTGCTGTCCTGTTCTGTCTTGACGAGTAATCACAAGCATTATAACGGTGCAGCTACTGTTTTTCTGAATAGAAGTCTACCGGTTTCTATTCGTGATATATTTGATGTACTCAGTTCTGTTATTCTCAATATTTCAGGAGATCAAAGGATTATCTCCACTCTCAGTTCCCATCAACGTGAATTTTGAATTGAATACTTGCGCTTTAAGAGCATCTGCATCGGCAGGTGCTCTTTTCAGCCTCCCGACTGTCTACTTACCGACAGTGAGGAGGCCTTTTTCATCTTTTTTGATTTTCCTCCGCTCAAATTTGCCGCCCATCTCTAGTGGAAAGTGTAAGGCAACGACACCGGCCTACAGAAACGGAGGTGAGACGACATGGATCACGGTAACCGCAGAGACAGCAATATCGCGGCTGAAGAAATCTTGGTGCTCAACGCGATCAGCCTCGTATCCGCCCGCATGGCGCGAAGGCTTGCTGCCCTTGCCAATCAACGACAACCCGAGGAAGGAGGAAAACACTATGAGCAAGATGAGCGATATGGCTCAAACCATCGAAGAGCTCCTCAGTGCTGCTGCCGCTATTACTGACGCCGCCAATTGGCTGGCCCAGCAGTTCTCCGGCGAAGGTACCACGGACCCTGTCCCGGAGGTTAAGCCAGAGCCGAAACCGGCGCTGACCTTGGAGCAGGTTCGAGCCGTGCTGGCGGACAAGTCCCGCGCTGGCCACACCGCCGCCGTCCGGGAACTCCTGCAGAAGTATGGCGCTGCCAAGCTCTCGCAGGTTGACCCCAAGCACTATGAAGCCCTGATGAAGGACGCGGAGGTGATCGGCAATGCCACCTAATGGACACGCGCTTCTCTCGGCATCGTCTTTGGACCGCTGGCTTCACTGCCCGCCATCAGCACGACTTTGTGAGAGCTACGCCGATAAAGGCAGCGACTACGCCGCTGAAGGCACCGATGCCCACGCGCTTTGCGAGTATAAGCTCCGAAAAGCACTGGGCATGGAGGCCGAAGACCCCACCGAGAACCTCACCCGGTTCAATCAGGAGATGGACGACTGCGCCACCGGCTATGCTGCCTACATCCTTGAACTGGTATGATCAGAGCCTTTCGCGTAAACCCTTGTCTATGCCCCGATTGTGATACAGAGATGATTCCAATCTTCTCTGTATATATGGGATGTACGATCATCCGGAAAACCCCGAATAATCAAGTCCCAACTCTTCCCACCTGTTTAATTATCTCACTACCTGCTCTATCAGCTCTTGTTGTGCAATCTGTACAATTCACATGTGCAGATTTACCAAAAGTGGGATCAGTCCACTATAATGCAAAATAATTATAGTCTCTACGCGATAACGGCTATGTGATGTAGCCTTTACTTGGTGTTTTTTAGCAATGGTATAAATAGTGGTTAACCTTTATGCCCTCACATCATATATGGCTGTTAGCGCGAAAAAAAGCTGTTTTCAGAGCCGGCCATGGGTCATCGCTCTGTTTTTCCTTTCTTACCTGCCCGGCAGCAAACCGGGATCTGCCCTGTTACATCCAGAGCATCGGATCCGTTCCATTCAGTTTTGACAGCGCTTCAATCAGGAAGTAATCGCCGTAAAGAATGTTGGTCTCCTGACCTGCGCCGTCCTCATGATAACTTGCCGTACATTTGGTCAGCAGGCCGCAGAAGCGGTCCGTGAAATCGCAGCAGTGTGCGAGAAGACCATCCACCAGACGGTAAGCTGCCTGTTCATATGCCGATGTTCCCGTCTGTCTGGCCAGTTCAATGAGGCCGCAGGCGGCTATCGCGCCTGCCATATTGTCTATCCGCTCCGGCGTTTCCGGCTGGCGGAAATCACTGTTGGTCAGACCGTCCGGCCGTATATTGGCAATAAAATAATCTGCAATCCGCTTCGCCGTATTCAGATATGCCGGATCCTCCGTGTTCATGTAGGCCAGTGTAAAACCATACAGACCCCACGCCTGGCCCCGGCTCCAGCTCGATCCAAGTGCATACCCCTGGCCAGGATGCTCTGCAACACGGGCGCCTGTCTTTGGATCCAGTTCAATGATATGACTGACCGAACCATCCGGGCGCACAAATTCACGCATTGTCATGTCCGCATGAACTTTGGCCGTATTGACAAAACGCGGGTCCTCTGTTTCACGGGATGCCCAGAAGAGCAGCGACAGATTCATCATGCAGTCGATGATGGCATATCCGGAACGGTCCGGACCGTTCCATGCCCGTATAAATCCTGCAAGATTAAAGCGTCCCATCAGAAGAGATGCCGCATGCAGGGTATCCTGCCTGGCCTGCTCATTCCCGGTCAGCTTATAATCCGCCCCGCATGAAAGGAGGTACATAAACCCGACATCATGATTGAGGTATTCAAATCTCCGGAATTCATCGCAAAGCAGTACCTCCACCCGGCGTGCTTCCGTCAGAAATGCGTCATCCCCCGTCAGGGCATGCAGCTGCCACATGAGTCCCGGCCAGAATCCGCCTGTCCACCAGCTGTTCCCGTCATAAGGCGATGTGATCCAGGCACCATTTTCACTTTTGTACGGAATGATGCCCGCCTGGGCAGCCGGCCCGATGCCCCGCTTAAATTTCTCAGCCGCCTGTCTCAGCACCGTTTCATAACGATCTGGCATAGTTCATTACCTCCTCAATTTCCGCCTGCGCTACCGTTCTGCAGGATAGATCCCCGGATTCTGCGCCAGGCAGAACATCCTCAGGATCTGAGTACACCGCGCAGACCAGTACGGTCCGGCCAGGCTCCAGTCTGGCATGCAGTGTCGGCAGGACAGTCCTCGGATAAATCATATTGGTATTGGGTTCCGGATAAATGACCTCGCCGCCAGTATAACCGGAAACGGCATATATGGCACTGGTTCCATACGCACCATGTGCACAGGCATGCCGGTTGTCAGCCTCAATGACAGATGCAATACGGTCGCAGGCGCGCTTTCCGGCCCAGTCCCGCCGGACGGCAAAGGCACCCTCTGCGCACTCAATGGCATACGCCGTATCGATCACGTGACAACGGATATGCCAGGCACCCATGGGAATCAGCCTTGATTCTATCCGTACGCCTTCCACAGGCTGCCAGGTGAAGGAGACCTCTTTATCCGTCAGTTCAAAAGCATCGCATCCACTCCTCGCATGCCACAGGTCCCGCCCTGCCCGTTTTACAGCCAGCATGGAATCAAAGGCGCCTTTCACCAGTGTTGTTGCCTCTTTGACCACGGAAAAGCCAAAGTGGGATGAATAGGCAAACTTCTCATATTTCTCATCCTCATGCATGTGTTCCCATGCATGATTGCCTGCTGTATAGGCTACTGCCTGCCGGTTTTCCGGATCACGGGTCAGGAGCATCCGGACATGTTCATCAAGGAAGACCGGCGGTGCCGTATACGGTTTTTCATCCGCCTGCCAGAACGGATGTGTTTCCGGCAGTGCAAGCACAAAAAATGCCTTCATCCCCCAATAAGGAGATCCCGGTGCATTGTATCCCTCAGCCACACAGAGATTCGGGTAGCCGTATCCGACTGTCAGTGCACCGCCCCTGTCAAAGATCGGCATCTGCATCCAGTAGCGCAGATTCCGCAGCAGAAACCCTTTTTCCTCGCCGTAGTCTATCCCGTCACAGGTGACATCCGCAAAAGCCATGGCCGCAAAGAATGCCCCCTGACAGAAACGGTATGTGAGGCTTCTGCCGTACGGCAGCGCACGTCCTTCGCGGTCAAACCAGCACGCAAAACGTGGCGCGATCATCTGTGCCCGCTCGACAAAGCGTTTACAGCGCTCCGGATCAATCTCACGCATGGCCGCCACATATACGAGGCTGTAATAGTGAAATCCCCAGATCGTGTAATAATCCCGCTTGGTCGGCGCATCAAAGTACCAGCCATCACCGACATAGTGGCTCTCCATGAGGTCCAGATCCTCTTTGAGTCTGCCTTCATCCACAGGGCGTCCGACTTTTCTGAAGCCGAGATTTACAAGAATCCGGAAAAAACGCCAGTTATTTGTCGGCATGTCATGCAGATTGATCTGGTTCAGCCAGTTGTAAAGATTGTCCTGCTGTACTGCTGTCAGTTCCCCATAAAACCGGTCCGGAACAAAACAGAGTCCTGTTCCGATGACCGCCATCTCAACCATACGCTGGTCAAAGTCCCGGATATCACCCCAGTATTCCGGATGCGTGGGATCTGTCCCATGGATCAGTCCCTCGCGCCACAGTGCCCAAAACGGCTCCACCTCAGGGCATTTTCCAATCAGCATGGGGACAAGTGCCCAGAGTACGCGGGAATAACCCTCCATCCCTGCAACATCCTCTGAATAATGCGCACTTCCTTCGCCGACGATCATACGGGCTTTGCCGGGCGTCAGACAGGAAACCAGAGGCTCTATCATCTGCACGGCGCCCCGTACCAAATCCGCTCTCGTCTGGAGCGGATTATTTCTGATTTCATTCATGGGAATCACGCCCTCCCAACAATAAATTCCATATCGACAGTGTCTTTCACATTCCTGCTGAGCACGGTCCTGTAAAGCGTGCCCGGAAAACTTTTCTGCATGCGCGGATCTTCCACCGGAATCGGCTCAGTCCTCATCCGGCAGCCCGCCGGACAGATCATCCGGATCTTTCCGGATACAAAACCATCTCCATCCGGTTCCGGCTTTTCCCTCAGCATGAAAACCCACTCAATGTCCGCAGGTGTTTTAAACACTATCCGGTCATGCAGGCACAGCTGTCCGTCACTGCGAAGCACCGCCTCGCGCATAAGGCTTTCCAGCGGTGCCGCACGGTCATAGGCGCCCTCTATCTGCAGACACAATCCATCCGGCAGTGCTTTCACCTGTGACGCGGCATATTCCCGTCCGGCTGTCTGCTCAAAACCGGCAACAACCGGAAGATTATGATATACAGACCGCACATTCCAGATTGTGTACCGCTCAGATGAGAATGTCTTCGCGGTATACGTCATGTTTCCGGCATCCACAATCGCCGGTTCATCATCCACATAGTACATGAAGCTGCCGACATCATTGTGATTGTGGTTTTCGCCATTGTGACCGCCCTTCACAGCCAATGTGCAGCCTGCATGCCGCACGATCCGCACTTCGAGATCCGGAAACCAGACATCCGCTTTCTGCGGGGCATCTGCCGTCTGTCCCACCGGATGGAACAGATCACGCAGAACTCTTGAAAAGTGCGGCACATCTGCCAGTTCCTTTTCAAGACTGCCCCGGATGCGCCGGCCGAGTGCTGTCAGGACTTCATCATGAAGATGCTCTCCGGCAGCCTGAATCCGTTCGCCGGACAGGTATGGACGTGCATCACAGTCCGCAAAATTGAGGAACCACCCGTTGCCGATCTCCGCCTTCTCCGGGAACATCAGGATATTCCGGATCAACGGCTCATCCCAGAACGTAACCTGTTCATCTGTCACAAACGCCAGCAGCTCAAGACAGTCAAGCAGCGCACCGCCGGCCATATTCCAGTATCCGGCGCCCTCATCGCAGCCGCCGTCTGCAGGCATGACATTCAGCCAGCGGTCCAGGAAAAGCCCGGAACGTTCCAGCAGGCTGCCGAGCGCCTCAGATGAATCCATCTCAAGGCATGCAGCCATCATGACATTGGACACGATCCAGGGCGTCCAGTTGCACAGATCTGTCCGCAGGACGCCCATCCACCAGAAGTCCTCATGCGTCATGTACGGTTCCAGAATCCTGCGGCGGATTTCGTGACTTATCCGCATTCTGAGCAGCGGCGAGACTTCATCCAGGCGTTCTGAAAGCAGATATGATGTCAGCGACAGAATCATGCCGGTCTGTGCCGAGAAGAGATCTATATACGGCTGCGTGACGTCCGGAACCGGTTTATCCTTTGGCGTGGGCGCACCCGGCACAGGATTGATATTGTGCGCGCTGATCACCCAGCTGCTTTCCTCGCAGATGCACCAGATCCCATCAAGTACATCCCGGAACGCCTCTTCGTCTCCAAGACAGGCCGCCAGTACTGACACGCAGAGTTTGTTCCGGCGCAGAAAATACGGATCCTCATCCATCTTGCGGGATCCGGTTTCCACAAAGGCCAGAAATCCGGTCAGTGTCCGCATTGGATACGGTATTCCGTGATACCGTGTCTGCAGTTTCTCAATGTCCTTCCGGTCCGCCTGCGAAATGGTCTGCCATTCCGGTGCACCGGCCTTTGGAAAGAAAGCAGGCCTTCCAAGCAGCTTTCCCACTTTGCTCCGATATGCTTTTATTGCATCATATATCATATTACCCTTCCATTCTGTCCATGCGGCATCCGGCCGTCCGCGGATGTAAAAAAGGAGGCGCACGGTCTATCTGCTGCAGGGCAGTTTCTGCCAGCCTGCAGAGAAATGACATGATGCGCCTCCCGACATAATCAGCCTTTCAGTCCGCTCGTTGCAATACCTTCAATGAAATAGCGCTGCAGGAACAGGAACACTATGGTAACCGGAACCAGGGAAACGACCGATGCTGCCATGATCAGATAATAGTCGCTTGAATTTTCCTGAATGAAACGGCGAAGTCCAACCTGAATCGTCTTGTTTTCCTCACGGGTCAGATAGATCATCGGACCCATGTAATCGTTCCAGGTGCCGACAAAGGTAAAGATAACCAGTGTGGCAATCGCTGCCGTGGAGAGCGGCAGCATGATCCGCGCCCAGATGCCGTACTCGCTGAGACCGTCAATACGGGCTGCCTCGCACAGATCCGAAGGCACGTTCTGATAAAACTGACGCATCAGGAAAACGCCGAATGCGGAGAACGCCTGCAGGACCATGATGGCCTGCAGCTTGTCATAAAGTCCCATGGAACGCATCAGGATGAACTGTGGCAGCATGTACGCCTGCCACGGCACGGCAATCGTTCCGATATAGCAAAGAAACAGTACATTGCGTCCCTTAAAATTCATCTTTGCAAATGCATAAGCCGCAAAGGAGGATGTCAGCGTCTGAATGAAAGTAACGGACAGCGCAATGATTGCCGTATTCTTGAAATACGTCAGCATGGGCACCTTGGTCCAGATCAGGGAATAGTTTTCCCAGTGGAACGTTTCCGGAATCCACTTCATCGGGAATGTAAAGACTTCACGGTCCAGCTTGAGAGAGGCTGAAATCATCCATACAAACGGAATCAGTGTAAATGCAGAAACGAGAATCAGCAGAATGTAAATCACGATTTTTCCCGGGGTCAGCTGTCCCGGAAGCGCAGTCGTTTTTGCCTGTTTTGACATTGTTCAGCCTCCTTTCTCAGGTGTTTGAGTACCGGTTCTCCCTGCTGAACTGCAGGATCGTCCCCAGCAGAACAATCAGAAGAAGAATCATGGAGATGGCACTTGCCACACCATAGTTGAAGTTGGTAAACGCTTCGTTGTAGATGTACAGAACGAGCATCTTTGTCGCACGTCCCGGACCGCCGTTGGTCATGATTGCAACGGTATCATAGATCTTGAAGCAGCCGATGATCAGCATGATGGAGGCAAAGAAGGTGGTCGGACGAAGCTGGGGCAGCGTCACGTTGAAGAACTGCTGCATCTTGTTGGCGCCATCTACCGTAGCTGCCTCATACAGTTCTCTCGGAACGCCCTGCAGGGCAGCCAGATAGATGACCATGTAATAACCCATGTTCCGCCAGACACTGACCAGAACAATGGCCCACATTGCCATGGTGCTGTCTGCCGTCCAACTCTTGTTAAAGGTACTGCCGAAGAACATCATGAACTGGTTCACCGGTCCGTTTTTCATCAGCATGAAGTTCCAGCAGACACAGATGGCAACCATGGAGGCAACATACGGGAAAAACAGAATTGCACGGAATACGACGGCGCCCTTTACTGCACGGTTCAGCACCAGAGCCAGCAGAATGGCGCAGATCAGACTGAGCGGCACCGTTACAACCGTAAAGAAAACGGTATTCTTGAGCGCAATGCCCAGGTCCACCTTCGAGAAGAAATAGCCGATTCCGGACAGAAAACCATTTTCCGCCATCTGTTTGCCAACTTTTGCCGAATTGAAAATGGTCGCATAATTGTTAAGACCGACCCATTTCATCGTGGTCAGCGATCCGCCCTTCCACTCTGTAAAGGACATGACCACAGACAGAACTACCGGAATCAGTGTAAAGATTGCAAATCCCAGGAAGTTCGGCGCAAGAAAGCTGTAAGCAATCAGCGTATTTTTTCGCTCCAGCCGGCTCATCTTCCGCTTTTTCCTCGGTTCAGCGCTTCCGCTCATAGGGGCTCCTTTCACTCAAACAAAAAACGGGAAGTGCGAGACCATAACGCACTTCCCGCATATTACCAGTCGGGATAAGAATTACTTGCCGAGAAGTTCCTGAACGCGCTCGTTCATGTTCTCAATGCCTTCTTCGATCGTGATCTCACGGGTCATGATCGCGGAGTGCTCCTCGCCCAGGATGGAGGAAATCTGAGAAGAGAACTCAGTGCCGGGGATTTCGATAGCAACATAGGTTGGAAGCAGTGCGGCCTTGGAACCCTCGTCAGCCGGGAATCCGTCAACAGAGGACATAACGTCTGCAACACCCTCAGAGACCCATGCCGGACGGTTGCCGGTACCAGCGGTGACCTTGGAGCCTTCTTCGCCGCAGAGCCAGGAGATGTAATCCCATGCGAGTTCCTGATTGCCACTGGCCTTGTTGATCATGGCACCAGTCAGGTTGCCGAAGGTGGAGCCAGCCTTGACGTCTTCCTTGGTCGGCATGGAAGCGAGGCCCCAGTTCTTAACATTGTAGGTACCATTCTGGATGTTGGTGATCAGGGTAGCCACATACCAGTAGCCCATAGGCATCATGGCGATGTTGCCGTTGCCGAAAGCACCAGAGTAGTGCAGGCCGGCAGCGCTGATCTCGGTGTACGGCATGCAGGCGCCTGCATCCTCGAGATCCTGAATGAGCTGATAGAAGTAAGCCAGATCGCTGTATTCGCCGTCAACCAGCGTATTCACGCCGTCAGCAACGGTGTAGTTAACAGCGGTGGAAAGCCAGGTGTGATAATGCGTGCCGTAGATGTCCTTGGTGGTATCCGTAACGGCCAGCGCCTTTTCCTTGTACTCTTCCCAGGTCATATTGTTGTTCGGATACTCAACGCCAGCGGCATCGAACAGATCCTTGTTGTAGAAGAGGATTTCAAAGTCAGAGCGGAACGGCAGAGCGATCTGCTCACCATTCATGGCATAGTTGACTTCCATGCCAACGAAACCAGACAGGTCATAGTTGCTGTTGGCGATGAAATCGTTCATATTGGTGGTGTATCCAGCCTCATACCAGTTGAGCAGGGCCGGGATATCCTTGACCATGTAGATATCGCTGGTATCGCCGCCAGCCAGCATGGCCGCAACCTTGGTATCATAATCCTGAGAAGAAACATCGATGTACTCGATGGTCACGCCAGGATGAGAAGCTTCATACGCTTCCTTCTGAGCTGTCAGATAGCCGGTGGTGTTCGCATCCCACGCAACGATCGTCAGGACCTTGTTCTCATCAGCAGATGCGAAGCTGGCAAGCGCCAGGAGCATAACCGCCGCAAGAAGCATTGCAATTGCCTTTTTCATACAATACATCCTCCTGTAATTTTTGTTCGAGCCGTTCCCGTGCCGGCATGTAAGCGTTTACATCAATTTACAACCGCTTACGCCCAGGCACCGTGTACCGCTCAAATCTGGGCATATACTACCGCTTTTTATTTTCTGTGTCAATATCTTTTTGGAAAATATCGATTTGAAATTTGTAAATTTACATTCCACTTACATTTTTCTTTCATTTTCATTGTAAGCAGAACCGAATTGTGTTAGAATAAGTCCAATTAAGCAGGGGGTCTGCTTTATCTTCACTGTTTTTACTGTGTAAGCAGATTGTAAGGGCCCTGTAAGCAATCGAATTTTATATCAGGAGGTGCACTGTGAACGAGAAAGCCCCGACGATATACGACGTCGCCGAGCGTGCCGGTGTTAGCATCGCAACCGTTTCCAGAGTCCTGACCGGCGGCAGTGCCAGTTCCAGCTCCCGTACCAAGGTTGAGGAAGCCATTTCAGCACTTGGATATAAACCATCTGCCCCCATCCGTCAGGATACAAGAGTCATTGCCATGGTCCTGTCTCCGCAGACCAGTCCTTATTATGCATCCATGTGTGAGGGTGCAACTGCAGAAGCGCTCCGGGCCGGCTATCTGCCTGTTCTGTACAGTTATCCGGATACAACGCCAATTGAACGCATAACAGATGATCTGCTTGCCAACAAACCGGCAGGCGCACTGCTTGCAGGTTTTGCAGTAGAACAGAGTCTCCGTCAGGACGTCACCCGTTCCTGTCTGCTGCGCATCCAGCAGGCTATGCCGCTGGTTGCCATAGGGCCGCCAATAGAAGGCATTGAATGCGCCCGTCTGACCTCAGATCCATCCCAGTGTGTGCGCAAGAGCATGGCGCATTTGACCATGCTGGGGCACCGGCGCATCGCCTTCATCGGTGGTGACCGTTCCGCACGGTTCAGCAACATCCGGGAAGCAGCATATCACGAAGAAGCGGAACGGCTTGGATGTGTTGTCCGGCCTGATTATGTCGCCCTGACCGGTGTCAACGCACCCGCAGGCGAACTGGCCATTAACATTCTGCTCGGATCCATCCCACAAAAGGAACACCCAACTGCCATTTTTGCCATTAACGATCTTGTCGCCCTCGGTGCCATTGCGCAGCTTCACCGGCACAACATACGCATTCCAGAGGACATTGCCATTGTAGGCTGTGACAATACTTTCTTCGCGCCAAGTCTTACGCCTTCCCTGACAACCGTCGACCTGCATCCGCGTGCGCATGGCCGTTCCGCTGTCGCTGAACTCATCGCCGCAATTCAGGGAAGCCATACCATTTCCTTTAACAACAATGTCGAATGTTCACTGGTCATCCGTGAAAGCTGCGGTGCTCATCTGGGTGTCCGGCAATTTGAGTAACAGAAGGAGATGGCCCAGCACTTCGTGCTGAGCCATCTCCTTTAGGTGCTCTTGGCACACACGACAAACATCACAGATACCGCAGGCCCAGTCTCCTTTAATGACATAGTCGTGCTTTCGGCACCGTATCAATTGCAGTTGTCATGATTTGACAAACCAGCATGAAATGCTGGGCCATCTCCTTTAGAGATATCAATGTATCTATAGTTTTGCGTCGGGCTCAATGCGATTGAAGAAAGATCAATCACAGCAGTATGATAATCTATATTATATAGAACTTCAACCTATTTTTCTACATTATAGATATTTCGTGGAGGAGTGTATAAAAATGAATGAAATTTTCGACAGAATCGACCAATTAATGATTAGTAAAAAGAAAAAGAAGAAAGATCTAAATGATTATTTAGGATTGACTCACAGTTCATATAACAATTGGAAACTTGGAACTAATGAATCATTTCTTAAATACATAGACAAAATAGCAGAATTTCTCAATGTATCACCGAACTATTTATTAAGAGGAACGGATGATATAATACTAGATGACAATAAGCAAAAACAAAATGAAACAAAATTACTACGATTGTTTAGAAGTATTCCGGAACATGAAGCAGATAGATTACTCATAATCGTAGACGCCTTTGTCTCTTCTTTGGATGTCCGTGTTTGAAAGCCTAAAACATACATAACGCTTAAAAATA
>JAFUHD010000133.1 GCA_017469025.1 Clostridia bacterium
CGTGCAAACCGCTCATCACTGATCTTCCCATCCACATTGTCCTCGTAGAGGCGTTGCATGATCACATCGAGTTTCTGAAATCTGGCATCGGTCTGTGATAATTCACGATTCTGGGAACACCATGTGCGGTAGGCATCGTAAGAAGCTGCAGGTATTGTCAAGCCTGCCGGAAATTGAAGATAATACAGGAGGTGGCGAGGATGCCTAATCTATCACAGATCAAGCGTCAGCGAATGATGGATTTTCTGGTGCAAATGAACAAATAGTTCGCCACATGAAAGGCGAACTATTTAGAAATTGAGTTTTGAGGGAGAACTATGAACTTTTCAGAAAGTGTATGACAATGAAAGCCAGACATATCGATGGCGGAGCAATCCCATTACAATATACTCTATATCTTGATTATTTCAATTGTACGGAATAAACACTGCTTACGTTATATGTGAGAATAATATCGACAAATCTGGAGGTCGAATTTTGACATAAGAAAACGGCCATGCAGGAGCATTTCTTCTCTTGCATGGTCGCTCTTCGTTGTCCGCTTGAAGACGTCACTTAAAGCCTTTTTCTTCAATCCCTAAGTGAAGTCCTCTTCAGGGCTGCCTTTTTTATGGTTTCGGCAGATAAATCGTTCTCGATTCAAGATACCCAAGTGCTTCCAGCTTTTCAAGGTTCATCCGTACCGGCATACCGGGGATATCTGTCTGCAGTGTAAACCTGCCGTCCTTGAACTCAGGGACATTCAGCATAAGATCATGAACCGGTTCCGTGATCGGTGCATGGAACTCTATACGTTCATTTTCTCCGTACAGTGCACCAAAGTATGCGTTGTATGCTGCTCTGCCGCCCGACTGGAACTCAATACCGTTTGCCCTGGCCAGATCACGAATCTTCAGCAGATCGTCAATTCTCGACATACGGCCAAGGGATGGCTGCAGAATCTCAATGCCCTTCTCAACATACGGCTCATACGCATAGTAGACACGCATGGATTCACCGGCAGCCAGGCGCTGCTTGACGCCCATTTCCTTCAGTCTACGTATGCCGTTGTAATCATGAGAGTGAATCGGCTCCTCAACCCATTCCAGATTGTAAGGCTCCGCCAGACGGCAGAACTCGTATGCCTGTTCAACTGTAAACTTCTGATTGCAGTCAACCGCTATACGGACATTGGGTCCAATAGCCTTCTGCACCTTTTCAATACGGCGCAGATCACGTTCCATGTCAAGTACTTCACCCAGTTCGCCAGAAGATGACCCGACCTTGAACTTGACCGTTCCGGTTCCCTCTGCGGCATACCTCGCCATCTCCTCGCAGAGTTCCTCATCATCCCGGATGATCGCACCGCCGCCTTTATAAGCAGCAGCCCAGTCTTTCTCGGCACCAAGGAAACGGTGAATCGGCTGTCCGGCACGCTGTGCCAGAATATCCAGCATCATGAGATCCAGCGTTCCTACATTGACAGCATCCGCGCTCTGAAAGCCCGCATTGCGAATCTTCCAGTACTGCTCATGCCGCCACGCATTGTAGCTCTTCTTTTCGCCATTCAGTACTTTGGGCAGCATATTCTGCACAAAAGACCGGGTTACCGTGTAATGCGCGCAGGCACCGGTATCATCATACAGTTCCATATACCCCTGTTCCGGAACAAATTTGCCCATACCGCCCGTTGCGTCACGAAACGGCTTTGGCAGCGGAATCTGTCTGAAATTGTAAAAAACCGCTTTGGTAAACTGAATCGGATCAGAATAATCAAATTGATTCATTTTGAGCCTCCTGAGATACATTGTCTACAGTTCTTCGGTTCAAATTATATGTCGGCTTTATCCGGGATACCAGCATCAGTCATCATTCACTTTGTAGTTTTCCGCTTTCTTTGCAGCCTGATCTGCAGCTGTTGCTGTACGGCGTTTCTTGAGATATTCAGACAAATAAGGCCAGATAATACAGAAAACAGCCAGAAGCAGAAGAATGCAGGACAGCGGTCTGGTAACAAACGGCGCATAACTGCCGTGTGCATACGAAATACCGCGCCGGAAGTATCCTTCCAGTTTGGAGGAAAGAATAAATGCAAGAACCAGCGGAGAGGTCGGCAGACCGGCAACACTCATGAACAGGGAAAGGAGACACAATGCCAGCATGACATAGATGTTGAACATGGTGTTGGAGATACCATAGCCGCCGATGTAGGCAATAACCAGAATAACGGAATACAGATAATGATAAGGAATTTTAAGTATGTAGGCAAACCAGCGCTTTGTTAATGACTGTACGATAAACGTTACAACAGCTGAAACCAGTACACAGGCAAAAATCAGGTAAGCCAGATTCGGCTGTTCCGTCATGAACAGCGGACCAGCCTGCAGGCCGTGTATGGTCAGGCCGGAAATAAGCATGGCCGTAATCCCATCGCCCGGAATACCAAGCGCCATCATCGGAATCAGGGCACCGCCGATAGAGGCATTGTTTGCCGTCTCAGAGGCCCACACACCGGAAGGATTGCCTTCTCCGAAAGGCGTCTTGTCCTTGCTTGCACTCTTGGCATAGCCATAGGCAACCATATTGCTGATGCCGGATCCCATGCCAGGCAGGAAACCAATCCAGAGACCTACGCCGAAAGAGAACAATACAACCTTGATGTTGTCAATGTAGTCGCGGATCGTAATGCCAAACCCCTTGGATGCCTTTGTATCAACATCCGGCATTTTTGCCTCCCCACGTGCGGAGTCACGGATGATCTGACACATGGCAAACATACCAAGCATCTGAGCAACCGTGCTGATACCGCCGGAAAGATACACATTGCCGAAAGTAAAGCGGCGGGAGCCGTTGATCGGATCCATACCGATACAGCCTAGCATGAGTCCGAGACCGGCCGCCATAAGCCCCTTCCATATATTTCCTTTGGACAGGGATGCAACCAGTGTAATCGCGCAGAAACACAGAGAGAAGTATTCCCAGGGGCCCAGTGTCAGGGCAAAATCCGCAATCAGCGGGGAGAGCACCGTTGCAATTGCGACTGAACAGAAAGTTGCCAGGAATGAAGCCGTTATACCAATCGCAAGTGCTTTGTTGGACTGCCCTTTCTGCGTCATGGGATAGCCGTCAAAGCAGGTAGCAATGGCTGACGAGGAACCCGGAATACCGATCAAAACAGCCGAAATAAAGGCTCCGGAAACACCGCCAATCCAAATCGCCAGCAGCAGAATGAAGGATGTTTCAGAAGAAAGTCCAAAGGTGACCGGCAAAAGCAGTGCAATACCCAGCGTCGCCGACAGACCCGGTATGGCACCAAAGACGATGCCAAGGCTGACCATGGCGAAAATGAGCAGGAGATTAATCGGTTTGAGACAGACCAACAGTGCCGCCAAATATGCTTCCATTGATTGGCACCTCCTTACTCGAACAGAATTCCGGTCGGAAGATTGACCTGGAATCCGAAAACAAACATGGCATAAAGACCAAATGTAACTGCCAGGGAAATCAAAGCCACCGTCAACGGCTTCACGTTCGTTTCGCCTTTCAGATCATAGATAAAAGCAAAACAGGCAAACGGAGTCGAAATCAGAAAACCAACAAACGTCATAACAATACCGTAAATCACCAGCATGGCATAAGACTTGGTGACTTTGAGAATGCCGCCTTTCGGAAAATACGGCTTATCCGGATGTGGATCCTTTTTCCAGTCGCGGAGTCCTTTGATCAGAAGCATCAGCGAGCTGAATGCCACAATAAAAAAAGAGACATATGGAAGCAGGCGTGGACCCGGTTCCAGGAGATTTGCAGGCTGCTTGGTCTGATACTGAATCAACAGCAGCCAGATCAGCGATCCGGTCAGACCGACGATGCCTGTCACGGCATCCCTTTTCATCTTCACGAAAAAAGCCCCTTTCTTTTCAAAAAGCCCCAAGGGGAAACCCCCTTGGGGCTGAACAGCTTATGTTTGTTGAAAGAACTCGTTCAGTTTACTCGCCCTGTACATAAAGTCCGATGGCCTTGCCGACATTGATCAGCTGATTCCATTCGGCCTCACGGATCTTCTGGGACTCCTCGAGGTTATGCCAGCCGGGGATGTTGCCGATGGTGGCAATCTGATCTTTGGTGGCCTCATAAATCTTTTCCATGGCTGCATTCATCTTGGCAACCTGATCAGCGTCCATGCCTGCAGGTCCGAGGAGATAATGATAGACGTTGAAGTAGCAGTCCTTGAATCCCTGCTCCTGGAGCGTCTTGTAGTTCTCAGGAAGCTCGGTCGGGTAACCATCAATGGTGGTTCCGTCAGAGGCAACAGTGCCGATAACCTTCAGCTTGCCAGCCTTCTCATACTCAACCGCATTGCCTACGCCGACAACACCGATATCGATGAAACCGCCGGCAAGGTTGGTAAGACGATCGGATTCAGATGCGCACTCAACACTGTTGAGCTCGAGGCCCAGAGCGCTGGAGAGCTGGCCAAACAGGAATGTGTTGGCACCGGATGCCGGCATACCGGCATTGATCTTTCCGGGGTTGGCCTTGGCATACTCGACAAAGCCATTAAAATCATCATACGGTGCATTGGCCGGAACAGCCAGAGCAGAGTAGCCGTTGTCCTGCATGCAGGCAATCAGCGTAAAGTCCTTCATCGGGTTAATGTCAGCATTGCCGGTGATGTACTGGATGTTCAGAGCACCGGTAGCCAGAGTCAGCGTCGTGCCGTCCGGCTTGGCATTGGCCGTCATCTGATGGCCGATGGTGTTGGAATCATAGTTGGTAACAGTGGTCTTGAGACCGTATACGTCCGTCAGCGCCTGAGCATAGTAACGAATCGCCAGGTCAGATCCGCCGCCTGCCTTGCCAGGAACGTTCAGTGTAAGCGTCTTGTTGGTTACAAAGCCGATGTCTTCATCTGCTGCGGCAAAAGCTGCAACGGAAAGAATCATCACGATGCCAAGTACGAGAGACAGAATCTTCTTCATAAGAAACCTCCTGTTTCAGTCCGTGAGGATTACCTCACCTGTTATTGGGATGATCAAATTATATCGGTGGAAAAAGCGTATTGCAACAATGATTCCATTATGGTTTTCATAACAGTTTGGTTATAGATCCTTGCCATTTTCCTGATCTTCCACTATACTTTTCATCATCTGTTTTACCTGTTCCCGGAGGAAACCTTATGAATACCAAACAATGCCGATATCTTCTGGCAATCGCTCAGTATGGCAGTCTGTCAGCCGCCTCTCAGGCTCTTGGCATCTCCCAGCCGGCACTCAGCAAAATTCTGGCCGAGTGGGAAAGCCAGTCCGGCTTTTCCCTTTTCCTGCGGTACAAACACAAAATGATGCCGACTGCTGTAGGCAGACATATTCTCGACTATGCCCAGAGAATTCTGGAGGAACAAAACCGCATGCTTCTGACGATGCGTGCCATGACAGGCGATGACCGCCAGCAGATCCGCCTTTGCACAGCACCAAACCGGGCTGCCATCATCTACAGTCACGTTTATCACGATTTCTCCTCCCGTTTTCCGGATATCTCCCTGCAGCTTGTAGAGCAGTACGCCAGTGAACAGCCCGGAGCCATCCGCCGCGGTGCAGCTGATCTGGCACTCGGCGCCGGCCCGGTATCAAAGGATGTCGCTGACATAACCTTTGCCCGTGAAGAACTGCTCATTGCCATTCCAGCCTCTCATCCACTGGCCGAATGCAAACAGGTCGCACTCGATCAGTTTCGTGACATGCCTTTCGTCCTTCAGGGAAAAAAGCACAGTATCCGTCGTATTGCAGATGATCTGTTTGCAAAAGCAGGTTTTCTGCCGCTCATTGCCTTCGAGTCAAATGATGTTTTTCTCCTGGACGCCATGCTCCATCAGGCCATCGGGGCAGGATTCGTATCCAGAATCCATGTATCTCCCTGTGATGATCTTGTCTATCTTCATTTAAACCCGCCAGTCTACCAGTTTTCCCATATCCGTTATCCGAAGGGACATGAACTGACTCAGGCAGAGCGTTATCTGGCAGGCCTTATCATCCGACACCGGCTGTCCGACAGCCGCTACGAGCGGCTGGACTGTCCTGAAGCGGATGCACTTCTGTCTGCGGTAGAATCCAGCAAGCCTGTCATGCTGCCGGAAACCATTCCCGTTTCCGGCAGACAGATGACAGATGAAATCTCCCTGCGCTCTGATGTGCTCCGCTACCTGATCGCCATTGAAGAAGCCAGCAGCCTCAGTGCCGCAGCCGAACAGTGCTATCTCTCACAGCCTGCCCTGTCACGCTACCTCAAGGATACCGAACAAATGCTCGATATCCGGCTGTTCAGCCGCTCTCACAACCGTCTTGTTCCAACAAATGCCGGAAAGATCTTCATCAATGATGCGCGAAACATTCTCCGTTTCGAATCCGAGATGCAGAAAAAGCTCGACGAATACCGTGAAGGACACGGCGGAAATCTCATCGTTCACTGTGATCCGCTACTGCTCGACACCTTCGAATCGCAATGCATTCCTCTGTTCAGCGAAAAAAATTCCGGTATTACGGTTCAAGTAAAATCACATTCAGGAAATCATGCCCAGGAATCCCTCCTGAAAGCCTCTGCAGATATAGGTCTCTTCCTCAGCCGTACACCAGAGCATCCAATTCTGAACCAGACAGTACTGTGTCAGACGGAACTCATGTACGTATGTGCCTTTTCCAATTCGCCTTCACCTTTACAATCAGAGACCGCCGCACCCCGTATCATGCTGGCACAGGAAAAAACGGTTCTGAGACAGGAACAGGAGCACCTGCTCCATGAATATCTCCCTACACCGCCGGATATTGTCTGTGAAGCTGATCCGTCTATTCTGCTCCGCCTCGCCGCCACCGGCATCGCTGATACCATTTTGCCCTTCGGTCTGCTTTCCACGGACCAGAGAGCTGCTGCCCGCACATTTACAGGCAGCCCGCAGTTATATCTGATTATCGCCATTCATCCAGCCCGCATGCTGCCAAAGTCAGCATCTCAGCTGACAGACGCTATTCATGAGGTCTTTGACCATTTTTTCACACCCGCTGATGAAACTATCTTATAGTCTCCGGTAATAAAGAAACAGGACTTGCGTCAGCAGTCCTGTTTCCTGTGTTTTTACCTGAAAAAGAGCATCTTTAAATCTGCCCTATGCCATTTTCTGCAATACAGAAAACCGCATAGAGTGGAACAGATTGAATTCCATTAGCATATCCAAAGTTCATCGCTGAAAACCGGATTGCAGTTTGCGGTTTATGCTGCTCAATATACTGTGCAAGACTTCTTGAACGTTTGTGACGGCCTGCCTTGATCTCCATGGGAATAACAGAGCCTCCATTTTCATCCAGCAAATCTATTTCCAGGCTTTCTGACGGTTTGTAATAATACAAACGTTCCCTGACCGCCTTAAACTCCTGCACCACATAGTTTTCTGCAACCGCGCCTTTAAACAGGCTGTCTGTTTCCGGAAGAATATCCCTTGGATCAAATCCCGCCGCAGATGACAGTATTCCCACATCCGACAAATACAATTTAAAAATGTTTTCCTGTTCATAACCCGCAAGCGGTTTCACCGGTATATCCACGTTCCTGACCTGAATCACCATTCCGGCAGCTTTCAGCCAGTCAATCGGGGCATAGAAATCCCGTCTGTTTGCGTTGGCGCGTACTGTGCTGTACTTAAATTTCGGGTTTTCCTTTGCCAACTGTCGCGGTATGGATTCATACACCTGCATTATTTTAGTGGTTTCGTATGAACTGGAAACGTATTTAGTCATATCCGCAAGATACATCAGTTGAAGCTGTTTATGAATTTCCCGGTCAAAAGCAGCTATCATGCGGTCGTGTTCAATATAATTTAGAACCGCCCTGGGCATTCCACCAACGATCATATAGTCGTAACACAGCTGCAGTGCTTTTTCGTGAATACCGCCAGGGAGCGGCACACACGTTTTACAAGACTCCCGAATGGCATCGATAAGAAGTCTCTCGCCGCAGGCCATCAGAAATTCTTCAAAAGTCAGAGGAAACATATAAACAAGTCTTACTTTACCTACCGGAAAGGATGAAGTAAATCTGTTTATTTTTACACCGAGAAGACTGCCCGCCGCTATTATACGATAGTTCTCGTTTGCCTCGCAAAAATACTTGAGCGATGTAATTGCCCGTTCGCATACCTGTATCTCATCAATGATCAGTGCCGTCTTCTCCGTTATCACTCTTCCTGCAAGAATGCTCAGGTTGCGCAATATACCCTTTGGCGTAAGATCTCCTTCAAAAGCTGACTGAAAAGAAGGCTGTTCTTCCAGATTCACATAAAAACTGTCCTCATATGTTTTCTCTGCAAACTGCCGGATCTGCCATGTCTTTCCTGTCTGGCGGACACCAATAATCATCAGCGGTTCCTGTACTGAATCAGTTTGCCAACGTGTCATCACTTCACTGATCTTCCTGTACATCTGCCTATCTCCCTTACATATACTGCATTTGAGACGTATTATAGCAAGCCTCAGCAGATCAGATCAAGAAAAAGCTGAAACGTTTCAGAAAAAATCTCAAATAAAACTGAAGCATTTCAATTTTTTCGAAATAAAAAGCTGAAACGTTTCAACTTTTTATCGTAGTCGAAACGTTTCAGCTGAACAGACAATGCTCTTCTAAAAGGTGAGTTTTATGCTTGTTCAAGGTTGAAGCATTTAACTAATGTTGTGATAAGCGATATCAGCAATTTTTGATGTTCAGCATTTTTTACATTTCTAAACAAATGAATAATTTCTATTTCGTCAGACGATAATAACGTATCATGAAGAAGCGTTTTGTTAGGGTGAAGTATTTCATCCCTTGATACATCGAAATAAGAAGCAAGTTCATCAATATAGTTCATATAGGATGTTGATTTGTTTGTTTTCCATTGCGTTATTGCTGTTTTTGATAAACCTAAATAATCTGCAAGATCTTTTTGACGTATACGCTTTACTGAAATCAAATGAAATATATTGTTTTATATTTCATTGTCTTTTTTTATTTGAATTTTCCTTGCCATAGCAAGTCCTCCTTACGCCAACTTAAAGTTAGCACATAAACGCGATGCACAATGAATCACTGATTCATTAGAGCCTCCATGATTTCTACTTATTCTCCTGACTGTTTCCACCCTGATGCATTGTTTCAATGATGTAGTCAAAATGCAGTTCCCTGAGCTGCCGGATTACATCATTCATGGAGCGCATGCCAAACTTCTGCAGGATGCTGTGAATCTGTGTCTTTACTGTGCCCTGCGAAACATATCGTTCTTCAGCAATCTGACGCGCCTTCATCCCCTGATACAGTGATTTGAGCACCTCAAATTCACTGTTGGACAGCTTTGTGAGGATATTCAGTGAATAGATGAGACTCTGCTGCTCCTCCCGCACACGTTTGAGCTCGTCAATGATCTTTTCCGCATATTGAGGCCGCAGAACAAACTGGTTCTGTTTTGCGTTCCGGATGGATGTCAGAATCTGTGAGATGGAATCCGTCTTTATAATATAATCCGTTACGCCTGCACAATAGGCCTGGAAAAGGAGATCATCATCCTCAAGAATTGTCAGGATGATTACCTTCGTTTCCGGCAATTCACTCAGAATCTGCTGGGACGCAGCTATGCCGGCCACGCGTGTTTCCATCTGGATATCCATCAGAACAATTTCCGGTTTCAGCTCTCTTGCCAGTCGGACAGCTTCCGTACCGGAAGATGCAGCACCCACAAGCGTCATATCCCTTTCATGACTGAGTATACCCGAAAAGTAATCCCGGATTTCAGGATTATCATCAGCAATCAGTATCCGTACAGGCTCCATCTGTTGCGCCTCCTCTGCAGCGGCTTAAGCTTTATCTGTTATTCAGGCAAACCAGCGTATTACTGCGTTTTTTCACAACCTGTGGATGCAGGAACCAGCATTTCCCATCAGGCTTATTTCCGCTCCCTGGGCAGCAGAATATCAACCTGTGTAAAATGTCCTGCAGGATTATCGCTGGATGTAATACGCATCTGTCCAAGCTGGGCATTGACAATACGGAATACATATGAAAGACCGATTCCCCAGTTGTTGCTCTTGGATTTGGTGGAAACAAAAGGCAGCACAACGCGGCGTATATCACCTTTGGCTATACCGGGTCCATTATCCCGTACCGAAATACTGACCCATTCCTGACTGGCATCCACAGTCACATCAATCCGCTTTGGTTCATCCGGCGAAAGCTGCAGCGCTTCAAACGAATTGGAAAAGATGTTTTTCAGCGCACTGCGGGTATGATATTCATCGACCATACACCGTGCAGGATAGCTGCAGTAATGCGTCATGCAGCAAATCCTGTCTGGTATCGTCAGACCGGCAATAGCCTCATCTACCAGAGCACACATATCAACGGGCTGTGCATTCAGATGCAGTTCACGGATCCGGTTCAAAGATGCCGTAATATTCTCCATCCGGTTTTCCGCTATTTCCGACAGGCGTTCCAGTTTTTTAAGTCCTTCCGTTGTTCCGTAGGCGGCTTTTGCATCATTGGCCAGAATCAGAATGCTGAACATCAGGTTCTTTTCCGAGTGCAGTACATCTTTCAGATTCCGGTTGAGATCTTCAATGCTCTTTCTGAGCGCCCGTTTTCGGGAAAGAAGGACCAGTTCTCCGCTGAAAATCCGTTTGGAATTGAGTACGATAAAGAAGAGCAGCACCAGGGAAAACAGTGGATGAAACCAGGGAATCCATGCAGGAATGCGGACCGTGTCACTGAAATACCAGAATCCGGTCCGGATCACGGTCGTCATCCGCTGGGCAAACGGTCCTGTAAAGAAAAGTGCATAGAAGAGTGCATCATAAACTGCCACCATGCTGGCCAGCAGCACTGCCGTATCCGCAAAGTAGGTCAGCTGATGCTTTGCGTATTCAGTCAGAAGCAGAATGAGTGGAAGTACAATGACAAAAAGTGTTAGCAGACGAAAAATGCGGTCAAGGAATATCATTCTGCCAGAGAACGCATCTCTGGCATCTCTTGCAAGTGAATGACAGCGTATATACATTCTGAAGGCACAGACTGGTGAATAATACAGCAGATATACTATGCCAAAAAGACTGAAGATGATACATATCACAATGGTCCAGATACGGCGCATTTCTGCCCGTTTGAGATTCCGTATAACCAGAAGTGTCAGAAGACAGATACCACCCAGATACAAAAGGCTTCCCAAATTCCTCATCAGCTGGACATGCTCCACAGAAACCCGGTTGGCGCCAATAAACCGGAACAGACTGATCTCAAGGGAGCGAAATGGATAGATCAGGGGAAGGGAATACATGGTTGTACTGTATACCTGAAAGAGCACCGCAACAGATGCGGTTGCAATGCCTGCCGTCATCAGGAAGAGCGGCAGACCATATCTGCTTCGAAGAGAAAATCCGAGCAGCAGAACCGATGAAAAAATCAGGATGACAATACTGAACGCCATAGTCCGTGCTCCCTTCATCCATGATGACAGATTTCACAGTTTCCGTTGACCATGCTATCACAGCAGTTCCAGTTTTTCAACGCTGTTTTTGATCATTTACGGCAAATTTCAGCCCGCATTTTCAGACAAAGGTAGATGTTTTTTATACCCAAACGTTCTTCTTTTGACTGTGTCCGAATCCCTTTACGCCGATGTTTTCAAAAAAGCGTAGAAGATTTTTCTGACTGTTCAATTTGGAATTTCATTCCTATAATAATGTCAACAGTAAGGCATGGAATGCCTGACAGTAATCAAAGGAGGAATTGATAATGAAACGTCTGCTGACCCTGGTACTGGCAGCATTGATGGTGCTGTCCCTGATCCCGATGCTCGCCCTTGCGGATGCTGACAAAGTCGAGCATATCGTTGTGTGGAGCGACAATGCACACGAACAAACCGTACGTGAAAAACAGATTGAAGAATTCAATGCAACCATCGGTAAAGAACTGGGCATCGTAATTGACTATACCGTGTATGGCACTGACTATTCAAATACGATCAATATCGCCCTGATGGCCAACGACGGCCCGGATCTGTTCCGTCCCTCCAGCAACACATTTGCAGGATATGTAGAAGCCGGATATGCTGTTCCGATTTCTGATCTGGAAGGCAGCGAAGCGCTTCTCTCCCTGTACAACACCGATGAACTGGTAGCCGGCGATCAGATCTTTGGTGGCAAGGTATACACCCTGCCCTACAGCCTGCAATCCTACAAGATGATCATCAACAAGGATCTGTTCGATCTCGCCGGCATCGCGGAACCGCCCAAAACATGGGATGAAGTCCGCAAGGATGCAAAGCTCATTACAGAAGCTTCAAACGGAAATGCCTATGGCTACTTCCTCGCACTCCAGAGCGGATGGTGCCAGGACCATTACATTTACAGCGTCAGCGCCGCAGACCTTGGTCACTTCGGTTTTGATGCCGTCAATGGACGCTATGGTTATTCCGACGGTCTGCCCATCATCAATAACCTGCTTGGTATGATTGAAGATGGTTCCATGTTCCCGGGCTTTGAAAATCTGGATGCGGATACAGCACGTGCGCAGTTCGCTGCCGGACGTGTCGGCATCGTCATGGCTGCAAGTTTCGATGTTGCCGTTTATACAGAACAGTTCCCCGCCGTTTGCAACTGGGTTGTCTGCGATCCGCCTGCCATTTCTCCTGACGGATACGAGTACAAGGAAATGGTCACCGCTGTCGATCTTTTAGGCGTTGCCAAGAAGGCTCTCGACAAGGATACCTCCAAGGTTGCCAAAGTACTTGAGTGGTTCTACTCTGATGAAAACCTCGTTGAAATGTATGAACAGGGCATGTATATCCCGTATCGCAGCAACGTTGTCAGCATGGCAAAAGACTCCTCAGTAACCGGCTGGAAGGAATTCTCTACTTTCAAGGACGACCAGTTTATCATCCGTATGGCGGATCCGAAAGGACTGCTGAAGTATGAAGGCCTTTCCGCCCGTGAAACCCTTGGAAAGCTGCTGGCCGGTGGATTCTCTGAGGATGCCGCAACCGTTCTCAAGGAACTTGATGACCGTCTGAATACAGCATTCGATGCCCTTGATCCGGATGTAAAAGCTTCCTACATTGCGCAGCCTGGATACAAAGTAACAAGAGACAAGTAAACAGCATTCTTTGGCGCACTGGCTGCAGCAGTCAGTGCGCTTCTTCATTCTTTCCGATTTGGAGGCTTCCATGAAAGCTACACCGACAATTCGAAACAAAGGGCTGCAGCGGGACAGCCTCCAGGCCATCCTGATGATTCTGCCCTTTCTGATTGGCTTTATTCTGTTCAGCTATGTACCCATCATCTATATTCTCCGCTACGCAGTCACCGATTTCAACGGCTACTCAACGGCCAACTTCACAGGCCTGCACAATTTCCACCGGATTTTCACATCAGATCCTGATTTCTGGATGTCCCTTCTGAACACCGTCATACTGTCCTTCTGCAAACTGCTGGTCGAAATTCCGCTGGCGCTCCTGCTGGCTACACTCCTGAACCAGAAGCTGAGGGGAATCGGCTTTTTCCGTGTCACCCTGTTCATGCCTGCTGTCATCTCTGCTGCGATCATTGGCCTTATCTTTTCACTGCTCTTCGCATCTTTCAATGGTACAGTCAACACCATTCTGCAAAATGTCGGCCTCATTGGCAAACCCATTAACTGGTTCGGCTCCAAATGGAGTGCCATGCTGGTCCTCGGCATCGCCTCTGTATGGCAGAACTACGGCATCAATATGATGTTTTTCCTCATGGCGCTTCAGAGCATTCCACAGGAAATCTATGAATGTGCGGAACTGGACGGCGCACATGGCCTGCGCAAGTTTTTCAGCATTACCCTTCCAATGATCGCCCCGATCTTTGAATCCGTTCTCCTCATGGCAATCATCGGCAGTCTCAAAGTCTGCGATCTCGTCATTTCCCTGACCAACGGCCAGCCAGGCGGAACAACAGAGGTTGTCATGACATACATCTACAAATTCTTCTTCGGAAATTCCGGCCGGAATATCGAAATCGGGTACGCATCGGCCATGTCAGCCGTAACCGCTGTCTTCCTAGGTCTGGTCACGCTGGTCTATGTCCGCGGTACCGGGAAAATGAAGGAGGGACAGGCATGAAACAAAGCAAATTGATCAGCAAAGCTGCTGTATATCTTTTTCTGTCTGTATTCTTCATCATCTCCTTCTTTCCTGTTCTGTTTACTTTCATGTCCTCTTTCAAAAGCAATATGGAGATCCTGACAACCGGAAATACCATTTTCCCGAAAGAATTTGTCATAGACAACTACGTGCGCGCCTGGCAGATGGCAGATTTTTCAACCTATACCAAAAACAGCGTCTTTCTCTCCTTTTTCTGTGTGCTGGGCGCCATTCTGTCAAGCACATGCTGCGGTTATGTTTTTTCCCGCGGCAGGTTCCGCGGCAAAGAATTTGTCTATTACCTGATGATTTCCTCCATGTTTGTATCCCTGGGCACGCTGACACTGTACCCTCTCCTCATGATGATGAAAGTGGTTGGTCTTAACAAGAGCCTTTGGGGCGTCATTATCATTCGTGTATTCGGTATGAATGTCACAAATTTGTTCATAGCCAGAGGCTTTATTACCACCATTCCTACTGAAATTGACGAAGCAGCGAAAATTGATGGTTGCTCTTTTTTCCGGATCTATTATAATATTATATTCCCGCTGTGTAAGCCGCTGATTGCCACCGTAGCCATTCTGGCATTCCGCAGCAGCTGGAATGATTATATGCTGCCCATGGTCTTTACCATGACAGATCCCAAGCGGATGCCTCTGGTCGTCGGCATTATGCGTCTCAAGTCCTCCGGGGCTGCAGCCTCATCCTGGAACCTGATGCTTGCCGGCACCGCCATCTCCCTCATTCCAATGATGGTCATTTACCTGATCTTCAATCGGTACTTCGTTGCAGGCATGACCAGTGGAGCGGTAAAAGGCTGACGCACTGCCATTTCAGGAGGAATTCATGGCCTATCTTTATGAAACCCATATGCATACTGTTCCTGCCAGCGCCTGCTCAAAGAGCCGTGGCAGGGAATATATTGACCGATACATTGATGCCGGCTATGCAGGTATCATCATCACCGACCATTTCTGGCGCGGAAATTGCGGCATAGACCGCTCACTGCCGTGGCCGGAGTTTGTAAACCAGTTCTGTGCCAGCTATGAAAATGCCCATGACGCAGGACTCAGCCGTAATTTCCCCGTATTCTTCGGCTGGGAGGAAACCTATGATGGAGATGACTATCTGGTTTACGGCCTGGACAAGCAGTGGCTGACCGAACACCCGGAGGTTACCCGCTGGACAAAGCCGCAGCAGTATGCAGAAGTTCATAAATATGGAGGATGTGTCGTCCAGGCTCATCCATTCCGGGCCGCCTACTATATCCACGACATTCATCTGACACCGCATTTTGTTGATGGTGTTGAAGGATATAATGCCGGAAATAATCCGTCATGGAATGTATCCGGTCTCAAATATGCCCGTCTGACCGGACTGCCCATTACTGCCGGTTCTGACAATCATCACGCCGAAAAGATGTGCCATGACAATCTGGCAGGTGTAGTTTTTGACCATCCGCTGGAAAGTATCCATGACTATGTGAAAGCCATCCGCAGCCGGGAAGCATTTTTAACGCATATCCCGGTTGATGTGCCGGAATGGACTGAAGCCGTGCAGCCGGAACTGCCGGTTTATCTGATGGACAAAGACGGCATCGAGCATCCCGCTGATCCCATCCTGCTTCTTAAGAACGGTCTTTACTGACAAACAAAGGTTACTGGCCGCTGAAATATCAGCGGCTTTTATTGCGTCATTCCGAATATCTGGTACACAATACGGAGTGGTTTCACGAAATACTGTTTTTCCTCTTTTATGATGATCAAAAAAGTGCTAGAATACGCCTCAGTTTGTTTGATTTACCGAACTATGGAAAGGGAATTCGATGATTAAGCCTTCTCTTCTTAAATTCAAAATGAATCCAAATGATCCCTGCTGGTGCAAAAGCGGGCTTCCATATTGTGACTGCCATCAGGCAATTGACAAGCGTCTCAATGATCTGGAGCGCGTTGGCGTTGAAGTGCCGACCCGTCCCATGCTCAAGAATGCCGAGCAGATTGAGGGCATCCGCAAGAGCGCTGTAATCAATGTTGCTGTTCTCGATTACGTTGCAGAAAACATTCACGAGGGGATGTCCACAGATGAAATAGACCGCTGGGTCTATACCATTACCAAGGATATGGGCGGCATTCCTGCTCCGCTGAACTATGAGGGCTATCCCAAATCCGTCTGCACCTCAATCAATAATCAGGTCTGTCACGGCATTCCCTCTAAAAACGTTTTTCTACGCGAAGGCGACATTATCAATGTCGACTGTTCCACCATCCGCAACGGCTATTTTTCCGACTCTTCCCGTATGTTTGTCATCGGAAAAACCACGCCTGAAAAACAGCATCTGGTAGACGTCGCGAAAGAATGTGTTTATAAGGGCCTTGAACAGGTAAAGCCATGGAATTATATGGGCGACATGTCCCATGCGATTAAGACGCATGCACGTGCCAATGGATTTTCCGTTGTCCGGGACATCGGCGGTCACGGCTGCGGTATCGAATTCCACGAGGACCCGTTTGTGAGTTATGTACTTCGCAAGGGGACTGGCATGGTATTCGTTCCGGGCATGACATTTACCATCGAGCCTATGATCAACATGGGAACCTACCGGATCTATACTGACCGCAAAAACGGCTGGACTACCTATACCGATGATGGAAAGCCCAGTGCACAGTGGGAGATTCAGGTACTTGTGACGGAAACCGGTACCGAAATTCTCAGCTGGTAACTGGTTCCGTGTCATCATGTTGCGCACATGATGGCGCATGTCCTTTCCGGTTTTGCTTCATTGCTCAATTGATTATCACAGGCGTCTTCCATGAGAAGGCGCCTGTTTCTTCTGTATTCCGTAAAACCTGCTTCACACTGACCGATATCCGGAATCTCTTCAGTGAATACTGCTTTCTCATCAAACTTCCTTGTTCCCGTTAACAGCCATATGATATAATCGCTCTCACCTTTACAGGATTTGATCAAGTGCAGCCGGTTTTGCTGTCAGATCCATACCGGCTGCATCTGCCCGTTTCACGGCGGCAGATTCTATCCTTTCCAGATATCACACAATCAGGAGGCTGTGCCATGGAAGATGGCCGTTTTGTACTCAAGTCGCCATTTAAGCCGCAGGGTGACCAGCCGCAGGCTATTGAAGCACTGACCAAAGGCATACAGGATGGTATGGCCTGTCAGGTTCTGCTTGGCGTTACCGGATCAGGTAAGACCTATACCATGGCCTCTGTCATCGAACAGCTTCAGCGGCCGACTCTGGTGATCGCCCATAATAAAACATTGGCAGCGCAATTGTGTTCCGAATTCCGCGAGTTCTTCCCGGACAGTGCTGTCGAGTATTTTGTCTCTTATTATGATTATTATCAGCCGGAGGCTTACATCGCCTCCTCGGATACATATATTGAAAAAGATGCCTCTATCAATGATGAAATAGAGCGTCTCAGGCACAGCGCAACGGCTGCGCTCCGAGAACGCCGTGACGTCATTGTTGTCGCCTCCGTTTCCTGCATCTATTCAATGGGTGATCCTACCGAATATGAAGGCATGATGATCTCACTCAGACCAGGCATGGAAATGGACCGGGATGACCTGATCCGCAAGCTGATTGAAATCCAGTATGAGCGCAACGATATTGACTTTGACCGCGGTACCTTCCGGGTACGCGGTGATGTACTAGAAATCTTCCCTGCCGGATACGATAAGAATGCCATCCGGGTTGAGTTTTTCGGAGACGAGATTGACCGGATTACAACCATTGAGGTCGTCTCCGGGCACGTAATCATGCAGCTCGAACATATCTCCATCTATCCGGCCACCCACTATGCCACACCCCAGGCTTCCATTGACCAGGCAATCGGAAATATCGAAGAAGACCTGATCGCCCGCGCTTCGGAATTCCGGGAGAAAAATCAGCTGGTAGAAGCACAGCGGATTACACAGCGCACTGAGTATGATATCGAAATGCTGCGTGAACTCGGTTACTGCACCGGCATCGAAAACTACTCCCGCTATTTTGACGGCCGGAAACCCGGCGATGCACCCTATACCCTTCTTGACTATTTCCCGGAAGATTACATCGTCTTTGTTGATGAAAGTCACGTTACGCTCCCGCAGATCCGTGCGATGTACAACGGCGACCGTGCCAGGAAGGAAGCGCTTGTATCCTATGGTTTCCGTCTCCCCAGCGCCTTTGACAACCGGCCGCTGCGTTTTGAAGAGTTCGAGGGACGCATTGGACAGATGATCTGCGTCTCAGCAACACCGGGACCGTGGGAAAGTGAACATGCCCAGCAGGTTGTGGAACAGATCATACGGCCTACCGGTCTGCTTGATCCGAAGATCATCGTACGCCCTGCGACCGGACAGGTGGATGACCTGTACACGGAAATCCAGTCTGTAACCGCACAGGGATACCGGACACTTGTCACAACACTGACAAAGAAAATGGCTGAAAGTCTCACCACTTACCTGGCACAGATGGATGTGAAAGTGCGGTATCTGCACTCCGATGTGCAAACCATGGAGCGCCAGGAGATCATCCGCGACCTGCGTCTTGGCGTCTTTGATGTACTGGTCGGCATCAACCTGCTCCGTGAAGGCCTTGACCTGCCTGAGGTTGCGCTTGTCGCCATTCTGGATGCTGATAAGGAAGGGTTCCTGAGAAGTGAGGTCAGCATGATCCAGACTGTCGGTCGTGCTGCCCGTAATGTTGACGGTCGCGTCATCATGTACGCTGACACCTATACTGACAGCATGAACAAGACCATTTTTGAAACACAGCGCCGCCGTCAGCTTCAGGAAGCCTACAACGAAGCGCACGGCATTACTCCGACAACAGTTGTCAAATCCGTCCGCGACCTGCTTGAAATCGGCCACGCGCCCGTCGAAACAGCGCATGCAAAGAGCCAGGTGGACAAGGATGAGGATATCGAGCTTCTCATTCAGGCTACACAGGAAAAGATGCTGCAGGCTGCTGCCAATCTCGACTTTGAAACTGCTGCCCAGCTGCGCGACAAGCTCTTTGCCCTTCAGGGAAAGAAGCCGGATACAGCAGTGGAAACACCTGTTCTGCCCAACCGCAAGCGCAAACCGCGCAAGCGCTGATGCTGCCATTTCTCCGTTATTCCGGCACTCAATCCGATTTTCAGATACAGACATGCCAGTGGCAGTGTCTGTTTTCAAGGAGATATCATGCAAGATAATATCGTCTTAAAAGGCGTTCATCAAAACAACCTCAAAGGATTTGATCTGACTCTGCCCCGAAACAAAATGATCGTCTTCACCGGACTATCCGGCAGCGGCAAGTCCTCTCTTGCCTTCGACACCCTGTATGCTGAAGGCCAGCGCCGGTACGTGGAATCTCTTTCCTCCTATGCCCGCCAGTTTCTGGGACAGATGGAAAAGCCTGCCGTGGATTCCATAGATGGTCTGTCCCCGGCCATATCAATCGATCAGAAAACCACGACCAAGAATCCCCGCTCAACGGTCGGCACTGTAACGGAAATCCATGATTACCTGCGTCTGCTCTACGCACGTGTCGGACAGCCGCATTGTCCAAAATGCGGCCGTCCCATCAACAAGCAGAGCGTCGATCAGATGGTTGACCAGATCACTTCATTTCCGGACCGCACCCGCATTCAGATTCTTGCGCCGGTTATCCGCGCCAAAAAAGGCGAACATGTCAAGGTTATTGAGAACATTACCAAACAGGGGTTTGTCCGTGTCCGCATTGACGGCGAAATGTACGACATCTCTGAAACACCGTCACTGGACAAAAAGAAAAAGCATACGATTGAAATCGTTGTCGACCGCCTTATTCTGCGTGAGGATATCCGCAGCCGGCTGACGGATTCTGTTGAAACAGCACTTTCCCTCTCCGGCGGTATCCTCATTGCCGATATCGGTCCCGGTGAACAGGAAATCCTGCTTTCCTCAAATTTTGCCTGCCCTGAATGCGGCATTTCCATAGATGACCTGGCTCCCCGTTCCTTCTCATTCAACAGTCCATTCGGTGCCTGTCCCACTTGTTCCGGTCTCGGTGTTCTCACCAAGATTGACCCGGATCTGATTCTTCCCGACCGCACAAAATCACTGAATCAGGATCCTTTCGTTCTTGCAGGATGGAGCTCCCATGAAGCCGGCACACAGGCTGCCATGTTCTTTGAAGCGCTTTCAAAACGGTATGGCTTTACCATGGATACACCACTCTCGGAACTGAATGAAACCCAGCTGAACGCGCTGCTCTATGGCACAAAAGGTGAAACACTGAACATTGACTATACCATGTCCAGCGGACGTCAGCAGTCCTTTTCCGCTCATTTTGAGGGCATTATTCCCATTGCTGAGCGGCGGGCCGCTGAAACACAGAGCGATGCTGCCCGTGCCCAGTATGAGCAGCTCATGAGTGAAACACTTTGCCCGGACTGTCATGGAAAGCGGCTCAAGCCTGAAGTGCTTGCCGTAACCGTTGGAGACCGTTCCATTGCTGATGTTTCAGATCTTTCCATACGGAAGGGCATTGATTTCTTCTCCGGTCTCAAGTTCGGCACCCAGAATACCATGATTGCCGATCCGATTCTGAAGGAAATTCTGGCAAGACTGCGTTTCCTCAACGATGTCGGTCTCAGTTATCTGACCCTTTCCCGCTCTGCCGGAACTCTGTCAGGCGGCGAAGCACAGCGCATCCGTCTTGCCACACAGATCGGCTCCGGTCTGGTCGGCGTCCTCTATATTCTCGATGAACCGTCCATTGGACTGCATCAGCGGGACAACGCAAAACTGATTGACACACTCAAACACCTGCGCGATCTCGGAAACACCCTGATCGTCGTCGAGCATGATGAGGACACCATGCTTTCAGCCGACCAGATTGTGGACATTGGACCTGGCGCCGGCGAGCACGGCGGTCATCTGATAGAACAGGGAACAGCCGAAGAATTCATGGCCTGTCCGGAATCCGTTACCGGACAGTATCTGTCCGGAAAACGGGGGATCACGCTGCCAAAGCGCCGCAAACCGGCCGGCTTCCTACAGGTCCGCGGTGCCGCTGAACACAATCTCAAAAATCTTGATGTGGATATTCCCCTTGGCGTCATGTGCGTTGTCACCGGCGTTTCCGGAAGCGGCAAGTCCACACTGGTCAATGAGATCATCTATAAGACCCTTCAGCGTGACCTCAATCGTGCGCGTACCCGTCCGGGCAAATGCAGATCGATTACCGGAATCGACCAGCTCGACAAGGTCATCGCCATTGACCAGAGTCCTATCGGCCGCACACCCCGTTCCAATCCGGCCACTTACACAGGACTGTTTGATCTCATTCGTCAGGTATTCGCATCCACGCCGGAAGCGAAGGCACGCGGTTACAGGGAAAACCGCTTTTCCTTCAATGTGAAGGGCGGCCGCTGTGAAGCCTGTTCCGGTGATGGCATTCTCCGTATCGAAATGCATTTTCTGGCCGACATTTATGTTCCCTGTGAAGTCTGTAAAGGAAAGCGTTATAACCGTGAAACCCTGGAAGTACTCTATAAAGGCAAATCCATTGCAGATGTCCTCGATATGACTGTTGAGGAAGCACTCTCGTTCTTTGAACCCTATCCCCGGATCGCCCGCAAACTGCAGACCCTGTATGACGTCGGCCTTGGTTACATCCGCCTTGGCCAGCCTTCCACCACACTTTCCGGCGGCGAAGCGCAGCGCGTCAAGCTGGCTACAGAACTGTCGCGCGCCTCAACAGGCAAAACATTCTATGTTCTGGATGAGCCGACGACCGGCCTGCATATGGCAGACTGTGAGCGGCTGGTCGGCGTCCTGCGCCGTCTTGCCCACGGAGGCAACTCCGTTCTCATCATTGAGCATAATCTGGACGTCATTAAAGCCTGCGATTATGTCATTGATCTTGGGCCCGAAGGCGGAGACGGAGGCGGCACGCTGGTCTGTCAGGGTACACCTGAAGAAGTCAGCCGGCATCCGGAAAGCTATACTGGACAGTACCTGATCCCCGCGCTTGAAAAAGCAAAGCGGATTCCGAAAGAAAAGACTGCCGAATAACAGTTCTTTTGCCGTACTGCCCATTGGTCTTTCAGACCCAGACGATGCACCACCAGCATTTCACCTCCTTTCTTTCGATTATTATTAAGTCCCACCGAATCATCGGTGGAACTTTTTGACTTTATTTCAGTTCAAAGACTGCTTTGTTTTCTGTTGTACTGTCGGATCCGATGAACACCTCAAACCGGCCGGGTTCACTGACAAAGTTCATCCCTATATCATGAAACCGGAGCATTTCCTCAGTAATGACAAACTCAACATTCTTGGACTCGCCTGGAGACAGTGTCACTTTTTTGAATGCCTTCATCTCCCGTACCGGTCTTGCTACGCTGGCCGCGCAGTCATGAATATAGAGCTGTACGGTTTCCGTCCCTTTTACGCTGCCTGTGTTGGCCAGCGTTACGCAGGCATGAATCGTATCTGATTTCTCCATCACCGCTTTATTCAGCGTCACCGCAGAGCATTCGAAACTGGTATATGTGAGGCCATATCCAAATGGATAAAGCGGCTCATTGGGGATATCCAGATATTTGGAATGGAAACGGTCCGTTCGAAAATCCCCATGGAACGGTCTTCCCGTGCTGAGCTGTGCATAGAATACAGGTGTCTGGCCGACACAATACGGGAACGACATAGCCAGTTTTCCGGATGGTGCCGTCTTTCCTGTCAAAACATCTGTCAGCGCCAGTGCACCCTCCGTCCCCGGGAACCAGGCCACAAGAATAGCACCTGCCAGTTCTTTCACCGGACGGATATCCAGCGGCCGGCCGCAGAAGAGAATTACTACGATGTTCGGATTGACCTTTGCGGTCTCCCTGAGGAGCCTCTGCTGGCATTCAGGAAGCGTCAGGTTGGCTCTGCTGGCAGCCTCGCCGCTGTAATCATTTGGCTCGCCCAGTGTCAGAATGACTTTATCCGAGTCAGCTGCCAGACGCAGCGCCTCCTCAAGCGCGGCGTCCGCATCTGTTTCGGGCTCATCCGCAATCTTCTGTGCGCCAAAGGGCACGCGCGGCGCACCGGGATCCAGGATGGAGCATCCCTTTGCAAAACGGACATTTGCGTCCCCGGAAAATGCTTCTCTGAGTGTTTCCGTCACAGAATCATCTGCGAAAATAGACCAGGAACCACTCAGTTGCCGCCGGTCCGCATATGGACCTATGCAGCCAATCCGCTCCTCCTGCCGGATTGGAAGAAGCGCGTTATCATTTTTAAGCAGTACGAATGTATCTGCTGCTGCTTTTCTGGCTGCCGCTCTGTGCGCGTCTGAAAGAATCTTTGCTGTCTCATCAGCAGCGCTTGCATCCTTGTATGGATTTTCAAACAGTCCGAGACGATTCTTGAGTACCAGAATCCGCCAGGCAGCTTCATCAATCAGGGATTCCGGTACTTCGCCATCCTTTACCAGTGATAAAAGATTCCTGCAGTATGCCGGGCTGGCCATGTCAATATCCACGCCGGCAAGGACCGCCAGTTTGGCAGCTTCCCGGTCATCTGCTGCTATTCCGTGCTCAACCAGTTCATGAATCGCAGCCCAGTCTGAAATAACAACACCGTCAAATCCCATTTCATCCCTTAACACCTCACGGAGAAGCCACCTGTTCGCGGAAGATGGGATTCTGTCCAGCGTATTGAATGAGGTCATGACCAGATCGCATCCGGCCTCTACCGCCCGCTGATATGCGGGCAGATAATCCTCCCGAAGCGTACGGGCGGACAATTCAACCGTATTGTAATCACGTCCGGCCGTCGGTGCACCGTATCCTGCATAATGCTTGAGACAGGCGGCAAGTTTTCCTTCAGGAATCGTCTCATGATCCATTCCCTGATAGCCCTGCACCATGGCAGATGCCATTAGACCGTTCAGATACGGATCCTCTCCGGTGCTTTCCATCACGCGTCCCCAGCGTGCGTCTCTCGACAGATCTGCCATGGGTGAAAACGTTACATGAATACCTGCTGCCGCAGCCTCCTCCGCGGCTATGGCCGCCCCATTTTCCGCCAGTGCCGGATCAAAAGAACAACCCTGCGCCAGCGGGATAGGAAATACAGTACGGTATCCATTGATGATATCCGCCATGAACAGCATGGGAATATGATGCGGATGTTTCTCCATATAAGCTGTCTGGATCGCTTTCAGTCTGTCTGCGCCAATCACCGACAGGACGCTTCCGGCAAGATCTATATCCTCCTGAGTCAAACCCATATCAAGTGCTGGCCCGGTAATGTTTCCTTCACTCAGAAAATAACCGGGAATCTGAACCATCTGTCCTATCTTCTCCTTGAGGGACAACTGATCAAACAGCTTTTTCAGTTCTTCTGTTTTCATGTTCATCGTCCTTTCAGTATCTCCTGTCATTCCGGCGCTTATGCCAGATGACCGGCATTCATCATTCGTCTGACAACATTATACATGTCCGCTTGGTGAAACAAAAGGGCCAATTTTCAATGCTTCATTCAAGGACAGCATCATATCAAACAAAGATTTTATTCTTGCCACTCACATGCTTTACGGCATCTGTTTCCAGCGCATGCTGACCCGGCTTAAGACGCACAGATCATATGCAGCAGATTACCAAAAAGAGCAATCGGCCGGCGACGGATTGCTCTTTGCTGTTTATGCAGCTTCATCCTGTGGTTTTTCGTTGTCCTCATCTGGTTTTTCCACAATGGAATCAAACAGTTTGACCTGTTCAAGTCCGGTATTTGGAATCATACGCACCGGAAGGACATCATCCGGTGTTTTCAGCCCAAAAAGGAAGCGGCGCACCATATTGAAGGTCTGAAGCATCATCTCGTCTGACATTCCCGTTTCAGCCGTCTCACCGTCCGGGGCATCTTCCGTTTCAGTGATTATTGTACCAAAATCAAACCATCTGTCGCCAAGCAGAATCGCAAAGCCGTGCAGATCCAGTGCATCTTCGTCCACATTGAGCAGCATGTAAAATGTCATCTGGTCTGATAATACCATCGGCATATGACTGGTTTTTGACTGGCGCCATGAAAAGTGCTGGGAAATAATGCCGGTGAATACCTCTGAAAAAGCTTTTATCAGAGAATCATCTTTCTCATCCTTTTCATCCAGACGGAATGACATGCCGTCCAGATGGAGTCTTGACAGAAGATCATCCAGCTCTTCCTCCGTTTTATTGTCGTTCATAAGACGGTTCAGCAGTCCCACAATGGCACTGCTCCTCGAGCGGATCTCTGCTGTATCCACCTGTATTGCCAGAAGAACCCAGTGCGGATCCTGCATAACCGGTGTATCCGGCAGTTCCAGAATGGCCAGATGCTGTCCATCCGGATATGTTTCCGGATATTCTGTTCTGTCTAATTTGCAATAGTCAAGCAGCGCAGTCAGTGTGTCTTTGTACTGATCATTTCCGGAAACTGCCAATGCCCAGTGAAGCAGTGCAGGCATCCTTGAATAGTCCGCTTTGGGAGTCAAACCGCATGCAGCTGTCATCCAGAAATCACGGGCCGCTTCAAGCGGCATGCCGCCATCCAAACAGAGATGTGCCGCGATATAATTCAGCAGTGATGAATTATAATGAACACCGCCCCTGTCATTGACTTCATTTGGTGTATCCGTATGCGGCGTATAGAAAAGATCCCAGACATATTCCGGCTGATCATGACGGTGGGGATCGCTCATTGACCGGACACCCGATCCACTGTTCTCACCAATCAGCCATGTCTTATCCGTCGTCCCCTCCATCATCATCTCGCCGATGTTCCCCAGGATATCCGAGAAGGCTTCGTTGATGGCCCCCATATCGTCCTTATAGAGGTTTGTATTCATCAGGGTGTGTGTAATGCAGTGCGTAAACTCGTGCACAATTACATCCAGGCATTCTCCCAAATGACCTTTCTCACTGTAGCCGAAGCACTGCCAGCCCTGGCTCTTCCCAATATAACACGCATTCTCCATGGGCGTTCCATCCTTCTCACAGAGATCACGGAGCAAAAGAGAAGGTGTACCGAAGCCATCCGGACCGTTCCAGCCCATCTGTGCATAAAAATCCCAGGTCTTTATATAGTTGGCATAGACAATCAGATCATTGTCATCCCACTCATTTTGAGACTTGACCATAAACCGGACAATTCTGTTCCCATATGCCATGGACGCAAAGTCAGCAACTGCAATCCGGCGCTCAATGTCGCCAAGATAGTAGGCATTTGTCCGGGGATCCCGCATAACCGGCACCGTGAGCTCCTGCGTCTTCCCATCTGACCAGGTAACGGTTCCCGTCCACTCGTCCGCCTCCATATATTCAAATGTATACACTGATCCGAAGCCGGAAAGACTGGCCATATCCCGCGGTTCTGACACTGGAATGCTGTACAGATAGGTGCCGTCCATCTGGACGTAATGTGCCAGATAAGGCAGATCAGCAGTCTTCCGGGAGCCGGATTCGGGATTTTGCGTATAGACTGTCCAGAATACCTGATCCGGATAGATATTGTTATCATCAATATCAGAATCAATCGGAATAATCACCTTGTTGGTGTATTCGCTGAGGATGGGCGTATCCATTTTCTGACTGCTCAGATAAGCCGACACCACAGCCTCAGCCTCTTCTGCCAGCATTTCCGTTCCGTTATCGTTTTCCTTTTCACTGTCCGCAATCGAACTGAATACCGCACTAACCATGCCGTCTTCTTCAGTAACGATCCTCATCGTGCTGGCAATCACAGTAAGGCCCGCATGAACCTCCTGGAACACATAGATAGTCTTGTTTCCCATGGACAGAACTGACCACAGATCCAGCCTCGTCTCATCTGTACCGCCCAGCAGCGTTACCAGCTGATAAGCAGTGCGGTATGCGTCCAGCGGATCTGTAACCGGTCCCGCAAGCTGTGTTCCCTGAATGCTGCAGATGTTTCCATTCTGAATGTCAAACACGGCACTGCTGTCGTTTTGACGGATTGTATCCATATCCAGCCTGTTCGAAAGCCCTTCTGTCCGCATCCCTGCGACGGCTGTTTCCCACGCTTTCCCGGATATGTCTGAGGCTGCCATCTGCATTGCCTCCGTCTGAATGCGGACCTGTAATGGCTGTTCCCCAAACGCCGTGCCATACAGCAGACACAGCAGCATTCCCATCCACAGCCAGTAAACCGCTTTTCTCATTTCCATTCCTTTCAGTACCATAGACTCAGGTTTTTCCCTTTATTCTGGCAAAAGCGTACTTCGCCCCTGGTCCATTTCTTCACGCCGTTGTTCTTGGACCGGCTTACCTGCCAGAGCTCTTGGGCCGTCGTCCGCTGACCCGCATCAAATGTGTCAGGCGTTTTTCGCCCCATAAAAGAACACCGGTAGAGGCTGCCAGCTCCCGGGCAGACTGGGTAAATGTCCCCGGGCAAAGAACAACTGCCACATCGCATCCATAATACTGCATGCCAGCATACGCCTCCTGCACTGCGAAATTACCGACTGCACCCTGGTAGTTTTTACACTGGATCGCATACCGGTGTCCACCGCGCTCACAGAGAATATCCACGCCCTGATCACCGCTCAGCGGTGTCAGTTCAACATGCTTAAACCCATTGTCCTCAAGGACATCCGCCGCATACGCTTCAAACTCCTCGCCCGTCAGACGGAGACAGCGTGAAGCACGGTTATATCTCCCCGTTAATGCACGGAAAAGTGCCTGAAACGGCAAAACAAGCAGATGCAAAAGCCGTCTGAACAGGAACCACAGGCCTTTTAAAACAAGCAGAATGCATCTGCCTAAAAGCCTGACCAGCGCCGCGAAGCCGTTCCCAAGTGCCCTGAAGAAGCCATCCACCGCATCTGCAAGTGCACCGGCTATCCGGCGCCCAATACCTATTCGTTGTTTCTTCCGTTTTGCTGGCAACTGCTGCTCCTTTCAAGCATAACCACCGCATGTGTGGAAATGCCGAGCCCCTCGCCCTCGAAGCCCAGATGTTCCGTTGTTGTTGCCTTTACGCTGATCCGGCTCCGGTCAATATTCAGATGGCCTGCCAGTGAATCACGCATTGTTTCAATATAAGGGCGAAGCTTTGGACGCTGGCAGATAATCGTCAGATCTGCATTGCTGACCTGCCAGCCCTCAACACCTACAATTTCGCGCACGCGTTCCAGAAGCAGCATCGAATCCGCCCCACTGTATGCGGGATCATTGTCCGGGAAATGATACCCTATATCTCCCATCGCTGCAGCTCCGAGCATGGCATCCATCAGTGCATGGGCTGCCACATCTGCATCACTGTGCCCCAAGAGTCCCTTCTCATACGGCACCTTCACGCCGCAAAGAATCAGATCCCGTTCCGGGACCAGCTTATGCACATCGTACCCGTGCCCTACCCGCATTTCCATATGCATATCCTTTCCCTTTATGCCCCTGCGTCTCAGGATCTGCTCCGCAACTGCCAGATCTTCAGGCGTCGTTATTTTGATGTTTTCCGGATCACCGCTGCTCAGATGCACCGGAGATCCCATCCATTCGAGCAGCATGGCATCATCCGTTGCTGTCTGACGCTCCCGGTACCGTTCGTGAGCGTCAAGAATTGTACGATATTCAAATACCTGTGGCGTCTGAATACTGTACAGTGCTGACCTGTCCGGGGTCTCCAGAACCAGTCCATCCGGCTCTGCGCGTTTAATGGTATCTTTCAGGGGCACAGCCGCAACCGCACTGCCTGCATTCCGTACCTGGCAGAGTGCCGTTTCAAGAACATCTGCGGAAACAAGTGGCCGTGCGCCATCATGAATGGCTACAATATCCGTATGCTCCGGCAGTGCCAGCAGGCCGTTCCGGACACTGGCCTGACGCGTCGGGCCTCCAGTCACCTGCGCAATACTGCCAAAGCCATATGCATCCAGGACTGACCGCATCTCTTCATGGTTTTCCGTACTGCAGACAACCAGAATGTTATCAAACAGACCGCTTTCCGCAAATGCGCGTACAGTATGAATGATTACAGGCGTTCCGAGAAGCGGCAGAAATACCTTGTTCCGGTCACTGTGCATCCTTTCGCCGCGTCCCGCAGCTACAATAATTGCCGCATTCATTCCAGTATCTCCCCGTCAAGCATTTCGTACATCAGGCTTGCCTCATTTTTGCGAACCGTTTCCGCAATGGAAACCACCTTATATCTGGCAAGCTTGTCGCCAAAGCGTATCTCCAGCACATCCCCTTCCTTGACCTCAGAGGATGGTTTTGCCACTTTTCCATTGATCGTCACACGGCCGCCCTCTCCGGCTTCCTTTGCCACAGTGCGGCGCTTTATAATCCGTGAAACCTTTAGATATTTATCAAGTCTCATGCCATTTTCCTCCATTTCCTTTTTGTGCCAGAATTGGCAGCAGACAGACGAAAGGATACACATATCGTCCTGCCACACAGGGTCCCAGAAGATATGTTCCGAGCAGAAAAACAGGAAGCAGTGCCGCCAGCGCAATATCTTTTCGGGAAAAGTACATCTGTTTCAGTGCCAGCAGCAGCATTATCCAGATTATGACGCCTATATTAAACAGGTAGCCGATCACCGGCCACTGCATAGCGCCTTTGGATCCGATTCTCCATTCTATCGCTGCCCTCAGCTCAGGTGTCGGACTTTCCGTATGAATTGGTTCGCCTGTCCACCAGCCGTCATAGTACTTGACTGTAATGCCGGTCTGCAGATAGTAATTGGACATTTCATAATGCTGATATGGATATAAAAACCCGTGTGTCAGTAGCAAAAAAGCATCAATGCTTTCCTTTGGGCATTTCAGTAAAACTGACAGATACAGCTTTAAATACAGTTTCGGATTTTCCCGGATGACAGAACTGTCCATTGCAAATTTGACCGGGTCCGAAATTGTTGGATCGTAGTATGACCATGCTTCACTTGGCATTGCTGCATCTATCGCTTCAATTTCTTCTTCACTCAACACCTCCGGACGCAAATTGCGCACGCGTGCCACCTGCTGAATGGGCACCGAGAGCATCTCAACGATATCCCCGGGGGTTGCCCGCACGGCCTGGTTCAGGCAGACACCTGCGAATAATGCAAGAATCGTTGAAGCCAGCACTGCAACCGGAACTTTGCGCTTATCGTCTTTCAGTATCAGCATCAAAAGGACCGTCCATGCAAGATATGCATATACTGCATTATTGCGCAGCAGTATGCTGAACAATATGGCAAGAATCATCCGTCCGTTTTCACGGTTGGTAACACCTATCCGCATTTTCTGCAGGATCAGGCAAAATGCAAGCGCAAACGTGCCTCCAAACAGCGTATCCTTTGTCGCATTTGAAGCCATCAGCATATGCAGCGGATATATGGCAAAAAAGATCATGGCCGCCCTGGCAGACCTTTTCCCGCTCTGCTTTTCAATGGATTCAACACATTTTGAAAAGCAGCGGCTGAGCAGCAGAATCTGAATCAGGGTATACAGCGCAGTCCCCCAGGTAACATGTCCAATCTTCTTGCCAAGCGCCACAGGTATGCCGAGCAGCAGGGTATGCAGGACCGGATGATGCGATGAATAAATCCCGGTTATGACCTGTTTCACCTGAAACGGCACATCATAGGCAAATGAGCCCGGAAACAGAACAATATACATCGGAATATAACAGGCAGTCAGGACAAGAAACACCTGCCAGTCTGACAAGAACCTTTTCAAATCCGGTCTGCCGGTCACCATCTTCTGCCATATTTCAAACAGTCTGCGCAATCCCATGCCTATGGGCAGTGCAAGAATGATGCTCAGCAGAATTGTGATCCACGGGTCACTGTTTCCGTTTCGTTCAATCTGAAATCCTGCTGTCAGCAGAAAAGCATATAATAATCCTCCGGCCGCCATAATATACGGCCGCCTTCCCAGCTGCTTTTTAAGGCTCTGCATATTGCTGCTCCATTTCATGCCAAAGCGTATATGAGAAAACGCTGCCTTTGGGCAGCGTTCATTGATTTTCCTGTTCTTCTCCAAGCTTTTCCATTATTGTGCGATAAAGAAAAGAAGCCTGTTTCGGCCAGCGCCGGCAGAAATCCACTGCCTGCTGCCTGTCCACCGCCATCATGGAAAGATTGAAGATTTCATTGTCGTTTTCCAGCAGTCTCAGTGTTACCCGGTATTCATTGCCCTGCCGCTGCCACTCAGCTGGCATCTGAAGCTCGTCCCGGATCATATGTTTCCACTCAGCTGCGTTATTGTCTACCTGAATCTTCGAGCTCGGCCATACGTCCTCGCCGAACATTGAAAGCATATTTTTTCCTTCTTCGGTGACACTGAGCAGTTTTCTCTCAAGGCGCTGTTCCTCAACAATCATTTGTGCATCCCTGAGTTCTCCAAGCGTTACATACAGTTGAAACTGCTCCATCATGGAATAGGCATCATTAAATCGGACAAGCTGATCCTCTGTACACGGTCCCAGATGTAACAGGGCATACAACAGCGTCAGTTTGTCCCGATGTGCTTCCCTCTGTACTTCCGCCATGTTATCAACTCCGATCAGGCTTCCTCAGATTCTTCACGAATAATGTACGGTGATATTTCTTCCAACAGATCATCACAATTGTCACTGTAAACTGTCATGGTAATCGGCTTGGAAAGATCTATTGAAAAAATGCCAAGCAGTGACTTCGCGTCCACGACATATCGTCCGGAACGAAGATCAATATCATATGGATAGTGATTCACAATCGCAACAAACTTCTTGACATCGTCCGTCAGCATTGTGAGTCGAATCGTAATAACTGTCATGTGTTACCACTCCCCGCTAGGTTTCATGCTGTGTTCAGGCCGGATACAGTCCTTCATTCCAGCACTGTATGTACATTTATGCCATCACAACTATCCTCATTATATTTTAAACGCAGACGCTTTTCAAGTCTGCCTCTCCTTCAATTCATACCAAAATACCTGCCAAATTTGCCGACAATTTTTTTCGAAAAAACCTCTTGCTTTTTTCTGTAGAGTGAGGTATACTATCGCTCGTGTTCGGGGTCGTAGCTCAGCTGGCTAGAGCGCCACGTTGACATCGTGGAGGTCGTAGGTTCGAGCCCTATCGACCCCACTCAGAACCAGATCTTAGGATCTGGTTTTTTTGTTTTCATCTTGCTGATCCACGCAGAAAAGGCAGCTGCAGATATTGCAGCTGCCTTTTTGATTACAGTTTAAAGATACCGGTCGCTTCGAGAACAATCAGGATGCCGACAATAGCCAGGAGTACATAAACCGTACGTACAATCACATTCATCTGTTTCACGCTCAGATTCACATGTTCATACCATTCAAGTTTTTTTCTGTGCACCTGCTTTGAAAAAGCATCAAGCTCTTTCTCACGTGCTGTTACCGCCTTTTCCCGTTCCTCCAGCTCGCGTTCCCGCTCTTTAAGCGTTTTTTCCTGTTCTGTCATTACTTCTTGGCGATATATTTACGGATATCCAGTGAGACTGCCAGAACAATAACGAGTCCCTGTACAACATAGTTGTAATACGGGTTTACGCCCAGGAACTGCAGAATGATCTTCAGCAGTTCAAAGACCAGAACACCGACCAGGATGCCCGGAACCGTGCCGATACCGCCTGTGGTGGATACACCGCCGATGGTGCAGCCCGCAATAGCTTCGAGCTCATAGCCCTGACCCATGGAAGCAGAGGCACCGCCGGATTTTGCCGCCAGCAGATAACCGGCAATCGCATACATAATACCTGCAGTCGTATAGATACGGATCAGGGTGCGGGTTGTATTGACACCGGAAACTTCAGCAGCGATTTCATTGCCGCCGATGGCATACATATACTTGCCATGACGCATCTTGTTGTAGATGAACCAGAAAATAAAACCAAAGACCAGAGCCACAAAGAAGAGATACGGCAGATGGAAACCTCTGGTGTTGCCAATGCGTCCATTGATCAGCGTTGTATAGAGTTTCTGGAAACCGCCGATCGGCTGTGCGTCAGAAATAACCAGTGAAATGCCATAGATGATTGTCTGTGTGCCCAGTGTTGCAATGAACGGCGGAACATGCAGCTTTGTAACGATCAGTCCATTGATCAGACCCCAGATCAGACCGAATACGATAACAATCAGGAACACCAGAAAGATATTCATCTCAGGCGCCCATTTCCAGAGTCTGCCATTGTAATCACCGCGCTGGCAGAGAATACCGGAAATAACGGCCGCAAAGCCTACCTGACGGCCTGCAGAAAGATCAGTACCCTTGGTAATCAGACATCCTGAAACACCCAGTGCAATCAGGAAACGGACGGCCGTATTGCTGATCAGGTTGCTGAGGTTTGCCCAGGAGAAGAAGTTATCCTTAATGCAGCCGACTACGATAGCTGCAACTATCAGCAGAAAAACGATCGGGTTGCCCGTTACCGTTTTCTGAAGTCTTTTTAAGACGCTGTCCTTTGACGTACTGTTTTGCATGGTTCTTCCTCCCTTTATTCAAACTGAGTCGCATACGCCATGATATTTTCCTGCGTTGCGTCCTGTCCGTCAACGAATCCGGTTACCCGTCCGTCGCACATGACCATGATCCGGTCAGACATACCGATCAGCTCGCTCATCTCGGAACTGATCATGATAATGCTCTTTCCTTCCCTGGCCAGATCTGCGATGATGCAGTAAATTTCATATTTTGCACCAACGTCAATACCGCGCGTCGGTTCATCCAAAATCAGGATATCCGGATCATTCGCCAGCCATCTGCCAACCAGCACTTTCTGCTGATTGCCGCCGGAAAGCGATTTGATCTGCGTCTTGGAGGAAGGCGTTTTGATATTCATCTTTTTGACGTTGTCCTGAACAAGCTGCTCTACCTTTTTGCCGTTAATGGCAAATCCATAGTCAAGATACTTGCTCAGTGACGAAATGGAGATGTTGTCCGCAATGCTCAGAACACCCATAATACCGCTTCCGCGGCGGTCTTCCGTCAGCATGGCGACGCCCTGATCAATTGCATCCTTCGGACGGTTGATGTGCATCTCCTTGCCTTTATAGAAAATCTGTCCCTTTGTATGTGAACGGATGCCGAACAGACCCTCCATCAGTTCGGTTCTCTGTGCACCAACCAGGCCGCCAACACCCAGAATCTCGCCTTTGCGGAGCTGGAAGCTGACATTCCGGAACGAACGCGGATTAATTGAAGTAAAGTCATCGACCTCAAAGACCACCTCGCCCGGAACATTTTCTCTCGGCGGATACAGATTGGTCAGCTCACGTCCAACCATCTGGGTGATGATTTTTTCAGTCGTCAGATCCTTTGCCTCCCATGTACCGATGTACTTGCCGTCACGCATGATGGTAACATCATCGGAAATGCGGAGAATCTCATCCATTTTGTGAGAGATGTAGACAACTGCAACATTCTCTGCCTTAAGGTCTTCTATAATCCGGAAAAGCGCTTCAACCTCATTCGCTGTAAGTGATGATGTCGGCTCGTCCAGAATCAGAACGCGGCAGTTTGCAGATACCGCTTTTGCAATTTCAACAGACTGCATCTGTGAAACGCTCAGCTCGCCGACCTTCTGCTTCGGATCGAAATTCATCCGGACCTTCTTAAGCAGACCGGCAGTATCCTCATACATCTTCTTGTGATCAATAACGGGAATAAAGCCAAGCACTTTTTTCATCGGATAACGTCCGAGAAAAATATTTTCACCAACCGTACGCGCCGGAATCGGCTGGAGTTCCTGATGAACCATGGCAATGCCTTTTTTAAGTGCATCCATCGGATCGCTGATCGTCACAGGCTTGCCATCTATATTGATCTGTCCCTGATCCATCTTGTAAATGCCGAACATACATTTCATCAATGTCGACTTGCCGGCACCATTCTCTCCCATAAGCGCATGTACGCGTCCTGGCCGAAGCTTTAACTGTGCATGATCCAGTGCTTTTACGCCGGGAAAAGATTTGCTGACATCCATCATTTCCAGAACGTATTCAGACATTGCAGCATGCCCTCCTTTCCATTATCCCGTATCCAGTGTCCAAGGCCTTCGCCCGGCGGAAAAGCACTGTGACAGGAAAAGGTGGGTGGGTATTAAACCCACCCACCATCAATTTTGTTTTTAATTAGCGATTACTGGGCATCAACATAAGCCTTGTTGACCTTTACATAGTCAACCCAGTAATAATTGTCGATGTCTTCGCCATTGAGGAGCTTCACGGCAACATCAACTGCTGCATGAGACTGGCCGATGTGGTCGTTCAGAACGGTACCGGTCATCTCGCCGTCCTTAACAAGCTGGACAGCTTCTTCGAGAGCGTCAACGCCGAGGAGATAGATGTCCTGGCCAACGGTACGGCCGGCAGTCTGGATCGCGGTAGCAGCACCGAGCGCCATAGCGTCGTTGTTGCAGAACACGACTTCAACTTTGTCGCCATAGATGTTGAGAGCGTTCGCGCAGAGCTCCTGGCCCTTGGTCTGATCCCAGTTACCTACCTGGTCATCGAGGCACTCAACTTCGATGCCGGCATCGGTCAGAGCCTTAACAGAGAACTCGGTACGATACTGAGCGTCGATGTTCTCCGGATCGCCTTCGATCATGATGTAGGAAACCTTGCCATCGCCATTGATGTCGCCCTTGTTCTCAAGCTCGGCTACCATTTCGCCCTGGAAGGTACCGGACTGACGGGCGTCAGCACCAACATAGCAGACCTGAGCGTTGGCCAGGATGCCTTCATAAGCCTCATCAAGCGTCTTGCCATCGGCGTCATAGGCCAGCGGCTCACGGTTGATCAGAACGAGCGGAATGCCGGCTGCCACAACCTGATCGATTACGGCATCAGCAGAGGAGGTCTGAACGAGGTTCAGGATGATGACATCCATGCCCTGGGTGATGAAGTTCTGAATCTGGTTGGTCTGCTCGGCCATATCGTTCTTGCCGTCAGCCATGGTGATTTCATACTTTACATCATCAGTCTCGAGAGACTTGAAATAGTTCTCGATCTCGTTGCGGTACAGCGTCATGAAGTTATCAGTAAACTGATAAATGATTCACCCACCATAAGTCCATTTTTTCTTAGAACAGCCTGTGAAAACGGGGGTTAAGATGCCAATTTGACGTAAAAAAAAGATCCCGTTCGGATCATGATTAAGCATTGTTTTTGCAAAAAAGACGAACATTACCAGTTTCTTTACACCTATCCAGAGAGACATTGTTCTCGCTTTTTTCATGCTGAGAACA
>JAFUHD010000134.1 GCA_017469025.1 Clostridia bacterium
CAAAAAAGGCCCACCCGTGGTGAGCAACCTGACCTGCAATAACGAACTAAAAGTGATCCTAAAATGAATATCACTCAAGATGTTACACATATGTAATATATGCATGGCCGTTTATGCTCTGCAATGGTACCGATAAAGGAGATGGCCCAGCATTTCATGCTGGTTTGTCAAATCATGACAACTGCAATTGATACGATGCCGAAAGCACGACTATGTCATTAAAGGAGCTCCCAGGCTGAAATTGATGCGTTTATCCTAATCCTGAAGTGAATGTTTATTGTTTATATTTCATCGATGTGATATAATTAAGACAGTGTGATATGATACCCTGAATGTGTAAACATGATGCAGGACGTCCCGGCCTTCAGGCACTTACGGCTGTGCAGCAGTCGCGCTGTGTCCGAAACTTTGCAGGCTGCCTGCTGCGGGGTATATTCAGCGTGTATCGTGTCAGGCAGACATCTCTGATTTTTTTCACGGCTGCCGTTTACTTGACAGACTGACGCCTTGCGTCATGACAGAGGATTCATGGGCGACTGCCGCTTCCGGGACCATCCCGGCGCACAGCCCGTTGCTTTTGATATATCGGTGACATGCACCGGACCGGCTCTTTTCTAAAGGGAACAGAAGGGAGAATGAAGATGCTCAATCTTTTGATCTATCTGATGATTTTCGGTGGCAGTGCCCTCATGGTTTACAACATCTGGGGATTTATCCACTTTGCAAAATACCTTCAGGCCCAGAAGATGTGGAAACGCGGCATACGGATCCTGTATATGCCGATTGCACTTCTGATATCTTTTCTGATCGGTTACATTATTGTCGGCGTTTTCGGCAAGCCCGATATCGTCATGGCAAGTGTTCTGCTGGGCGGCAGCTATTTTGTATATATTATCTACAAATTCCTGAACAGCATTACGGAACAGATTGTGGAAAGCGAACGGCTGGATGCGGCGCTGCTTGCCGCGGAGGAAAGCAACCGGACAAAATCGAATTTCATGGCGATGGTCAGCCATGAAATGCGGACGCCGATGAATGTCATTCTCGGTCTGGATACGCTGGCGCTGAATGAACCGGACCTGTCGCCCCAGACGGAGGGATATCTGAAGAAGATTGGTGCCAGTGCAAGAATGCTGCTCAGCCTGATTAACAACATTCTGGATGTGAACAGGATAGAAAGCGGTGTGCTGACGAACAATCCGGCACCGTTCTGTCTGCAGGATGTTCTGGAGCAGATGGATGCCATTGCTGGAACGCTTGGTTCACAGAAGAATGTTTCCTATGAGCGTAAGTCCGCGCTTCCGGACAAACAGCGTTATATGGGTGACGAAGTGCTCCTTAAGAAGGTGCTGATGGCTCTGCTCGATAACGCCGTCAAATATACCGGTGCACAGGGCAGTGTGGTCTTTGATGTGCGTGAGATACCGCAGGACAAGGATAACGTCCAGCTGCAGTTTACGGTTAGCGACACCGGCATAGGCATCGATCCGGATTATCTGCCGAAGATTTTCGAGGTGTTTACGCGTGAGGATTCGAGTTCGACCGCGACTCAGGGCGGCAGCGGGCTCGGCCTGGCGGTCACCAAGAAGATTGTGGAACAGATGGGTGGAACCATAACGGTCACAAGCCGTAAAAATGAAGGCTCTGTCTTTACGGTGTCTGTTCCCATGCAGAAAATGGAGCCTGAGGCAGAGGAAGTACCGGAGACGCAGGAGGAAGGGTATGGGCTGGCCGGCCGGCGGATTCTGCTGGCAGAGGATATTCCGGAAAATGCGGAAATCGTCATGGATCTGCTGGACCTCGAGGATGTCGTCTGCGAACATGCAGAAAACGGGAAAATCGCGGTTGACATGTTTACCCGATCAGAGCCTGGCTACTATGATGCCATTCTGATGGATCTCAGAATGCCTGAAATGGACGGTCTGACTGCAACGAGAACGATCCGTGCCTCAGCGCATCCGGGTGCGAAAAGTATTCCCATCATAGCACTGACGGCCAATGCTTTCGCTGAGGATATAAAAGAGAGTCTGAATGCCGGAATGAATGCCCACCTGGCAAAGCCGGCGGATTCGGATATGCTGTATCATACATTGAAAAAGTTCATTATAAGGCCTGCATGACAGACCGGTACAATGCCTCATTGTTTGTTTTGTTTCAGAAAGGGAAAGAGTGATGATCAAATCTAAACAGATTCAGCGCCCGGAACGTATCCTGGTTGTGGATGATCAGGAGATAAACCGTGACGCGTTGGGGATTATCCTCGAAGACAGTTATGACGTTATTTATGCTGAAAACGGCAAAGAAGCCCTTCAGCTGATTGACGAGAATATAGACACCCTGTCGCTGGTGATGCTTGACCTCATGATGCCTGTGATGAACGGATTTGAGGTCCTTCAGGAGATGTCTGAAAATGAAAAGCACAAGGGCATTCCGGTTATTGTACTGACTGCGGAAAAGAATGCGGAACTGAAGGCACTGCAGATGGGCGCAGCGGATTTCATTACAAAACCGTTTGAAGTACACGAGGTTATTCGGGCCCGTGTTGCCAGAATCATTGAATTAAATGAAGGGCGCCGGCTGATTTCTGCCGCGGAGCATGACCAGCTGACGATGCTGTACAGCAAGAACTTCTTCTTTGAATATGCCAACCGGCTTTATCAGTATCATCCTGAGATGCATTGTGATGCGATTGTCCTCAATATAGAGCAGTTCCATTCGATCAATGCGCTGAACGGACGGGAATTCGGTGATGATGTGCTCCGGATTCTGGGCAATGAGATCCGTGCCTTTCTGGCAGAAACAGACGGCATTGCAAGCCGGTTTGAAGCGGACCGCTTCGATCTTTACTGCTGTCATCTGGATGATTACCGCGGACTGCTCGAACGCTTCCAGAAGAAAGTGGATACCATCTCGCCTAAGGTCAGGATCCATCTCAGAATGGGTGTTAAGCCCTGGATTCCGGGCGTAGAGCCGATCCTGATGCTTGACCGGGCACATGCTGCATGCAACATGGTCCGCGGGGATTATCAGAACCCGCTCATGATCTACAGTGACGACATGATGGCACGTGAGCTGCTTAACCAGCAGATGCTCAATGACCTCAGCACGGCTGCAGAGGAACGCCAGTTCAAGGTATTCTTCCAGCCCAAATACGATATTCAGATGAATCCGCCCAGACTGTCGAGCGCAGAGGCGCTCATCCGCTGGAAACATCCGGATCTGGGCATGATTTCCCCGGGCGTATTTGTTCCGCTTTTTGAGGGAAATGGTCTGATCAGCATCGTGGACAATTTTGTCTGGCATGAGGCAGCAAGGCAGATGGCTTCATGGCGGGACAAATACGGTGTATTGGTTCCCGTCTCGGTCAATCTCTCACGTTCGGACGTATTTGACCCCAATCTTGTGGACCGCCTTGTGGCCATGCTGGACAGTTACCAGATCGATTACAAGGCGTTCAAGCTTGAGGTGACGGAATCCGCTTATACGGATAATGCCAAGCAGCTGCTTGATGTGATAGACAGACTCCGGAGGCTTGGATTCCAGATCGAAATGGACGATTTCGGCTCTGGATACTCCTCGCTGAACATGCTCTCGGCCATGCCGGTGGATGTGCTCAAGATGGACATGAAGTTTATCCGGAACATCGAGAGCAATGAAACGGACCTGCGTCTGGTCAAGCTGATTCTTGACATTGCAAGATATCTGAATGTACCGGTGGTTGCAGAAGGCGTTGAGACAGAGGGACAGCTTGCGATCCTGCGCGATGCCGGATGCGCTCTGGTGCAGGGATATTATTTCTCCCGCCCGCTTCCGGCAGAAGAATTTGAACATCTGATTGAACGGGAAATGGGTATCGACAGAACAGAGAAAGACGCTATCAATTGACGCTTTGTGCCGTGAATCGGCATTTTGAAAGGATACACAGGGTGACATCAGCAGGGGGTATGATTTATGACGCTGAAAGAATTGTACAGTTCCATTGACGGTGATTTTGAACAGGCGCAGAAAGTGCTGCGGGTCGAGAAGCTGATCGACAAGCACATCCGGAAGTTTGCCAAGAATGGCGTGATTGAGAATGTCATAAAGGCGGCCGAGGGCCTGGATCCCACGGCCATGTTTGAGACGGCGCATGCCATGAAGGGTGTCTGTGCCAATCTGGGACTGGTGAAACTGGCACAGATTGCATCGGATCTGTCTGAAGAATTCCGTCCCGGAAATGCAAGACAGATGACGGATGAACAGGTCGGAGATATGGTCCGTGAGATTGGGGCGATTTACCGGAAAACGGCAGACGGCATTGCCAGGTATGAAAACAGTCTGATGTAAGGATGAAAACAGCCTGAAGTAAGGATAAACGGGTGTAGAAGGGGATATCTTTATCCATGAATGGAATGAAAAATGCGGATGACAGAAAGTGGTCATCGTATCTTTCTGCCGCAGGTGCATGGGCGCTGATGTTTGGCTGCAGTGTCGGCTGGGGCGCGTATGTTATGCCGGGGAATACATTCCTGCCTGTTGCAGGACCGGCAGGAACGGCGCTCGGCCTTGGTATTGGCGCACTGATCATGCTGATACTGGCAGCAGTTTACCATTACATGATCAACCTGTATCCGGATAATGGCGGTACCTATACGTTTACCAAGAAATGCTTTGGCTATGACCATGGCTTTCTATGTGCCTGGTTTCTGATTCTGACGTACATCGCCATAATCTGGGCAAATGCATCAGCGCTTCCGCTGATTGCAAGGACACTGATTGGCAGTACGTTTCAATTTGGTTTTCACTATGAAATAGCCGGCTTTCATGTGTACTTTGGCGAGATTCTGCTGTCGCTCGGTTCCATAGCTGCCGCTGCAATCATCTGTCTCAGGCAGAAACGGTCTCAAAGTGTGCAGGTCCTGATGGCAGGGCTGCTGTTCTCAGGGGTAGTCATCTGCTTTGTGGCTGCTGCACTCAATGGCGGCAGGACGCATATGTTTAACCCGCCATTTCATCCCGGACACACACCGCTCAATGAGACGTTTACCATTTTCGCACTGGCACCATGGGCATATGTCGGGTTTGAGTCAGTCTGCCATTCCTCTGCAGAGGCGGCTTATCCGCTGAAACGGACATTCCGTATCATGGCACTGGCCCTCGTGACAGCGGGTCTTGCCTATGTGATGCTTGGACTGCTGGCAACAACGGCGATGCCGGATGGAAATGCAAACTGGCTTCAGTATACTGAAAGTCTCGGCAATTATTCAGGCATCGAGTCACAGCCTGCCTTTTTTGCAGCAAAGTCTGCACTTGGCACAGCCGGTTCCGTGATTCTTGGCATTTCCGCACTGGGTGCGATATTTACCGGTCTGATCGGAAACTTTGTAGCCCTCAGCCGCCTTCTGTGTGCAGTGGCAGATGACGGGCTGCTGTCCGGATGGATCGGGAAGACGGATGAAAATCATGTGCCCAGACACGCGATTCTCTGCATTCTGGCCATCTCATCCATTTTTCCGTTCCTCGGCAGAACGGCGATCAGCTGGATTGTTGATGTGACGACGGTCGGTGCGACGATTGCATATGTGTTTGCATCCGCCTCTGCACTCAAAACTGCCAGAGGCCGTCAGGAAACCGGCATGCAGGTGATCAGCGGTATCGGGCTGGTTGTCTCTGTTCTGTTTGCACTCGAGTTCCTGATTCCGAACCTGATTTCCGTCAAGACGCTTTCGACAGAATCCTATCTGATTCTGGCGGCCTGGGGGATCATTGGTTTCATGGTTTCCCTGCAGTGCATGAAGAAAGACAGGGAACGCAGACTCGGCCGCAGCTCGGTCGCCTGGATTGTTCTGCTCGCGCTCATTATGTTCACATCCACGATCTGGATGCGGCAGGTTACGGATCAGGCGGTTGAACGCTCTGTTGTGCCGATTCAGACGTACTATATGGACAAGCTTGAAGAGGCCGGAGTGGATATGGTATCGGGTGCAACCCGCCAGCCGCTGTCATATATTTCCGATGTCCTGAATGAAATCGGGAAGTCAGTCGGTGTTGCAATTGCCATCCAGGTACTGCTGATCGTAACCTCTCTTGCCATCCTGTTTATGATATATTCCATCATGCAGAAACGGGAACGGCAGATTGAGGTGGAAAAGCTGCTGGCTGAGGAGAGCAGCAGGGCCAAGACCAGTTTCCTGTCCAATATGAGCCATGAGATCCGTACACCCATGAATGCGATTATCGGACTGGACAATATTGCCCTGCGGGATCCCGATCTGATGCCCCGTACGCGGGAACAGCTTGAAAAAATCGGTGCCAGTGCCAGACATCTTCTTGGCCTGATCAACGATATTCTCGATATGAGCCGGATTGAATCCGGCAGAATGGTCCTTAAGGATGAGGAGTTCTCATTCAGGGAATTCATTGACCAGATCAATATCATTATCAACGGCCAGTGCCAGGATAAAGGCCTGCATTATCAGTGCGACATCATCGGAAATACACGGGACTATTATGTCGGCGATGATATGAAGCTCAAGCAGGTGCTGATCAATATTCTTGGCAACTCCGTCAAGTTTACAGAGGCGCCTGGAGATGTGAAACTTTCCGTTCAGACGCTTTCAGATGCGGACGGAAATGCCGTTCTGCGCTTTGCCATGAAAGATACCGGTATCGGCATGGATGCAGAATACATTCCGAAGATTTTTGAGGCATTCTCTCAGGAAGATGCGACGACGACCAACCGCTATGGCGGCAGCGGTCTCGGCATGGCAATTACCAAGAACTTCGTCGAGATGATGAAGGGCGAGATCGAGGTCCAGAGCAAAAAGGGCGTTGGCAGCACATTTATCGTTACGATACCCCTTAAGACATCTGAACGGGTTGCGTACAATGAGCATGGCATCACCCTTCCGGACGGACTGCGCGCCGTTGTGGTGGATGACGATGAGATATCCGGCGAGCATGCACAGATCGTTCTGAAGAGCATCGGCGTTGAGAGCACTGTCTTTACGGTGCCGGAGGAGGCACTGGCCGAACTCAGACGGGCATACGAAAGCGGGACACCGTATCCGCTTCTGATTACGGATTACAAGATGCCCGGCATGAACGGACTTGATCTTGCCAGGACCCTGCATGAATTTGACAATGACGAGACAGCGATTATTCTTCTGACCGGATATAACTGGGATATTATAGAAGACGAGGCAAAGAATGCCCGCGTTGACAGTATTACTGCCAAACCGCTGTTTACGGACAGCCTGCAGCGCACGATCCACCAGGTCCTGGAGCATCGCAGCGGAGCAGCAGTAGTAGACAGCGGTGAAGATACGGCTGACGATACTGGTAAGCTGGCCGGTCTCAGGATTCTGATGGCGGAGGATGTCGATGCCAATGCTGAGATTCTGACAGATCTGCTTGATCTCGAAGAGATTGAGTCTGAACGCGCTGTCAACGGACAGAAAGCAGTGGAGATATTCTCGGAGAAGCCTGCCGGTTATTATGATGCCATCCTGATGGACGTCAGAATGCCGGTCATGGACGGTCTCTCGGCGACCCGTGCCATTCGTGCACTGGAACGGCCGGATGCAAAGACGATTCCCATCATTGCCATGACGGCAAACGTATTCGATGAGGATGTTGAACGGTCGCTGGCTGCCGGCATGAATGCCCATCTCTCAAAGCCGATAGAACCGGACCGCCTCTATGCCAAACTGGCTGAACTGGCCTGCAAAGAATCAAAGTGAGGCGCCTTAAACCATTTGAGCGGCGCTGCTCTGACAGCGTTCAGACAGGATGAATCGCAGCAGAGACAGCGTTGCCGGATACATGGAACGGACTGATCCGGATTCCATGGCGGATTTCCCGAAAAACTGTCCGGCAGCATATACACCGGGCCAATCCCTTCGCTATGGCAGAGGAGACTGGCCCGGTTTTGTATTGCTGACAGGAGGAAGACCGTTGAGGTGTAAATGTATGAGGAAAAGAGCAAAAAGGCGGATGCTGCTTCTGGCTGCAGGCATTGTCCTGCTGGCCGCACTGGGATCCGCTGCAGAGCAGGAGACGCCGCTTTTGCCTGCGTTAGTGAACCGCACCACCCTGCACAGCCGGTATGATACAGAAAGAGGCATATCTGAAAATCAGATTTCAGCCCTCTTGCGGGCTGGTTTTACCATGCCGACCGGCGGGGGCCAGCGTTCCCTTGATTTCTTTGTGGTGACGAATCGTGAAACAATGCATGCCATGCAGGGCGGAAACCCATATTCACAGGCCCTCAATACAGCGACATGTGTGATTGTCATTGCCGCAGATAACGGAAGGGCGTATTACGGGGAACTTCAGGAAATGGACGCCGGACTGGCTGCAGGTGCGGTCCTCGCAGAGGCAGCAGAGCTCGGACTGACAACCTGTGTCCTTTCGATCGCGCCCCAGCAGGAACGTATGACAAGTGTCCGGGCGGCGCTTCAGATGCCCGGTTCATATACGCCTGTCCTTATGATTGCGGTAGGATATCCGGCTGAGGATGCGCTCTCTTCGGCATCTGTGGACGGCTGGAATGAAGGTCAGGTTCACTACAACGTATATCAGGGCAAATGACGGGCAGGAAAATGCTGACCATTTTCATTGTTCTTCCTGCTGATGGACTGCATGAAAATGGACAGTGATGCAGCCGGATAACCGCTGGAGATAAAGAATGCAGTGTCTGCGGAGGATTACCGTATGAAAACCGGGAGGCAGTAAGCAGCCAAAGGATGTAAAATGATGGAGCATGAGCATTTCAATTACAGACAGCATGGCTTTGTAGGCCATCTTGCCCGGCCGGATGGAGGCAGTGACATGGCTGTTATTGTGGTCATGGGCGGAGAGCAGAGTCTCCTGCCCGGTATTAAATTTGCGGAACGGTTCGCTGATTACGGGATTACCGGTCTGGCTGTATCCCTGTTCGGTGCTGAAGGTCTGCCGGATGCCCCGAACCAGATTCCGCTGGATATGTTTGTGCCGGCGGTCAGGTTACTCAGGGAAGAGATGCACATTGGGCATATCAGTATCTATGGACAGTCCATGGGGTCTATCTTTGCAGTGCTTGCTGCGCAGTACATCGGCGGTATGGAAAACCTTATTTTGGTATCGCCGACCCACGTGCCTTTTGAAGGAACCCTCAGGGACAGGAAGACGATGACAGGGCACAGTGTGGTTACCTGGCAGGGCAAGGATATCCCTTTTGTCAGGGCGGACTTCTCAGGCGGAAAAGCCGGGAAATACCAGAGGCATCCCATGGCAAGGCATAAAGTCACGGGCATGTGGGCAGCTTATTACGATGCCTATCAAAGCGAAGCAGCAGTGCTTGCAGTGAGGCTGGAGGCAGAGAAGACCGGCGCACGGGTGCTTATGATTGCGGGACAGGAGGATGAAGCCTGGCCTTCTGAATTATCTGTGATAGAGATGGAACGCCATCTCAAAGACAGCGGATATGAGAAAGAGGTAAAGACGGTATTCTTTCCACACGGCAGCCATCTTGGCGGGCTTATGCCCAACCAGACAAGAGAAAAGATGCTGTACAGGATGATTCCGCTGATTGGATTCATGTACAAAACCTTTGGAAAATACAGGAGTGAAAACATGAAGTATATAGCGGAATCGGAAAAGGAGATCATTGACTGGATAAGAGCCTGAGCCGTTAAACCGGATGAGCTGCATAACACAGAGGGCGCTTCCACTGCTGACGGATGAACCGGCAGCAGTGGAAGCGCCCTCATGTGTTGTCTTTGTGTGTCAGGCAGGGAAACCGGCGAAGCGTATTAACGCAGACGCCGAACAGGATTTCAGTGATTCAGGGATGTAAAAAAGACATAATCTCCCTTTTCAACCCGGCGTGTTTCACCATTGAGGCATACCAGTGCGGGCACCGGCGTACTGAGCTCATAGCGGATGTGATCTCCCTGACACGTCCATTTTGTACGGATTTTCCCGTGACGCGTCAGGAGGTCAGCGCTGAGCCAGCCGAGGCGGATGTCCGGATGAGGTGCATAGATCAGCTCGGAGAAGCCCGGATGACTTTCATCATGCTGGATACCCGCTGCCTGTTCAAAAATCCAGTCAGCAACGGCACCGTAGGAGTAATGGTTGAAGGAGTTCATATCGGCGGACCAGAAACTGCCGTCCTCCCGTATGCCGTCCCAGTGTTCCCAGATGGTGGTTGCACCTTTGGTGACGGGGTAGAGCCAGCCGGGATACTCACGGCGGAGAACCAGATCCCAGGCAAGGCCGGCATAGCCATACCGGCTGAGCACATGCAGAATATACGGTGTGCCGACAAAGCCTGTTTTCAGCTGGATGCCGTCCGAGCGGATCAGGGCAGCCAGATCGTCTGCTGTCTTCTGGGGATCCGGAGTCAGTCCGAACTGAATGGCAACGACATGCTCCGTCTGTGTGACGAGAGACGGGAATGTCCTGCGGAAGGCGGTAACGATTTCATCATGCAGTGCTGCATAGGCGGAAACATCCATGCCGAGGAGACGGCCGGTTTTTACGACCAGATCTGTGGAATACGCATAGAATGCGGTTGCGATCAGATCTTCGCGGCTGGAGCCCTTATAACTGCCGGGCTTTGCGTCAAGGCCGAGCCAGTCGCCAAAGTGGAAATGCTCTGTCCAGAGCCCCGGTGTTTTTGTCACAGAGGAGATAAAGTCTACCCAGCGGCGCATGCTGTCAAACTGATCCTCCAGGACCTTCAGGCTGCCGTATGTCTGATATATCTGCCAGGGACAGATGGTGGCGGCATCGCCCCAGGCAGCACTGCATTCAGCCGTGGGCATAACATCGGGAATGACCTGTCCGACTTCGCCGGTATTGCGCTGGTCAGCTGCCAGATCATGCAGCCATTTCCGGAAGAAACGTTCCACATCATACAGATAACTGGCGGTGCGTACAAAGACCTGCGCATCACCGGTCCATCCCAGACGTTCGTCACGCTGCGGACAGTCAGTGGGAACATCCAGAAAATTGCCGCGCTGTCCCCAGACGATGTTTGAAAACAGCTGGTTCAGTTCAGTATTGCCGGATGCAAGCCAGCCCGTCCTCTGCATGTCAGAATGGACAACAATGGCGGTAAAGTTTTCCGGACGCGCCTCGCCCGGCCAGGATAAGAGACGGACGTACCTGAATCCAAAGAAGGTCAGCTGCGGATGCCAGGTCTGCTGTCCGTCACGGCAGATGTATTCGACCATGGATCTGGCACTGCGATAGTTCTCGTTGTAGAAGCAGCCGAAGCTGTCAAGCACCTCACCGTGGTCAAAGGAAATCCGGTCGCCTGCTTTTGCCGTGACGGAAAATGCCATATAACCGGTTACTTCCTGACCAAAGTCAATGACTGTTTCTCCGGCAGGTGTACGAATGATCTCCTTGGGCGCAATGCACTCTGTTTCACGGATGGTTTCACCTTCCTGAGGAATCAGGATATCCCGGCTCCAGTCGAGGATGGCAGCACTCTGCCAGTCATCCGGAATTACCCGGGCATCAACCCGTTCTCCGTCATAGATCTCGCTGAAGCGGACAGGACTCTCTGCCCAGGTCCAGTCTGTATCGGTTGAAAGGGTTTCAGCAGTGCCGTCCTCATACTGGATTTTGAGACAGGCAATCAGACCGCACGGCTGGGCGACGCGGCGCTGTTTGTCTTTTGAATTGATCCATCCGGGAAGCGGGGAACGGAACCAGCCGCGCCCGATGGTGACGCACAGTTCATTCTCATCTGTAAGAAGGGAGGTGACATCGTATACCTGCACCTGCAGACGGTTGTCATAGCTGGTCCATCCCGGCGCCAGCACAAAATCACCGACTGGAGAACCGTTGAGCACGGCACGGTATACACCGAGCGCCGTGATCGTGAGAGATGCACTCAGTACCGTCTTTCCGGCAGAAAACGTTCTGCGGAAAATGGGACAGACATCATCAGTATTGCGGCTGGTTGTAATCCAGCTGTAGCGTTTGATTTCCATGAACAGATCATCTCCATTTTGACATCGTTTGGCTTTGGGCACCATATCAATCACTGTTGTCATTATTTGACAAGCCAGCACGAAGTGCTGGGCCATTTCCATTTTGACACCGTTTGGCTTTCGGCATCCTGTCAATTTTGCGAATCATTATCTGACAATCCGGGCCAGAGCGCCGGACAAATATTCTGTGATCCGGATTCTGAATCATCGTTTCCTGGACGATTGCGGGAATTGGGCAGGGATGGCAGATGGCAGTCGGAGGAATTTCCCGTCTGCCGACGGATCAGCTGTTGCAGCGGGCTTCTGCACATCCTTTCCGGAGCAGCATTTCGTATTCCTGCCATGGGATGGAAACGCCGCCCATGGAGGCCAGGTGGTCGGTATGGAACTGGCAGTCAATCATAACGTATCCGTCCCGGGCAAGCTTTCCGGCAAAGAGGATCAGGGCAAGCTTTGAGCCATTGGGCATGTCTGAAAACATGCTTTCGCCAAAGAAGCATCTGCCGATGTTGACGCCGTACAGGCCGCCTGCCAGCATACCGTCCACATACGCCTCAACACTGGATGCAAAGCCAAAGAAGTGGAGAGACGTATATGCCTTTTCCATA
>JAFUHD010000135.1 GCA_017469025.1 Clostridia bacterium
ATTGGCACCTGTTCATGTAGGCAGGGAACGCGGCATGGACTTCCATGTGTTTACCGATGAAACCCGCCCTCTTTTGCAGGGAGCACGCCTAAGCGCTTACGAACTTCAGGCGGACGGGATCAAAACCACACTGATCTGCGACAATATGGCCAGTACTGTGATGAAAAACGGCTGGGTTCAGGCCGTATTTGTCGGTGCAGACCGTATAGCTGCCAATGGTGATACGGCAAATAAGATCGGTACCAGCGGAGTAGCCATTCTTGCACGGTATTATGGTATTCCTTTCTACGTATGTGCACCGCTTTCCACCTTCGATATTGCGCTGTCGTCCGGGACCCAGATTCCGATTGAACAGCGCAATCCCGACGAAATCGCTGAAATGTGGTATAAAAAACGTATGGCACCAGAGGGAATAGACATCTATAATCCGGCATTTGATGTCACTGATCACTCCTTGATTTCCGGTTTTGTTACAGAAGCCGGCATTCTAAAACCGGATTTCACTGAAAGCATCGCATCAGTATTTGCTGAAAAATGCAACTAACTCCCCATTACTTTCTGGAAACTGCCTAACCATAGAAATAAAACAGGGATACCACAATGACGAACCTCGCAAAACTCGGCAGCGATCTGCTGCTTGCCCTTCTTCAGGATAACAATCTGTCACGTTCCCAACTGACAACGGTTTTAGGATACACAAGCAAGACATCCATTGACCGTATCGCACAGGAAAATGCCGGGGATCGTGCGCTTGTTGGTTTTTTTGACAGGATCCGTCATTCTCCGGAACTGGTCAGCAAAGCCAATGGAGCACGTCTTTTCAATCAAATGAACCGCATTCTTGGAGAAACGTCCGTCCTTGAATGGCTTATGCTTTTCAATAACCAGATGGAAAAGCCTTCCCACATCACAGTCCGATCCATAGGCAACTCCGTTTCTCAGGATTTTGTGAATGCTTTCAAGGGAAAGGAAAATCTGACCCTTTATGTGCATGGCTGCATTTCACCTGGTTTCATTGCTCAACTGAATTATCTGATTCAGAAAACCGGATGCCGTGTTTATCATTATATCAGTACATCTGATGCTTTGTCGCATCTTTCAAAATCTGTCCGCTGCCTGTTTCCCATCATTTTCATGCCAAATTACGAAGGATACCTGTACGAATACGGTTCAGATGATCCATCCATTCATCTCATCCTTCCATATAACTGCACGATGGCGGTTTATACCGGACAGAACAAGAAAACACGCATCGATTGTATTGCCTTTGAAAACGATGAAAGCTGCCTCTTTTTTACAGTTCAGAATACTGATGCCATTCGTCTGCTGGTAAAAAACGAAATTGACCGTCTGTTCCTTAAGCCATTGGTCAACAATGCGCTTTATACCCTGAAAAACGATTATGTCAAATACCTTGAATTTTGTGAAAAACTCGAGCGGGATCATGCAATTTATCAGTATAAACCGGATTTCGGGTTCGAACAAATTCCAAGTCACATCATATTCCGGGCACTGCGCGAAGGTACCTTTTTGAGCGTTCCAGGCAATGAAGCTGTTCTGGAAAGAATCATTCCCATACAGACAAGCCGTTTTGAAAACATTCTCTGTTCATCTGCGGAGCAGATGCATGTTCTCAAAGAAAGCGGTCTGCTGGTCTTTGCCAGAACCGGTATGATAAGCGACCATTTCTGGGGAATGCGTCCTTTAACAATTGAAGAGCGCATCGAAGTTTTTTCAACCCTGATCGAACATATAGAAACCGGAGCAAACTACCATATATTTGTGCTTAAGGATGAAAACGGTTTTTCAGATACTGAAATTACGCTCTATGAAGACTGCGGGCTGTCGATCATCAAACCTCACACCTCTTATTCACTGGAAGATGGTCATTCTGAGACACTCCTCCAGCAGCAGGATTTCTGCCTGTCTTTCAAGTATTTTTTCCTTCACGAACTGATTCCCCGTTACACCATGGATCAAAAAGGATCCCTCAAATGCCTTAAAACGATCCTTTCCGATTTGAAAAAGCAGTTGAAAGCCACTGCCAGACGGACATAAGCCACGCGCTGCTCCTAAAAAGAACAAATCTGTAATCTGCAGGAGATCCGTATCAGCGGATCTCTTTTCTTTTGTTAACCCGAAACATCTGGCCTGAATCAGCATTCACAATGTTTTTCCCTTTCTATTGTTCACTTTTTCTAAACAGCATATCCCCATCCATCTTTTTCCCGGTCAAAGCCCCGGCCTGTCTGTAGCGGAGATTCACCGCCTCTCATTATAATTTTTTCTTTTGAGTCTATAAGAATTTTTTATGGTAGAAGTCAGAAAACGGCTATTCCCCCCGAGCAAAAAAGGTGTGATACGGCTAAAAATTGTTATTTAATTAACAATTATAATTTTTTCTTTTGCTAAGTCAATGATTTATTATTTGTATTATTCCATCCTTCCCGCTATACTACACACAATTTTAAAGGCTCATTTTTTGAGCGCCTTTACTAATGACTGAACCGGGGGTGTTGTTGCATGGGGCGTGAACGTCAGGATATTTTCGAATCAATGCCTGTATTTAAGGCGATCGTACGTCTGGCAATCCCCACCATGATCGGGCAGATCATACTGGTTCTGTACAACATGGCTGATACCTTTTTTATTGGTATGACCGGCAGTGATGCCATGCTGGCAGCTGTTACGGTCTGTACCCCGGCATTCATGTTTTTATCCGCGATCTCAAATCTGTTTGGCGTAGGCGGTGCATCTGCCATTGCGAGGGCATTGGGGCGCCGGGACATTAAGACAGCACACGACTGTTCATCATTCAGCTTCTATGGCTGCCTGGTCATTACATTTATCTATTCTCTCGGGGTACTTGTATTCCTCGATAAAATGGTTAACCTTCTTGGCGGTACCGATCCGGCTGTACATGCATATGCACGCATCTATATGACCATTACGGTTGTCGCCGGAGGTCTCTTTACCTCCATGAATGCACTTCTCGCCCATCTCATTCGGTCCGAAGGACGTGCGATGCATGCATCATTCGGCATTGGATTGGGTGGTATCCTCAATATTATTCTTGACCCACTGTTCATGTTTGTACTTTTTCCGAAAGGAAATGAACTGATGGGAGCCGCTACTGCAACAGCTGTCTCTAATGGACTGGCTCTGTGTTATTTCATAGTGATCCTCCTAAATCTCAGAGGGAAAACCGTTCTCTCTTTCAACTGGGTCAGCTCCATTTTGAATTCTCCCATACCTGGTGAAATCATCCGGCTTGGTTTGCCTGCCTGTATGATGACGCTGTGTGAAAACATATCATTCTCCGTCATGGATGCCCTGACTGCCGCACACGGTCTCAGTTATCAGGCAGGGCTCGGCGTTGCAAAAAAGGTCAATATGCTCGCACACTGCATCGTTCGCGGCATTTCCCAGGGCGTTCTGCCACTGATAGCCTATAAGTATGCAGCCCGCTAAAATGATCGGATGCACAGTGTCATCAAAACTTCTGCCATGCTGGCAGTCGGAATGGCATCCCTTTGCACGACCATTTCACTCGTGTACTCACGCAATCTGATTTCAATCTTTATCCATCATGCCTCCAGTTCTCTTGAACATGGCATAATCTATCTGGATATCCTTTGTCTTGGATGCCCGTTCTCAGCACTTGCATACATACTGATTTCTGTTTTTCAGGCTGTTAATTATGGCGGAGAATCCCTGATTCTGGCGTTGCTTCGCAAGGGCATTCTGGACATACCGCTGCTTTTTGTTCTGAACACCTGGCTGCCGCCTTACGGTCTGGCCTGGGCTACTCCTGTGGCAGATACCATCTGTGCAATCTGTGCAATTACACTTTACCTGCACTTTAAGCGCAGAATCAATGCAGGCTGTGCAGTTTCCCTTACAGACCGCCTGCATGACGCTTCAATACTGCATCGTATTGAACATCAGAGAATAAAATGATAATGGTGCACTACTCTCTTGCCTTGTCATGAGACAAGGCTTTTTTACAGAAATAATGCAAAACTGCCTTAATCAGTCTTTCATTCTGAAATATACCCAAGGAGGAATACACCGGTATGGAGCAGAATATCAGCAAGAAAGCTGTTTTTGAAGATGCATCTGTATTTGAAGCAATTCTCCGTCTGGCCATTCCAACCATGATCGGTCAGATTATCATGGTTATCTACAACATGGCGGATACCTTTTTCATCGGCCAGACCGGCAGTGATGCCATGATTGCTGCAGCTACCGTCAGCATGCCTGCTTTCATGTTTCTGTCTGCCATCTCCAACCTGTTTGGTGTGGGCGGTGCAAGCGCCATAGCCAGATCGCTTGGCAGACAAAGCAGCTCCCGCGCAAAGCTGTGTGCCGTTTTCAGTTTCACCGGCTGCCTGCTTGCCACATTATTATATTCCATCGGTGTGTTTCTTTTTCTGCATCCCATGGTAACACTGCTTGGCGGGCAGGACCCACAGGTACATGATTATGCCTGCAGATATATGCTCATTACCGTCGTCATCGGCGGACTTCCCGCTTCCATGAATGCGCTTCTGGCCCATCTGGTCCGTTCTGAAGGCCGCTCCATGCATGCTGCAGTCGGCGTCTCTCTCGGTGGACTGATGAATATCCTGCTTGATCCGCTCTTTATGTTCGTCCTTCTGCCGAAAGGCTATGAAATCCAGGGGGCTGCGATTGCCACAGCACTTTCAAATGTGATTTCCCTGATTTATTTTGCTATCGTTATCCGTTTTAACCGGGCTAACAGCGTTCTCTCCTTCAAATGGAATACTGGTGCTTTAAGAGACAAGATTCCACAGGAAATTCTCCTGATTGGTCTTCCAGCCTGCATAATGACACTGTGTGAAAACATCTCCTATGCTGTTATGGATGCCTGTATTGCCGATCAGGGACTGCTTTACCAGGCAGGACTCGGTGTTGCGAAGAAAGTGAACATGCTTGCCCACTGTATCGTCCGCGGCATGGCCCAGGGTGTTCTTCCTTTGATAGCTTATAATTATGCTGCAAAAAACTATAGAAGAATGCAGCATTCCCTGGCCGTTTCTACCGTGCTTTCCATCATAATGGCCAGCATTTGCATGATTATCAGTCTGATTTTCAGCCGTGATTTGATCAGCGTATTTATCCGTCATGCCTCGTCATCCCTCATATATGGATCTGTTTTCCTGCGGATTCTGTGTATCGGGTGTCCATTCTCTGCTCTTGCCTACATGCTTATCTCCTTTTTCCAGGCTGTGGAAAAAGGCAGGCAAAGCCTTATTCTCGCACTGCTTCGCAAGGGAATCCTTGATATTCCACTGATTTTTGTGTTGGACCATCTGTTCCCGCCATTCGGTCTTGCCTGGGCAACGCCGGCTGCGGATATCGTCTGTTCCATTGTTTCTGTTTTCTTCTTTGCCGGTTTCGTACATCACCATAAATATTCTGATAATCTGGTTGAAGCCGACGAATAAACCCATTGGTTGACAAAAACCGTCTTTTCCTGTAATTTACAAACCTGTTTCATTCTTTCCGGCATCCTGTGGATGATAAGGAGGGGGAAAAACTTATGTTAGATTCAAAAATATATTCGCTTCTTAAAGTATATGAGACTGGCAATTACACACGCGCTGCAAACGCACTGTCCCTTACCCAGCCGGCTGTCAGTCAGCATATCCGCGCCCTTGAGGCAGAGCTTGGCGTTCATCTGTTTGAGCGGATCAATAATGAGCTGCACGTAACGAATGAAGGCCGTGTTGTTGTCGACTATGCTCAGCGCATGCTGTCCCTGTATAACATGCTCCTGCGCGATCTCAACAATGAAAAGAAGCAGATTACCGCCCTGACAGTCGGCATCACGCATACAGCTGAAAGCAATGCAATAGCCGAAACGCTGGCAAGATATGTCTCAACACATGAGGGTGTAAATATCAAGATGCGTACAGGCACCGTTGAGAATCTGTATCATATGCTCAGTAATTTTGAAATCGACTTTGCCGTTGTTGAAGGCAAAGTTAACTCTCCCTCTTTCCGGTATCTGCTTCTGGATACAGATTCCCTGGTTCTCGTCGTCTCTCCCACACACCGCCTGGCCGGCCGCAGCGTTGTCAAGATCAATGAGCTCAAAAAGGAGAAACTGATTCTCCGTCTCCCTGATTCAAGCACGAGCAAACTGTTTGTTTCCTCTCTTCTCAGCAAAAATCTCAGCATAGATGACTTCAATGTTGTCCTTGAAGTTGACAACATTGCGACCATCAAAGATCTGATCCGCAGAGACTTCGGTGTCTCCATTCTCCCAAAGAGCGCCTGCATGGATGAACTGAGAAAGAAGAAAATCGTGGCGCTGCCAATAGAAGACCTCAATATGGTTCGCGAAATCAACTTTATCTATTCAAAGGATTTTGCCCATCAGGATCTCCTACGGGATATCATGCGGGACTACAATGAAATGCAGGGCGCTGCCAAATCCATCTGATCAAACAAAACAAGGACGCGGTATTATCGCGTCCTTTTCAGTTGTGCTGCTCTGGCATGCTTTAATGATGAGATACAAAAATACAGGTGCGCATAGCATAAACGGATACACATACCGAATGATGATGCATGGTCCGGCAAGAATGGTAAGCAGTAATGCTGCAAAACACGGAACAACACACATATACTGCATGCGCTTTCCAGATACCGAAACCGTGAAAAGCAGAAACAGATAGACATAGACGGCGGGACTGAACAGAATTGCAAGCAATGGATGCTCCATATACTCATTTTCAGATACAAGCTTTTCTAATGCTGCCTCGAGCCCGGGAATGCGGCTCTGACATTCAATGCCGTAATCCGGTTTGATATCCGTGAAGAGTACACCAGCCCGGTCAGATATACCCCTGTATACATCCGCATAAGTGACATCATGCAGATTCCATGCTCCCTCTGTCAGATACAGAAACGCATCTATGCTTTCAGCCGGATATTTAGCCAGCAGCCGAAGGGAAAGTTTCAGAAACTCACCGGTGTTTTCAGGAGAGATTCTGACATAAAACTTCATCAGGTCCGAACGCTCCGGCCTGTAATATGCCTGACTCATATCATAAAACGCTGCAATCTTCTCCCGCAACTCCGGCTCATCTCCTGTTTCACTGAGCCTCGTATAAATACGTCCCTGTTGCTGTATCGGAATGCTGAATGCCTCTGCTATTGAACCATGCTGTGCAGACAGCGCTGATGTAAGTGCTATATCTGCTCCTTTGAACAGTACAAAACTGATTATAAGAACATAGAACGTTTTCCGCCAGTTCGCTTTTCTTAACAAAGGCAGGCTGCATACCGCTCCGAGCAACACTGCATATTGTGCGTTGTTCCGAAACAACTGAACAAATACCAGTGTAATTGTCAGGGCAATAAAAAACCTGTGGCAGTGTTTACGTTCTACATCTTTAGCATGCGGCTTTGTCTCAGCGGTATTTGTCCATTTTTTTAGCGATCCCGTATACTGCACTGGAATACCATTTTCTGACTCAATCCACATCACTGCAAGAAGGAATGCTAAAAGGATCAGTCCAGAGAACAATACATCTTTTGTTGAACTGATTGCCATAATTGGATTTGCAGGGAAAAAAGCATAATATGCCAGCACGAGAAGCGGAATTACGGGCTTCTTGAATCTGGCGAACAAAAAAGCGGCTGCCAGCGAGAGCACCGAATCCATTAAAAGCATCTGAATAAAGCAGTACAGTGCAAGTCCCAGATTTGGATCTCCAATATTCACACCAAACCGGTAGCAATTTCCGAGAAACAGCGTGTGGAGCAGCGGATGATGTGTGCTGTATGTTTGATTCATGACTTCATCCACCTGCCATGGATCATAATTGAATAATCCCGGCCAATATGCCAGCCAGACAACCGACCACACAACAAATATGACAATGAATGAACATATCCCGTCTCTTACGCGGATAGGCTTTCTGCACACATCTTTCGCTATCCAGCAAAAAGCATTTGAGATCAGTCGAAGCACTGACGTCATCAGTGGAACCAACAGTGCTGTCCGGACAAACAAAAGCAGTACTGAAAAAACACCCATAGTGTCAAAGGATCTGCCATTGTCAAAATAAAAGCCTGTCGTCAGTGACAGCGTGATTACTGCTGCAAAACCAGCTTCCACGCCTGAAGACAGCAGTTCATTTTTCAGCGTCCCCGAATACCGGAACAGCGCATATACAGCTGCCAGAATTAAAACAAGCCAGGCAAAATGCTGTGTGTAATGAAACGAATCCGGTATCAGAAAATAACTGCCACCAAGCCATGTGAGAAATGTCAGGACCAGAGATGAACACTTGTTGTCTTTAAAAAAACGTTGAATAAACACCTTTTCCTCCTCAGACTATCCCATCCGGAACGGATAAAACTGCTGCATACCTGCTGCCATACTGATTTGTCATTGTCCATATGCCCTGTTCCTCCGACAGAATGTAATCTGCATGAAGATTTCGCAGCTCGATATACCCGAGCAGCGCTTCTTTTCCATCTCCGGCAAATACATTAAAAACAGGTTGACCTGTGATCAGGTCCATGATCACATAAAAACGCATTCAAATCACCGTTTCTGAATAATGAAATTTAAAAAAGTACACACAGCCTGTTTAATTCGTGATAAGATATGCTCACTATTCATTTAGAAAGGTTTCTCTTCCGTATGAACCGTAAAGAACTGAAAAAAGCCGCAAGACAAAGCATCCGCACGCATTACCTGAAACTGCTTTTTGTCTGTCTTCTTGCCGCTATTATGGGTATCGAATACCAGAATACGCTTGAACTGTTTAGTGCCTACCGCGTCGCAGAAGATCCTGTACAGGCTTTGACAGAACTTGAAACCCTTAAAACTGATTATACACCAGGAAATGGTCTTGGTGGAATATGGTCAGACATATTAAGCGGCCATATTACAGAGAGCTTTGAAACAGTTCAAAACCGGATACGTGCATTTCGTGATTCTGACATATATATTGGCCACCTCGAGCTCGGACACTCGCGTGGTGTACTGGCTTCAGTCATAAACATGCTTACATCCGGCGAACTCCTGACGCTGCTCTTTACTTTGGTGGACAGTATCACTGGATCAAATACGCTAACCGTAGCTGTTTTATCCATCGTCGGCTTTCTCATTTCCTTTGTCTTTTGGGCCATGTTTATGAATGCCTATCGTGTCATCATGAAAAGACTATTTCTGGAGGCACGAATATACAGGGAACTTCCTGCTGAACGCTTCCTTTTTCTGGTACGTATACGGAAATGGCTTTCCGCATCCCGTTCCATGCTGCTTTACATGCTCGTTACCCTGGGCTCATCACTGTTGATTATTCCCGGACCTTTTCTGCATTATTTTTATTTTCTGACCCCTTATCTGGTTGCTGAAAATCCGGCGCTCAAACCAATTCAGGCACTCAGAATTTCACGTCAGATGATGAAAGGACACAAACTCGAAGCATTCAAACTTGAGCTCAGTCTCTTTCCGTGGCGTCTGCTTTCGCTGATTACCGGCGGTATCGCAGGACTCTTCTTCGCCAACGCATACAACGAAGCTGTCCTGGCAGAATATTACGCCTTCATCCGCAGCACCTGTATCGAAGATGACGCTTATCAGTCCGTTTTGATTGATAAATACCTGTTCCGCCGTGCAGATTCGGATACACTCCAACACGCATACGCCGAAACGGTTTCCCTCATGAAAACATCCGTTGTACTCCCACAGCGCAAGGGATTCTGGGGATTCATGACACGCAATTTCGGTGTCATCCGAAACTATGACAAGGAAGAACAACTCTATCGTCGCGAAGCCCGTAAACAGCTTCAGTTAGATGAATACCATGGCATTCTTGAAGGAGACACCTATCCAGCACGTCTATCCCCCTTCATTGAGCACCGACGGACACGCATGTCTGCAAATACAGACTATATGCGGCATTACTCCATCCCCGTTCTGATAATCATGTTTTTTGCGTTCTCTCTCTTCGGCTGGAGTTGGGAAGTCACGCTGCATCTGCTTGAATATGGTACGTTTGTCAACCGTGGCGTGCTGCACGGTCCATGGCTTCCTATTTACGGAAGCGGCGGCCTTCTGATTCTCCTGCTCCTGTACCGTTTCAGATCTCGTCCGCATCTTGAATTTTTCGCTATCGTGATTCTGTCTGCCATTGTGGAGTACGGGACCTCTGTCGTTCTTGAAGTCATGTATGGACAGAAATGGTGGGATTACAGCGGTTATTTTCTAAATCTGAATGGCCGTATTTGTGCCGAAGGCCTTCTGGTATTTGGCATCGGCGGCATTGTCGTTGTCTATCTGGTAGCACCGGTCATGGATGACTATCTGGCCAGAATCCGTTCCTCTGTCATTAGACCGGTTTGTCTTGCGCTTCTGCTCATATTCGCCGCTGATAATATCTATTCAGGCAAGCATCCAAATATGGGAGAAGGTGTTACAGACCTGCAGCCCGGAGGCTCAGATGTATTATTGAATCACACTGAATAAAAAGATCAGGCATTTGCCTGATCTTTTTGATCTCCAGATAGTCCTCCACATCTCTTTGGATGAAAGCAGAACCGGCTCTGTGGAAAAGTCATTTTTACAGCTGTTTCATTTCCATATCGTCATGGTGCCAACCTGCTTGCCATTGACTTCAACGCTGTTGAAGCAGCCGCTTCATGGAATTAATTTCCCCGTATCCTTCTCCCGCTGCATTCTTTCCGAGAAAGCCCACATGTCATATTATGCCGTATTTATAGCAGAAGACAGAGAAAAGATGAAGAGCATACCAGTGTCCACAATGAGATAGACTTACAGACACGTGGATGCTGGTCAGGAAGTACTCAACTATACAGGCCCTCAGCTCAGCGAAAGCCTAAAGCAAACGGAGAAACAACTTTGATTGACCATATCTACCTGGTCGCAGGTTATATAGATCTGCGTTGCGGTGTATTAGGGTTGTCCGGCATATGCACTGATAGTCTTCCCGCTCAGTTCATTGTCCTCGAGGAACATATCATGAAACTCTGGCTTTTTGCGCCACTTTGAATTCCGGGAAGCGGTCAAGTACCGCCATCATATCAGCAGGCAGACGTTTACGACATTCCGCCACAAGTTCATCTGGCACACCATAGAAAGCCTCCGCCATTCCACCGACAATACAGGTCAGGGTGTCACAATCACCGCCCAGAGAAACAACCGTGCGGATAACATCCTCATAGTCAGTGCCTTCCAAAAATGCAATGATTGCCTCTGGCACTGTCTTCTGGCATGTTTCCACATGATGATAGCTGGGTCTGATCTCATCACATGTGCGGGATAAATCATAGCCAAACTCGCTGACAATGTAATCCCTTATTTTTTCCTTTCTGCTGCCTGTTCTTGCCATAAAGATAGCACTGGCAGCAGCCTCCGCTCCTTTAATACCCTCCGGGTGGTTATGCGTTACATCAGCCGTCAGTCTTGCCATGTACCTGGTTTCTTCCAGCGAATCATACAGCCAACCTGCAGAAGATACACGCATAGCAGAGCCGTTGCCAAAACTGCCATAGGGTTCCGGATGATTTGTGCGCAGCCAGTGGTAGAACATGCTGCCATAACCTGAATATATCAATATGTGTCAATCTTGAAAGCCTATCAATATTGATCTCATTCTCCTTCATACTTGATCAAGTACTGAAAGAGTTAGGCATTTTTCTGTCACGAAAATAGCCAACTATTTCTTCATCGAAGACATTTTTTTATCGTTATTCAACTGTTTCCCGTCTGTCTGCAAAGACAAACAGAATAAAGCACCAAAGCTGGTACTTTATTGTAATCTCGTTCAAAAGAATTCATTAGGGTGATGTGATTTGAACACAACTTGTCATTCTCCACAGAACCAGTCATATTTTCTAAACCATATACCTGATCTATCCATTTTCAGCTTGTTACCTAAGTCCCTGTATCAGGATAATCATTATCAAAACCGGAATAACAAACTTGAAAAACGGAATTAATTTTTTGCTCAGCTTAATACCGTGGCCTGTATTGCATTCTCTCAGATAGTAATCCGCTCCCCATCCCCATTTTGTTACACAGAACAGCAGATAGATAAGACTGCCTATTGGCAACAGAAGATTCGAGACAATAAAGTCCTCGGAATCAAGAATATCCCTGCCCCCGATCAGGTGAACATTTGAAAGCAGATTATAGCCAAGTGCACACGGCAGACTGCCGATCAATACGATCAGCAGATTGATGATAACAGCTTTCCGGCGTGAGATACCATGATTGTCCATCAGTGAGGAAATCAGATTTTCAAAAACAGCAGTGACAGTTGAAAAGCTGGCAAACGTCATAAACAGGAAAAAGAGCGTTCCCCAAATGCGGCCTCCCGGCATTCCAATGAACACCCGCGGCAGGGTTATGAAAATCAGTGACGGCCCCTTATCCGGTTCAACGCCATAGGAAAAACAAGCGGGAAAGATAATGATGCCGGACAGTATTGCAACAAAAGTATCCAGTGCACAGATCTGAATGGCTTCTCCACCCAGTGTAAACTCTTTGGACATGTAGCTGCCGAAGA
>JAFUHD010000136.1 GCA_017469025.1 Clostridia bacterium
GCTGGTTTGTCAAACAATGACAACTGCTTATTATACGGTGCCGAAAGCACGACTATGTCATTAAAGGAGTGAGGCAATTGGCAAAAGGACGGAAGAATGGCTGTCCGGTATCGGTGGCGGACTGGCTCATCTACATTATGGACAAGTCCCAGCTCGAGGAAACCTGGGTAAGAATCTACGGCTTGACGTCTATGACACGGACAGTCAGCGGTGAAACGGAGGACAGCTCTGCAGATACGGATATCTGGTCTGAACCCTATATCACCAAGCGTTCCGGTACGATTGAACTTGAAGGCGTGAAAAAGGTGATTGAGGCAACCGGTGAGGTTGACAGAGGCCAGGAACTGCTGGATGACTATGCCGAACAGGCTGGCTGCGGTGCGGATGCAACGATCAAGATCATTGATCCGTACGGCCATGGAATCATTATGGATACGATTGTAACATCTGCTGAGGAATCTGCGGACAGTGCTGAGCAGACACGCTCATGGTCGCTTGAACAGGTTGGAGAGGCAGAGGTGATTCCATATGTGCAGATGACGGGGGTTCATCTGCTTCGCGACGGAGAGCCGGCAGAGACAGTCGAGATGAAAGCCGGCGGCAGCCAGGAGCTGATCTCCATCCGCTTTGAACCGGAAAATGCTTCCAACCGCCGGTTTCGTGTCAACAATTCAAAGCGCGCCGCTGTGCGCATCAGCGATATCACAGAAAACGGATTTGTGCTGACACCGGTCGGCATGGGTTCTGCCGAGGTAACTGTCACAACGGTCAACAATGGTTGCCGGGCTCAGCTTTCGGTCCGGGTAATGCAGGCTGGCGCGTAATGCACCAGGACAGATGCTGCGGCATTTGTGCCGAAAGCACGACTATGTCAATGAAGAACATGGCCCAGCACTACGTGCTGGTTTGCCAAATAATGACAACTGCGATTGATACGGTGCCGAAAGCACGACTATGTCAATGAAGGAGAAAAACATGGATAACACTCTGGATTTTGATCTCTTCCTGCAGGAGAAGGAACGCAGGACACTGCCGGTACGTATTCTGGGCGAGATCTATGAAATCCCGGCTGTCATTCCGGCCATTGTACCGCTTAAGATGGCGCGGGCTGAGCGGATGCGGGACCATGAGGCCAGGAATGCCGAGTATTCCCGCCTGATTTTTGAAGCGGCAGATGCACTCTTCGGACCGGATCAGCTGGAGAGCTTTGCTGCGCATCTGTCGGCCCAGGACCTGGCACTGCTCATTCAGAAGTGTTTTGAACGGATGAACGGCGCGGTACCGGAGGAGGGCGAGACGCTGACAGATGAGGATTCCAGAAGTTCGCTGCCGGGACGCGCATCAAAAAAGTAGATCTGCTCCGTCTCTTCGATGCACTTGAGGCGGATTTCCGCAGGGACTATGGCATGAATCTGGTGCGTGAGCTGGATGGCCTCAGCTGGCGGCAGTTTCTTGTTCTGTGCAGAAATCTGTCGCCGGAGGGCGCAGTAGCGCAGCGGATCCGGGCTATGGAAGACAGCCCGGGCGCGGGTGCGCTTCCCGGAACGGATACGGAGGAGGCAGCGCGTGCAGCAGAGGCGTTCTTTACATCGGTGGTGTCGGTATAAGGTGCAGTGTGAAGGCCTGTATGCTGTCAAAAGATAATCATCAGGCGACCATGAGACCACCAGGCAGGAGGAAGATATGCAGGTAGGTGAACTGTTTGCGTCATTTTCACTGGATACGAGCGGATTTGCCAAAGCCGTTATGAACATTGAAAGTGAAATCGGACGTATGAGCGCCGGACTTGCAGCGGCTGGTGCGGGACTTGAAACCTATCTGACGGCACCGCTTGCCAGGTTTTCTGAGAATGCCCTGCAGGCAGGGATGGCATTCAGCGCGCAGATGTCGACCGTAGAAGCGGTTTCGGGTGCTGCAGGAGAGAGCCTTGAAGCGCTCCGGCAGGCGGCACTGGATGCCGGCTCTGAAACCAGTTTTACTGCGTCGGAGGCCGGCAAGGCGCTTGAGTATATGGCCATGGCTGGCTGGCGTACGGAGGACATGCTGAGCGGTCTCAGGCCTATTATGGATCTGGCGGCGGCCTCTGGCGCGGACCTTGCAAAAGCATCCGATATCGTTACGGATGCCATGACGGCCATGGGATACCGGGCAGATGAAACATATCAGGTGATCCGGGACGGGGCGGCGATTGATACTGGCATCAGCAATGTGCGCCATTTTGCGGATGTGCTGGCAGCAGTATCTGCGAATGCCAACACAAATGTCGAAATGCTGGGGGAATCATTCAAGTTTGCAGCACCGCTGGCCGGTGCGCTTGGATACAGCGTTGAGGATGTTGCCGTTACACTGGGACTCATGGCGAATCAGGGCATTAAGGCATCTCAGGCTGGCACCACGCTCAGGTCGCTGTTCAAGCGCCTGGCAGATCCGCCGAAAGCGGCCAGGGCTGCAATGGAAGAATACGGGATCAGTCTCACGGATACGGCAGGAAATATGCGCAGTCTCAGTTCAGTTGTAAATGAACTGCGTGCGGCCAGCGAACGGATGACGGAAACGGAGAAGGCGGCATTTGCCTCTGCCATTGCCGGCACGACGGGCATGTCAGGTTTTCTGGCGCTTTTGAATGCTGCACCGGAGGATGTGGACCAGCTCCGCACGGCGATTGAAAACTGCAGCAATGCAACGGAAGAGATGGCAGGAACGCGGCTGAGAAATGCGTCCGGTGCCATCACAATTCTGAAGTCTGCAGTGGAAGGGCTTGAGATTACGCTGTTCTCGTTTGTGGAAGGCGCTGTCATGAATGCTGCGGCAGGCCTTACAGATCTGGTGAATGCCTTCAGAACGGCAGATCCGTTTGTGCAGCAGGCAACCATGGCCTTCCTGGGACTTGGCGCGGCTATTGGTCCGGCACTTAAGGGATTTTCCCTGCTGCTTCCGTTCCTCGGGGGAATGCTGACGCCACTGGGGATCCTGACGGCGGGAGCGGGCGTATTTGCACTCACATTTCTCGATTACGCGACAGCAGCCGGACCTGCAATGGATGAGGCGGGCAATGCGGTGGCGCGGAGAGCGGGACGGATCCAGACCGCCGTCCGGAACATGAGCACA
>JAFUHD010000137.1 GCA_017469025.1 Clostridia bacterium
ATTCAATCTTTTTCCTTGCAAAGAAACTAGTTTTCCCCACATCATACTTCCCACATTTGGGACATGCAATTGCAAACTTTGCCATCAGATTGCCTCCTTATTTATCATTGATTTCCATGTTATCAAGCGCGAACTCCATCGACATTACGAGGATTTCGTTTCTAGTTCGTCCTGTATCGGTTGCCACTTGATCAATAACTGCCAACATTTCCTTTGGCAGCCTTAGGGAAATGACTGCCGTTTCTCCTCCAAACTTATGTGGTCGAATAACAAGCTTTTTTTCTGCCATATCACATTTTGCTCCTATACTGCTTTTTCAAATCCAAATAACGCATACATTGTAACACATTTGTATTCGCTTTGCAAGGGGTCGAACCGACCTTTGAACGTGAAATCCTTTCAGCTGAAATCCTTTCAAAAAATTAGATTTTTGTCCTTGACAACTGGTCTGTTATCAGGGCAGGGGCGTCATAAATCATAATCTGCACAGGAAAGAAATGCAGCGTTTCTTCCCTGTTCCATTTTTGAAAAAAGAAATTTAGCAACCCAAAACAACTGTTGGCAACTGAAAACAACCGTTGGCAACCCAAAACAACTGTTGGCAACTATTGCCGGCAACTGTTGGCAACTCCATAATAAAGCCATCCCAAGTGGAACCGCACTCCAGCGGGGAGCGGGGGATAACCCATCGCCGGACGCGTACGGCTGGTGGATGACACACAGAACTTTGCCAGGGATCGCAGAGGGCTGTGCAGCATCCTCTGGTTTGTCGCGTCCATTTTTGTTTTTCAGAGGTCCTGTGGTCGTCGGATGCGCGTGAGGGCACCGATTCGGAGAAAGAATGAAACGGCTGCAGCCTGAGGATGATGAAGCTGTAAGGAAACCGGACTGCATCTGTTCCGGCAGACTGACCGGCGACAGGCATAAGCTTGTCTAATGGATCGCTGAATAACGGACCGTGATATTGATACGGGACAATGGCTGTGAACTGACTGTTGTGCAAGGCATGAACTTGCCTGAACGGAGGAGCATATGAGACTGGGTGAATGTGATTTCTCAATGGAGAATATCAGGGTACTGGGCAGACTGATGGGGAACAAGGCCTTTCCCGTATTGCTTGCCCTGTCGCGTCAGCAGATGGGGGCCAGGCCGGACCTGAGTGGGTTTAACAGCCTTCAGACAGCTTTGTATCAGTTCCTGACTGGCAGAGATGGCGCCTTCCCTGAGATGCTTGAACTGATGAATGACCTTCTGGGTGACGATGCCTTTCCGGTTCTGACAGCGCTGACACAGCTGCAAACCGGTATCCAGCCGGATACGGACGGCTTCACTGAACTGCAGCGGAATGTGTTTCTTCTCGTTTCGGGAAAGACAGAAAAACAGGATGATGGCACAAATGTTCTGCCGTTGGGGGACAAACCGGCACCGGTGCATGCGGAACAGGATTGTCAGAGCTTTACGTCTGTGGAGCATGAACCGGACAGCAATGCAGAACATGAAGTGAATCCGCAGGGACCGGAAGATACCGGAACCGGCAGGCAGGAAGAGCGTGAAACATCTGGCCAGGCGCGTGAAACATCTGCTGGTCAGGAAGAGACAACAGCCGGTGAAACAAGCCGTGAAACCATTGCCGGATCAGGCAGCCCATGCCATGCAGTAACCGGCGGTGAATCCATTGGTGGAACATCCGGACAGTCTTTGATATCTCCAGAGTTCCAGGGGGATAAAGGGGTTAAAGTAAGTTACTCTGCAAAGGTAACGGAAACAGCTCCGGTAGTTCCTACGTTATCCAGTGCAGATAACAGAGAGAAACGTAAAGCTGTTGATGATGCTGTTGCTGTTGGGAAGATAGGGGTACAGGGGGAAGGAACCGGCGGTCAAAGGTGTGAGGATTCGGGTGGTTTCGGCAGCTTGCAGGGCACTGGCTGTCTATCCGGAAACATGGTTCCTGGAACCGCATCCAGGGCAGGCGTCTCACCAGCGGCTGCACAAGCAGCACCTTCGGCTGCAGCGATTCTCAGTGCAGAAAACAGGGGAGATAAAAAGGCAGCAGACGCTGCTGGAAAAGCCGGTTGTCCATCCGGGAACATGGTTCCTGGAAAGCCCGATAACAGCCTTCAGGGAACGGTAGCAGCGCCAGGCAGCACCATGACCGGACTGGGTGAGTCGTTAAGCTGTGAGGAACTGCAGCGTGAGCAGGAGATCCAGGAAATGGCAGAGCGATTGGTGCTGACATATGGACTTGCCCATAACAATGTCTGCATAGAGAAAGTTGCCAGTGATATACGGGAGTATGGCGCTGCCCGTGTTGAACAGGCATTTGGTGATGCATCCGAGTCGGATAACCGCGGGGGACTGAGTGTCAGGTATTACCGCACGATTTTGAAAAATCAGCTGAGGGGCGGCGGTTATTTACAAAGCGGTCAGACAGAGTACGGGAAGCCGGTTCAGCAAAAGGTTTTGTACGACGAGGGCATTGTCTGATTGCCAGAAACATGTTGTGCACAAAAGATGCCCTGGCGCCATGACTGCTTTGTCACCAGAGAGCAGGCGCAATCGGCAACGCGCCGCAAGAAGCAGAAACCTTTGAGGAGGAGTGAGAACCATGCTTGAGACAAGTGAACGGGAGAGGCTGATAAACGCTGCAGGAACAGACGATGGACCTGGTCTGGTGCCTTTCAGCGAGCTCGCAAAACGTTTGAGTGACATGATGCCAAGACTGAAAAACATTTGTCCGGAGGATGCCGGAAATATGCGCGACAAGGGTATTCACGGACCGAAACAGCAGCCGGATGGTATGGAGGGGCTCAGCGGTATGTCAAAGGCTCAGGGAAGAGGGCAGTTCGAAAAAGCATATGGCTGGGAAATGAAACGGGTGGGAGATGAAGAATGGGAGGCAGCACAGCGGAAACGGGCAGAGGATGATGCTGACGGATACAATGCGATCACAGGCACACTGAATTTGGCAGATGGAATCGACTGCCCGTTATGCAAAAACAAGGGCATGATTGCCTCGGCCGTGAAAGCAACAGGATACTGGTCGATGGTTATGCGTCAGTGTGAATGCAAAAATGCCAGAAATGCATTTGCACGGATTCGGACATCTGGTCTGGCTCCTGCCATTAAACGCTGCCGGTTTGACAACTTCGAGGCCAGGGAACCATGGCAGATTCAGTGCAGGGATAAGGCAATGGCATACGCAAAGGATGGCAGTGAGCAATGGCTGTATGTGGGCGGGCAGGTTGGTGCCGGAAAGAGCCATTTGTGTACGGCGGTCTGCGGTGAGCTTCTCATGGTCCGGAATATGTCCGTCGTCTACATGCTCTGGACAACAGATGCTGTGCGGATGAAAGCGCTTCACAATGAGCAGCTCTACAACGAACAGCTGATCAGGTATCTGAATGCCGAGGTGCTGTACATAGATGATTTTCTCAAGGTTCCTCGTTCAAAAGAGAACAACGTCTACAGCGGGCGGCCGACAGATGCGGATTTGCGGCTTGCGTTCGATATTCTGAACGGAAGATATCTGGAGCGGAAGAGAACCATTATTTCATCTGAGTGGCTGCTGAGCGAAATCGGACAGTTTGATGACGGGCTGGAAAGCAGGATTGTGGAGATGAGCCGGAATTTCAGGTGCCAGATCGCTCGCAACCCGGAGCGGAATTACCGGAAAAACTACAATGACGATCTGCTGCTTCCGGAATGCCGGTCTGCCGGATGGAGCGAACGCGATGCACAGGATATGGGAATCTGCTGATCCTTCATGACTGAAAAGCAGCCGGAATGGTGGCACTTTGCAGTAAATGAATCATCTGCGGAAAGATGGAATTTCAGACGGGTGCTGGCTGAATGACCGGCTTCCCGGGGATTGAAAAGTCAGAACATTGAGAATATGGCCCAGCCCCCATGGGCTGGTATGGCAAAAAAATGATACCCGAAAAGGTTTTGAGGCCGAAAGCTTATGCTGTGTTCCAGAATGAAATGGCCTGGTTCCATAAGCTGCATTGGCAGAAGGAGGAAACAAATGCTTTATGTGAATGGCACGCGGATGCTGCGCGAGGATGAAAAGAGGGGGCTGGATGAACTGCTCTTTGGACGCAGAACACCACACTGTCCCAGTTGTTTATGCCCGATGGATCTGCTGGTTGAGGCAGAAGAGGATGGTACCTGTTATGTAGGTTATGTATGTAATTTGTGTGGAGACTGGGAAACGCGTCCTGTCAGAGGGCTAGATCTTTTCTGCTGTGTAGAGCAGGCATACCTCAGAGCAACCGGTCATCTGGGAAATCTGGAGAAGGAAAGGACATACCTGACCAACCAGGCTATGACCAGATGGACCGGAGCGGTATCTCAGAGAGAGGAAAAAAATCGAAGCGGAGCGGTTTCAGGCTGTACTGCGGCAGATTGCTGTAATCCGGAAATGACAGTCCCATGCATGGACAGCTGCAGACGGCATGTTGCCTGGAAACAGTTTATTAAAAAGGCATCTATGGCTGATACAGCACTGAAATCACAGTTGTGTCAATAATGGAGGAATTGAATGATTTACCTCAACCCGATGAAGCTGAGCGAGTCAGAACGCAGAGGCTTGAGAGAAATTATGGAAACGCGCAAGGCACCGGTTTGTCCGGGATGCGGGAAAAACATGAGATTGTGCATGGACTTCGATACGCTGCATACAGGTGAGTATTCGGCCAGTTTTCTGTGTCCGTGCGGCACCTGGATGACACAGACGGTTCACAGTACAAGTGCCCTGGTCTGTGCAAATACAGCTTATATCCGGGCTGTGCACCGCACATCTTCAAATGAATCCGGGCATATGCCTTTGGCGGACAGAAACAGGCAGAAGAGATCTGGCCTGGCTGCCAGATAAGCCGATTGGAGGACAGGAACGGCTGCTTTCTGAACAGATGTCTGCCAGACAGATGAACTGGCAGAAAGGAACGGTGCAAAGACTATTCTGAACCAAAGCAGCGATATGAAAGAGGAAGGATGCATGCAGATGGATGAGAGCCGCATAATCCAGTTTTCCGTACCTGGTGAACCCAGAGGGAAAGCACGGCCGCGTGTTGTAAATGGACATGCATATACACCATCGGGGACGGTAAGTTATGAGGCGGGCGTCGTGCTGGCTTACCGTAACCGCTATGCAGACCGGATCCGGTGGGAAAAAGGTGTTCCGCTCAAAATGAAGATAACAGCCTGTTATCCCAGGCCGGGAACGCCCAGCCGCAATGTCAGACTGCGCGATAAAATGCAGCAGCCAACAAGAAAACCGGATGCGGACAACATAGGAAAAATTGTTGCGGATGCATTGAACGGAATTGCTTATTACGATGATGCGCAGATTGTGGATCTGCGGGTAAGGAAAATATATTCGGATGATCCATATGTTGTTGTGGAAATCCGGGAGATGGAGGATGAAACCGACTAATCCTTAAACTGTTAACCGAAGCCTGAGTACGTATAGGGCAGAGGAAACCAAAGTGATCCATGCTTTGCATGGAATGCGGCCTTTGGGGACCCGTATGCCCATTTGCAGATATCAGGCTGTGGTATTCATGGGTGGTGTGTCTCCAACCGTTCCTCTGCCCTGTTGATCAGGCGGACAACGCCGGATGGCAGGAGGAAATTACCTGAATATGACAGTTTCTGAAAAACAGGATCTGGAGAATGTCAACATTTTTGAACTGCTGGAATATCTGGGAGAAATTCAAAAAGGGTCCAGAGTGCCAGGGCCGGAATGGCTGATTGAAAACTTCAGGCCTGTTGTATCCCGGTTTGGGTGCACAGTGTTTTCAAACGGATATGTGATCTACGAGCTGGATGGACGCAGAACAGTTATGTGGCTGCCAGATTGTGCAGAATATATCTGCTGGTTTGTTCGGCCCAAGTCGGATGAGTTGAGAGATGTACCCAGCAAGATGGTATATGACATGCATGCTTTTCCATGGGTATATGCTGTGATGCTGCGGGGAGATGAACGTATGGAGAGAAATCTTATGGATGCACCGGATGTAAAGCGCAGAATCTGGAAGAAAGGTGAATCAGAGGGAGCAGATATGGATGACTTCAAGCCGGCAGGGGCAGGCCTGAACAACGGGAGCCGAATATCTGGTCCTGAGGATACGCTTATTATGCGTGAGACGATGCAGGAAGCACTGAAAAAGCTCCCGGAAAGGAAACGGGAAATGTTTGTCATGTACTTCTACTATGGGTATACGCTGAATGAAATTGCAGATAAATTCGGTCTGTCCTTTCAAAGAGTTTCCCAGTGCCTGCTCAAGCCTGATTCCGGGAAAAGACGGCATTTCTGGAAGAACCCCAATAGGGTTCAGAGTACAGCCAGATGAAGACCGCCATTTAAACCATAGTTCACATGCGGGCTTTCGTTTCACGATTTTCGGCAATGCGTTAATCTTTAACTTTGATGCAAACAGAAAAACAGATGGACATGCCATACAAAAAAATAGGGGTCTGTGCGGCATGTCCAGAAGTGGATCAAACTGTTTATTTGTTTCCATGCATGAAAAGACGAAAATGCTGTATTGATGCTATGGCGATGATGAATGCAATTTCCACCTGATGAGTAAGGAAAGGGCTGAAGAGATCGGGTTTGTAAAAAACCCGGATGCAAAATAATGGTGCCGGGCCGATAAGCCCCATGGTCGGATACTGACACCAGACGGCCTCTGCGTCGTCTGCGCCGGTCTGGATAATGATCCAGAGAACACATGCTGGAGATGCTGGCCAAGTTCAGGAATGAAGGACTCGTGGAATGAGGAAAGTTCATCAAATATTTACATTGATACATTGACAACTATCTATATATGTGATACGATAAGCCCATCTCAGGAGGTGAGAATCGTGGGCTTCAGAGAAGATGTTAGAAAGATTAAGGCATTGACCGACGAAAACCGTCTGGCCATCATGCTTGCTTTGCAGCATGGAGAAAAATGTGGGTGTGTTCTTTTGGAAGAGCTGAATATCACGCAGCCCACTTTATCCCATCATATGAGAATACTTTGTGACAGCGATCTTGTAGTTGGGCGCAAAGATGGAAAGTGGATGTACTATTCGATTTCACCGGAGGGCGTAGCAGCTTTTCGGGAGATGATCGGAACATATGCACGCTGCGATTGTGAAGGTGGAAATGAAACCGGAAACTGCTGTTGCAGTGTTGGCGCGTAAGAAGAATTCTTTTATAGGCAACCCACAAAGGGATTGCCTATAAAAAAGGATAATACATAGATACATTTGAATGTGTCGAACTAAGGAGAATAATATGTGGGAGTTTATACAGGATGAGATACTTGGCATGAAGAGGCTGAGTTCTCTGATCGGGAGGCTGTTGACGGCAGTAGGAATTGACGTCAACACGAGAATAGGCGGAAGCGTGCAATTCTTCCTTTATGACGTGATCAAGATAACAGTGCTGCTCTGTGTCCTGATTTTCCTTATCTCTAATATTCAGAGCTTTTTCCCACCGGAGCGCAGCCGGAAAATCATGGGCAGGTTTCATGGGATTGGAGCGAACATTGTAGGCGCTTTGCTGGGCACGGTGACGCCTTTCTGCTCTTGCTCCTCTATCCCGATCTTCATGGGATTTACAAGCGCTGGACTTCCGCTGGGCGTGACATTTTCGTTCTTGATCTCGTCTCCGATGGTAGATCTGGGCAGCCTTGTTCTGCTGATGAGCATTTTCGGTCTGAAGATCGCTATCGCCTATGTGATTTTGGGATTGATAATCGCAGTGATTGGTGGGACGCTGATCGAGAAGCTCCACATGGAGGATCAGATCGCGGATTTCATCCGAAACAGCAATAGCAGCGTCAATATTGAGGCACCAGATTTGACAGTAAAGGACCGTTTAATCTATGCGCGAGATCAGGTCACTTCAACATTCAAAAAGGTGTTTCCTTACATTCTTATCGGTGTTGGCATCGGTGCCCTCATCCACAATTGGATACCGGAGAGTTGGATTCAGACTATTCTTGGGAGCAGTAATCCCTTCGGTGTTATTCTGGCGACAATTATCGGCGTTCCCATGTACGCAGATATCTTTGGGACAATACCTGTGGCGGAGGCGCTTCTTGCTAAGGGTGCCTTGCTTGGAACAATCCTCAGCTTTATGATGGCAGTTACAACACTCAGCCTGCCGTCTCTCATAATGCTGAAGAAGGCTATCAAGCCGAAACTTCTGGGAACATTTATAGCTATCTGTATGGTAGGAATCATCATCGTGGGATATGGCTTTAATGTATTTCAAAATCTGTTAATCTGAAGGAGGACAACATGAACATCAAGGTTTTAGGTGGTGGCTGCAAAAGCTGTGAGGCGCTTTTGAGGTCTGCAAAAGAAGCAGTGGCAAACAAGGGTATCGACGCGGAAATCGAGTACATTACCGACATGGAAAAGATAATGAACTTTGGCGTGATGAGCATGCCAGCGCTTATGGTTGATGACAAGACCGTTTCTGCTGGCAAGGTGCTGAAAGCCAAAGAAGTAGAAAAGTTCCTAAGATAGATTACGCTTGAGACCCTTCAGGCATAATGATCCAGTCGGATGTGCCGTTTGAACGGCGGCGGGCCGGGGATGATCCCATTAAGTGTTTTCCAAAAAAAACGAAGACCGCAATTGCATTCAATTGCGGTCTTCGTTATCAAAATGTGGTTTGTCAGGATGCGTGATGGTTCTACATCGGGTTTTAAGCAAAGCGCCTCCTGTCTTCATTTCTGTTTTCTGAAGGACTGCGGATGCTCTGCAAGGGAACCAGGCCTCCAGATGCTTTAAACCGACAGGCTGCCTCGTAAAAGCACAGCGGGAGACGGAACGTCTGTTGACCTGTTTTCCATTGAATGACAGTTTATTTGGCAGGATTATTTCCCTTTCGCTGTGCAATAAGTGCCTGTTCTTCCTGGATGTGCTTTTCAACGTTCAGGAACAGCAGCACAACAATTAAAAAGCCATGTGCAAAGATTTCAAAGCCCAGAAAGAAGAAACTGGATACCTGCTGATGGGTAAATGCGCCGCCGTCATAGAAGAGATTAAAGAATGCAACCGCCAGACCGTTGACGACAGTGAGGATGGTTGAATAGACGCTCATGGAAATGCCGTCAGCACGGAAGCCGTTTTTTGCTTCCAGATGGTCCAATACATCTGCAAACAGTGCCATCATGACATATGCACCAGGAATGGAAGAAAAGCCTTTCAGAACCTGACCGACCGTAACGAGAATGAAATTTGATGGCGAAAGCAGGCATACAATGCTGCCAGAAATGGATACTACGCAGCCTAATATTACGAAGTTGCGCTTCCCGAGTTTATTGGCAACCGGCCACGCAAACAACATACCTGCAGCCAGCGGGATGCCGCCAATCAGTGCCATCAGGGACTGAACGCCTTCGGCGTTCATGGTTTGTCCAAACACATTAACGGAGGAAAAGAAATCATTGCAGAAAATATTGAAAACATAGCCGCCTTTGAACATGACGCCTGCCTGATACAGAAAGTAGAAGATCATGATGATCCACCAGTACCTGTCAGAGACGGCTGCTTTCAGTTGTTTTGCGGTGGAAATGGTTTCCGCTTTCTGCTCTGGGACAGTTTCATCAATGTCCTCCTCGGTGATTCGTTCCCGGGTGAACAGGTATTCAAGCAGACAGCCGACAAAAGCAGCAACGGCAAAAATCAGCATGACGGTCTGCCAGCGGTTCTGGACGATCTGCTGGCCCAGCCCCAGTTCAAGTCCAAGCGCTTCACCGGATTTGATCCATCCCAGAATGGCGGGCATGAGAATGCTGGAAACAAGACCATTGCCTGCAACAGCTGGAATATTGGCAACCACAGACAGTTTTCCGCGCTGATCCAGGTCACGGGTAGACAGGGATACCATGAGGTAATGGGAATTGGAATAGACTGGATTTGCCAGCGCGGCAAACAGATTATAGGTAACTGCCATCCACGCCATGCGGATGCCCATGGAAAAATAGGGGATGATGAACATCACAATACCGGAGATGAGCAGCAGAGGTGCTGCCGCAAGTATAAATGGACGGGCTTTTCCCTGACGCGTTTTCGTCTTCCCCAGAATAATGCCTACGGCAATGTTGGAAAGCGCCATAGGAATGATGGAAATGAGCGGCAGCAGGACCAGAAATTTCCCGGACGCTACGATATCGTCATATGTCCGGTAGAAGGTGAGATAATAGGTTGATACAACGGATGTCATGGCCAGGACCAGAAGCGGTCCCAGAAAGTAGCCGAAGATCATTTCAGGCAGTGTTACGGTCTGCCTGTTGGTGCGTGAATTGAGAACCGGAAGATTCCAGAAGCTTTTACCCGCAGAATTCATTGATTAAAATCCTCCTTCTGCAGCCATCCGTTTCTGAGGCATCTTGACAGATCCCAGCTTTCTTTCCAGCTTTCATCAGTCGGTGTTTCGCGGTCGCGGAGCAGCTGATAATTCCAATAGAACCAGCCTGCTGTCTCTTTCCAGGCGCTCAGCTCCATTGCTGCGATTTCCCGGTACTTTGCTTTCTGCTTTTCCGCCCGTTCCTGTACAGTCATGACGGACTGCTCCATTTTGTTGGCGTATTTATTGCAGATGCACCATTCGCCCACGATTACCGGAATATCCTTTTGCGCTTTCCGTACCTGGCGCATGCAGGCATTCAGATAGATCTTGTATACCCAGGGCTTTGCAAACGGCACGAAGTTTTCCATGGCAAAAATATAGATGTGGGTATCCAGAGCCACGTTTTTAAAAGCTGCCTGTCGGAAAAAACTGTTCCAGGCTGTACAGCGGAAACCGTCATGAAATACGATGGTTTTATCTTCGGGCAGATATTTCCTGATGCGCTGGTAGGCTCTGGTATAGAAATCTCTCAGGAAAGGCAGCGGCACGTAACCGGATCCTTTAGCCTCTTCCTTGTCGACTGCCTTACCGGTAGAAGGTGCGGTCATGTAAACAATCCAGCTGATGGGCTCGTTCAGCACCTCAATGCCATACAGCCCGGAACGTCTTCCGTACCGCTCCGCCAGCCGTTCCAGGACAGTCAGGGCGAATTCCACTTCATCCGGATACTTGCACCATTTACATACACCGGTAATGCCGCCGTTGTCATATCCGTTCTGACTGTGGGGGACGGTGTGCAGATCCAGCAGTACCTTAAGGCCATACTTCTCAGCCCAGTCAAGCGCCAGATCCACATACTCGATGCAGCCGGAGAAAGGCGGACGGTCTCCAAATACAAAATAAGGGACGGGGAGGCGGACCATATTGAGTCCGCTCTCCGCAATAAACCTGAAATCCTGTTCTGTTACATAGGTATCCCGGTGTTCCTTCATGACTGCGGCAAGTTCAGATGCTTTCATTTTGCGGTTCAGCCAGGTTTCATCTTCGGTTCCCGTTGATTTAAAAATAGCGGGACTCATCCATTTTTCCAGCACCAGCCAGTTGCCGAGGTTGGTTCCATGAATCTGTTTCAAAATGACCTCCTTTAATGACATTGTCGTGCTTTCGGCACCGTATCAATTGCAGTTGTCATTATTTGCCAACCCAGCACAGGGTGCTGGGGCATTATTTTGCAAAAGTATCTGCAGGAATTGTATATTCGCCTGTGAGCTGCTCCGGGGCACCGGAGTAGCCGTAATGCATGTGCATCGGGTCACCCTCGGCGGAATACTGAACGCCGTTCACATCGGTCAGCGTAAGGGAGCCGTTTTCATAGGTGTATGTGCCTTCGTCTACGATACTGTAAGCCTCGAAGTCAAAGCGGTAGGTGCCGTCAGCCCGGAAGGTCATCTTTGTGCCTTCATCGTCTGATACGATGGTGACCCCTGGCACTTCCGCGGCTGCTGTCTTATCAGGGGTGGCAGGGAAGGTAAAGGTGTCCGCAGGAATTGTGTATTCGCCAGTCAGCTGATCCGGGGAGCCGGAGTAGCCGTAATGCAGGTGTATCGGGTCACCCTCGGCGGAATACTGAACGCCGTTCATATCGGTCAGCGTCAGGGTGCCGTTTTCGTAGGTGTAGGTACCCTCATCCACGATGCTGTAGGCTTCGAAGTCAAAGCGGTAGGTGCCGTCAGTCCTGAAGGTCATCTTTGTGCCTTCATCGTCTGATACGATGGTGACCCCTGGCACTTCTGCGGCGGGGGTATCTTCCTGCTTGGAATCTGCTGCAGCTTCAGATGCGGCGGGCGCGTCTTCCGGTTCCTGGTTCGCTTTTTCGTAGCTCACAATTCCGCCCTTTGCCAGGGTCCAGATGGTTTCCGGAACGAAATCGAGTACTTCAGGATGTTTGGCGGAGTCATACACACCATCTTCCGAACTGTCGCCGACCTTCATGCCGACAGCTTCTTTCATCTGGCTGGAGTAGGTATCCATCTTCATTTCAAAGACTGCATGTGCCGGAACGGCGGTGGTTATGGTTCCGTCTTCACCCAGAGTATAGGTGCCTTCTGCATTCATGGTGATGACCTGTCCGAGACCTGTATCGTCGCCGACTTCGCAGCGCTTGCCAGCCTCAACGCAGTAAACCTCGGAGAACAGCTTGTAGCTGCCGGCACCATCTAGCGTCAGGTTCATATCACAGTATAGACGGTTGTCGTAGTTTGCAATGCCGGAGAAATCGGAGCAGAGGAACTGATAATCCTTAATCGTGTCCAGATTGCCATTGTTCTGGTTGAAAGAGATGGTGTAGCTGCCATGCGGCGCTGCCTCGCCATAACTGACGATCTGACCATTTGACAGCGTCTAGGTTGTTTCCGGAACGAAATCGAGCACTTCAGAATGTTCGGCTGAGTCGTAGACACCGTCCTCCGAACTGTCGCCGACCTTCATGCCGACGGCTTCCTTCATCTGACTGGAGTAAGTATCCATCTTCATCTCAAAGACTGCGTGTACCGGTGCAGAAGTGGTTACTGTACCATCGTCGCCCACCGTATAGGCGCCTTCTGCATTCATGGTGATGACCTGTCCAAGCCCTGTATCATCACCGACTTCGCAGCGCTTTCCGGCTTCAACACAGTAGACCTCGGAGAACAGCCTGTAGCTGCCGGTACCGTCGAGCGTCAGGCTCATGTCGCAGTAGAGACGGTTGTCATAATGCGCAATACCGGAGAAATCGGCACAGAGGAACTGATAATCCTTCAGTGTTTCCAGATTGCCGTTGTTCTGGTTAAAAGAGATGGTGTAGGTGCCATGCGGTGCAGGCTCGCCGTAACTGACGATATCAGAGCCGGACAGAGTCCACATGGTTTCCGGTACGAACTCGAGGACTTCCGGATGATCGGCAGAATCATACACACCATCCTCCGAACTGTCGCCGACCTTCATGCCTACAGCTTCCTTCATCTGGCTCGAATAGGTATCCATCTTCATTTCAAAGACGGCATGTGTCGGAACTGAGGTGGTTACCTGTCCGTCTCCATTTGTGATATAGGTGCCTTCTGCGTTCATGGTGATGACCTGTCCAAGGCCGGTGTCATCGCCGACTTCGCAGCGCTTGCCGGCCTCAACACAGTAGACTTCGGAGAACAGCTTATAGCTGCCGGAACCGTCAAGGGTCAGTTTCATATCGCAGTAGAGACGGTTGTCATAATGTGCAATGCCTGAGAAATCAGCGCAGAGGAACTGATAATCCTTAAGATTGTCCAGATTGTTGTTGTTCTGGTTGAAGGAAACAGAATAGGTACCTTTCATCTGGCTGATATAGTCACCCTGGCCGTCGGATACGACGGTTCTGCTGCCCAGTGCCAGAATGCCGGTCAACATAATTGTAGCAATACCGATGGCAATGACCAGGGCTGCAGCAATGATGGCCATGAGCAGCGTTTTGAGTCTGCCAGGCCTGGCATCCGGATCCCGGTGGAAGCAGCCGATGATGGCATATACCGTGCCGATCAGCAGGAGAAGCGAGCTTGCCAGCGACAGGTAGATGGCCTCTTCGCCACCGTGGCCGGAGTCATAGTCGGTTACGATACAGTTGCCGATACCTTCGACACGGTCGCCGATTAGCAGGATTGCTGCACCGGCGAGACAGCCGATGACAATAAAGGAAAGAAAACGGAGCCAGTAGTTTTCCGGGTGCTTATGCACCAGGACCATGGAGAGAATGCCAAAGACAATTGCTCCGCAGATGAGGAACAGAATCATCGGGGAATTCATTCCGCCAAAGGTGTAGTAATTGGTGGTGAAACTCATCAGGAAGAGTCCGAGACCCAGAATGGACAGGATCAGCGTAATCACACCGGAAGCCAGGTGGATGCCGCTTTTTTTCTTTGTGTTTGCCATGGTTACTGCCTCCTTTCCTTTCTGTACGCCATGATTGAGAGTGTGGTAAAGGCAATCAGTCCCACAAACATTACGCCCATGATGATCCGGAGCGTCAGGACCCACCAGACCACTGCGCCGGAGGAACCGGAATCATTGGTCATGCCGTTCAGCAGCGAGCTGTTTGCGAACGTGTATAACTTTCTGTGATAGCTTTCGCGCACGGCACTCTGGAGGACCGGATCATCTGCAAGTGCATCTGCTGACCATTTCCAGATGGAGCCGTTGTTGGAGCCGCCCAACATCATGTCATTGCCTGCCATGATGCACTCACGCGGGAGAAAATATGCGCTGGATTTTACGGAGTCTGTCATCAGGTATCCGTTCCAGCCCCATTCGCCGCGGAGAATACCATTCATGACACCGCGGTGTGCCGCAATATGGGTACAGCCGACACGGTTGAAGGCGCTCATCATGCCTTTTACGCTGTCAGAGCGGATTGCAATCTGGAAGCCGCGCAGTTCATTTTCACGTGCTGCCTGCTCACTCATGAATACCGCGATGCCGTCCCGGTTTGTTTCCTGATCATTGAATGCAAAGTGTTTCGTGGCGGTAACCAGACCAAGTTTGTATGCAGCCGTATGGACATAGGTGCCTGTCATGCCCGTCAGGACTGCATCCTCGGAGTAATAGGCAATATTGCGCAGGTTATAGGGGGTGCGGTGCAGGTTCATACCGGGACCGTACCAGTCGTTATAGCCGGACCAGAGCGCATCGTTGGCGATCAGGCGGCCCTCTTCGCTCTGCAGGAGCGGGGAAAAGGTTGCTGCGACCACGGGTCCGCCTACATAGACGTTGGTCATGTGTCCAAAAGCCGGATCGTCAGAGGAAACTTCAAAAATGGTTCCAGCGGTACGCTGTCCGATTTTTGCGATGAGACCCAGCGGTGAATCGGCAGGGCTTTCCTTCGGGACGGCCAGTGTACGCAATTCTTCCAGGTAAGCGATATACTGGTTGGCCAGATCCTGCAGTGTGAGTTCCTGAAGGGCAAGCTCATACTTTGGATCGTCATAGCTGAGGCCGGCCAGATCCACGGCCTTTATGCCGTTGTCCACACCGTAGGTGAATACCGTGGCGCCGTCATAATGGGCACGTTCCGCAGCTGCATCGTAGGTGGCGTTGCGCAGATAGGTGATCATGGCGTCCGTTGCGGTGAGACCGTCCATGCTGACAGGGAATGTGCCTGCCCAGTCACTGCGGCTCAGATATGTGACGGTCAGGTTTGTGTTCCAGGTATTCAGCTCTGCATCCGTCATGCGGTTCTGGATGGTAACGCCGTGGGATTCGATGATGTGCATCTCATCTGCGAGCGTCTGCACAAGGCATGCACCGGTCGTCTCAAGCGTGCTGCCCCGCTGTGCGTTCAGCACTGCGTTGACTGCTTCGTGTGCGCCGTTGCCGGTGGCAAAATAGTAGTCGCCGGCAGAGAGTACATACGCACCCTGGAAACCGTCATGAATGAAAGCTTTATCATATGAATAGATGTCCTGGGCATTAAAGCGGATGGTAATATCCTCGCTCTCTCCGGGGGCAAGCAGTACGTAATCGGCAAATGTTTTTTCTTTTGCTTCGCCTGTCTTTCCGTATCCGATGAGCTGGATGGCGCTCTTCTCGAGTCCGTTTTTCCGGTCTTCATCGGTATAGGGAAGGGATACATACAGCTGGACCGCATGCTTTGCAGCGGCATCGCCGGTATTGGTAACTTTTACGGTTACCGTGCTTTCCTCGGCACCGGACCAGTCGATCTTTGATTCGGTGATTTCTTCGGAGAATGTGGATCCCTCCATGCCGTAACCGAAGGTATAGCTGACTTCGTTGTCATAGTTCCAGACAGTACCGCCGCCGGCAGTTTCGTTATGGGCGGCGTAGGCTGCGTTTCCCTGGCCCATAATGCAGTCATAGTACCGGGTTTCATAATACTTGTACCCGGTATAGATGCCTTCTGCCTCAACCAGATACCAGCTGGAACGCAGACCGTTGTTGTTGGTAGTATCAATGTCCGGATAGTTGGTGAAGGTATATACGCCCAGGTTCTGGGCTGCTGCACTCTTTGCAGAGTTGACCGCAAAGGTATCCGGAAGATGGCCGGAGGGCAGCAGCTCGCCGGACAGCAGCTTGGCGATACCGTATGTGCCGTATGCACCCGGATTGCCGATCCACATCAGGCAGTCGACTGCGCTGTCTGCTTTCAGTTCCTCAATTTCCATGGAGGTTCCGGAATTCAGCAGAACAACGATTTTGCCAAAGCCCTGCTGCTTGACAAAATTGACAAGGCCGCGTTCTTCATTGGTGAGAGAGAATATGTTTCCGGTCGGGGACCCGGTAAATTCCGCCGGTTCCTCCATGCCGTTGGGTCCTGGATAGAAACAGGCAGATTCGCCGGCATCCCGTCCGAAGACGAGGATCGCAGCATCCGTATATTCTCCGATATCGGATGTCTTGTATTCGGAAACGGGTATTTCATTGATTTTGGATCCCTGATCTTCGTAATCGAAGATGATATTGCCGCCTGACGAACGTGAGGGTGCATAATCTGTTTCCATGCGCTTGATGAACTCAACCATGGCAGGGTTTACGTCAAAACCGTTTGCCGTGAGTGCATCTGCCAGGGTCACGACGTTGGAACTGTCCACCAGTTCGCCCATGGATCCGCCAAACTGCATTTTTGCGCCGCTGCGCATGCCGAACAGCGTAACTTTCCTGCCGGCGACGGCGGGCATGCCTTTCAGCGTGACTGCACCTTCTGCTTCCATGCGCGTATTGAGCGCAATTTCGGCATTTATCAGGTCAGATCCGCTGGCATAATCCGATGTAAACCGGTAATCTGCAGGATTGCCGGACCGGGTCATGGTGTTGTCCGAGATGCCCAGCAGTTCATTGACCTTCCCGCTCCATGAGTTTGCCACCTGGGAGACGAGCCCGAAGATGACAAGCAGGGCAAGAAAGATGCTGGCAAGACCCCGGTAAATGTGACTTCTCTGCTTTTTCATTGAGATTCCTTTCCTTCCTGATGATGATGGGTTTAACGTTGGATTCCGCTGCAACATATCATACGGTATAAAAAAATGCCTGCGCAAGTGCGCAGGCACGGAAAGCTGTTTTTTGGCACAGAAAGTTCAGATTCAGCCGGGAATCAGGATCTGCAGGGAGAACACCTGCCCCTCCAGACTGATCTGCATATCGCCGCCATATTTGCTGATAATGGAACGGATGCTCTTGACACCGTATCCATGATTGTCCCGGTCCTCCTTGGTTGTTACCGGCAGACCGTCGGCGAGTTCAAGTGTTCCAGCATAATAATTCTCGATCTGAATATGGAGCATCTGTCCCAGGTCACTCACATTCAGACTGATGACTTTTTTCTCATTCTCATCGAGCCGGTCAACGCTTTCGATGGCGTTGTCTATTGCGTTTCCGAGCAGGGTATAAAGATCGACCAGCTCAATTACCTGCAGTCTGCTGGAGGTAACCGTACAGGAAAGACGTATGGCGCGGTTCATACAGTAGACGCTCTTTTCGGTCAGCAGTACATCCAGCGCTTCATTTCCGGTATGCACAACGGCGTCATAGAAGTCGATGGCATGCTGTGTTTCACGTATCTGTTTCATGCGCTCCTGGTCTGACAGGTATTCAAGTGCTTTCAGCTGATGCTTGAGATCATGGCACTTTCTGTTGATCTTGTCGATGTTTTCTTTCGAAAACTCATATTGTGTCTGTCTGTCCCGGACCAGTTGTGTGATGA
>JAFUHD010000138.1 GCA_017469025.1 Clostridia bacterium
GCTCCGGTTCCTCTTCTTCAAGCGACCGCAGATCCTCCAGCAGTTTCTGCTTGGTCATCGGCGGTACCGGTGTCAGCGCCTGTACCATCATGGCTTCCGGGCGGTCTGCCGACCTTGCATCTTTTCCGATTATCTCTCCCGGAATCGCTGAAATGCCTGTAAGAACAGCCACATCCCCTGCTGCGCACTGGTCAATTCCAGTGAGCCGCTGTCCCTGTGCCTCAAACAGAGCATGAATCTTCTCGGATCCACGGACCGTCTCTACCTCCTGTCTGGCAGATGCATTCCCGCTCAGAACACGGACATATGACAGCCGCTGACCACTCTGCCGGCGCACCCGGTAGACAATTCCGGAGAACGGTTCCGACACACTGCCGGCAATCCTTGCCTTAAACAGCTTTGGCAGAATATCCAGCAGTTCGGTTACACCTCTGTCCTGCAAGGCTGATCCCATACAGTATACCCTGACGGTGCCGGATTCAAGATGCCTGCGAAGCACTGTAAGATAATCATTATCCGTAGCCTGTCCCTCAAGATGACACTCAAGCAGCTTTTCATCCAGCAGTGCAATCTCTTCACGTGCAGCTTCACTTTCCCAGTCTGCAGGCAGTATTTCTGCGCCAAGCGTCTCCCGAAGCTCGATGAGCGTTTCCTCCGGGTGGGCATTTTCCTGATCTGTTTTGTTGAGAAAAAAGAGCACCGGTATGCCTGCTGCACGTACCTGCTGATAGATCGCCTTTGTTCCGCTCTGTATGCGGTCCGCACAGGATACCACCAGAATACATACATCCATCACGAGCAGCGCACGCATACGCTGAGCCGCAAAATCCTCATGGCCTGGTGTATCGATCAGCACTATCCGCGTATCATCCGAAAGAGAAACCGATGCCTGTTCGGAAAAGATGGTGATGCCGCGCTGACGCTCAAGTGCATCATTGTCCATGAACGCATTCCCGTGATCCACGCGTCCCAGTGTCCTGATACGGCCTGTATGCATCAGAATCTGTTCAGAAAGTGTCGTTTTCCCAGCATCTACATGGGCCAGAATACCGACACACAGTGGTTTATGCAATCCAGTCACGCTCCTCCTCATCTTTTCCGGCATTTATACGGCCTGACAAAGCCCGGAAAATCGTGTTGTCAGGCCTTATACATGACTGAGGTGGACCTTGTCCACATCAATGGGATCATTCCATTTCCGGGAATGTTCATCCTCTTACTGACTGCCGGTCTTAACACAAATACAGGTCGCTGCGCTCAATGCCGATGAATTCTCCGCATTCCGGATGAATACCGGTTACGGATTCAATCAGCATGCCATGGCAGACGACAATCAGGTTTTCCTCATCCGGATATCGGCTGAGCACACTGGCAACACGCGCTCTCAGATCGTCCACACTCTCCCAGTTGCAGGAAACACCTTCTGGATAACAGCCATTGTTTTCCCTGTAGGCCTTATACGCCTGTCCCGCCTCCGCATCCGGAAGATAGGTGTCTTTATCTGCCAGCCACTCATGCAGTAATGGTTCAACAACAATTTCCGCACGAAATAGCCTAGACAGAATGGCTGCTGACTGCAGTGCCCTCGTATAAGGAGATGACAGAATCATTCTGCAGTCTTTCAGGAAGATATGGTCTGCAAGCATTTCAATCTGCCGGATTCCATTTTTAGTCAGGCCGGACAGATGAACACCGAATCCCTGATAAATACCCGTATTTGCAGCAGAGAAATCGGGCTCTCCATGACGAACAAAGAAAATCATATTATTCCTCCGCGGACAGTCCACATGGAACCGCGTCGGCTGTTCCAACTGTCTCACTGTCTGATTCCCTGATACGGTCTGCCTCATCCTCAAGACGTATCCGTTCACGGACTGCATCCACCAGTTTTCTGCGGCTGCGGGTAAGCTTAAGACCCTCCAGATAACGCTCCGCCATCTCAGGCCGGCGCCTGAACGTAATATAGAGCGCCTCCTGAAACTGCCACGCTTCAATTTCCCGATGATTTCCGTTCAGCAGCGGCTCCGGCACCGGAAGGTCCTCAAATATCCGGGGACGCGTATACTGCGGATATTCAAGCAGTCCTGAAGAAAAGCTTTCACTTTCCGCGCTCTCGCTGCAGCCAAGAACACCCGGAATGAGGCGGGCAATACAGTCGACCAGCACCATGGCAGGCAGTTCCCCACCGGTCAGCACATAATCGCCGATGGAGACTTCTTCATCGATGCACAGATCGATTGCCCGCTGATCCACGCCCTCATAGTGTCCGCAAAGCAGAATGAGCTCCGGCTCCCGTGCATATTTCTCGGCATCTGCCTGCGTTAGCGTTTTGCCTCTCGGCGAAAGATAAATACGTTTTCCGCAAAAATGCTCCCCCTGAACATCCCGTATGGCATCCACAATGGGCTGGGCCAGCATGACCATGCCGGCACCACCGCCAAACGGAGCATCATCCGTATTGTGATGTTTGTTGGCAGAATAGCTGCGAATATCTACTTCCCGGATTTCAAGATAGCCGGCTTTCTCGGCACGGCCGAAAATACTGGTATGCAGCGGTGCAAACATCTCAGGAAACGTCGTCAGGATTGTAATCTTCATCCACCTGTCCTCCCGCTCCTTCGTTGTTCTTCCTTGAGGCATGCCACGCCTCCATTTGACGGTACATCTCCTCTTCCCCAGACCGGAACTGCAATACGTCTATATCCCGAAGTTCAAAAATCTGTTCACCGGCAGCACGTCCAAAGAAATCAAATGCCTCCAGTGTTACATACAGACCATTGCAGTCCTTTACACGCCCGCAGTACAATTCCATTCCAAGGATCAGTGAAACAATTTCACGCCGCTCACGGCATGCCTGCAGCACCGACAGAAGAACACCATCCTCGCATGGATCATCCTTTGGCAGGATCCGCTTGATTTTCCGTCCGTTGATCTGCAGCATAAGCCGGATGCGTTCCTCATATTCTTCTCCGTACAGTACGGAAAGGACATCCTGGGTACGGCGGACCCGATAGGCATCCGGTTCACCCCACGGCGCAAATTCACAGATCAGGTAATGCTGCGCGTCCACCTTTTCTATATATCCAACCATAAAATCATCCGGATGATTCTCATCCGAATAGATAGAAACCACTTCGTTACGCTCCATCAGCTGGCGCAGCAGGTACGTATAATAATGATTCATCCATTCTCCTTCAAATACAGTTCCTACAGCTGTTGGCTTCAATTAATCCGCGCTTCTGTCTCTTCCATAAAAAAGGTCAGAGCTTTCAGCTCCGTATCTGATGTTTCTCCTGTTTCAGCCCGGCTTACACCGCCAGACGGGTTATAAAGCTTCATGTGCGCTCTGTTTTGAGAACACACCCCTCACATATCCATATCCTGCCTGCCAGCAGGCAGATAATGCACGTTGCAAAGGCAATACCAGTTTCTATGACAAATGCCGGAACACCAGTCAGCGAAGCATACGCGGATCCGGCATCCACCAGTGCATGTCCCGCAATTGCCAGAGAAAATAATGCAGTCTTATGATGCTTTACTGCAATATAAACCAGAACGGACAGGGCAAGATGCAGGGCCATCGCAATCATGCGCTCCAACAATCCACCCAGGAACAGCGCGGGAGATGCCGTACAGAGAAGCGCTATGCTGCTTTCCATCTGCGAAAGCATGCTGCCCGACAGATTTTCTGTAAGCTTTGACGTACGTCCGCTGTTGATCATCACGGAAAACAGCAGATTGTTGAGATTCGTAATGCCGAGAATGATCAGGCACTCTATGCCGCCATGACCTGCACCATACATGAGTGCATTAACATCTTTTTTAAACGAGTTCCGGAGCACGGTCCGAAATGCAAGCAGTCTGCCGGTCTCCTCAAACAGTCCTGCCATCAGGCCGCCGTAAAGTGCATAAAGTACAGGGGTCTGCTGAATCACTGTACCGGCTGCAGAACCCAGAACAAGACGATGCACAATCTGCTCAAGACCAAAGGCAAACATCAGCATCACCGCAATACCTGTAAAAAACGGCATACGGTCTGCTCCAAACCGCCTGCGCAGCACAATGAACAGACCAATCGGCAGCACAGCACTCATTATAAGGCAAAAGCCCATGGAAATCATGGACAATGTTGAAACCTGATTCATCTGCCAGCCTGCCTTTCGCTTTCGTCCGGTATATCGTTCATTATAACGCGTGGAATCCCGATTCTCAATCTTTGAAACTCCCGGTGGGTGCAGTTACAAAAGTTTGGTACTTCCGAAAGGAAACGGCTGCTGCGTGCCGTTTCCATCAGAAACGCCGGACAGCATCCATCCAGGAAGACCAGAATAAACCGTGACTGTCCAGAACAACAAGTATTCTCCGCAAAGTATATAGCCACATCCTGCGCAGTGTCTATAAAAACTCTGTTGTTTTTTCGCGATGAGATGCTGTGCAACAGAAGTCCTTCTAAACAGCCTGAAGGCAGTAACAGCGCCTGTTTCCAAGATAGTCCCAGATCATAACAGCCAGTGTTCCTTCGCCTTCTGTCATGTCTGAAACCGTAACCTGCTGGTCAGCTGTGAAGGCGGTCAGGGTGCGTCTGTAGGTATCGCCGACGACATATCCACAGGACCAGTGATCAATTGCACTGAGACCATGCAGTCCTGTCCCTTTGTTTTCATCGGGCAGATGAAAACCAACAAGCCGGATTCTGCGGCCGCCTGATACCGGCACAACATCCACTTCAAGCAATGCCGCATCCGCTCTTGTCCCGGCCTCTATGGCATAGCTGCAGTCTTCATGAGCCAGCCGTGCATCCGCCGCAAGAATTGCCTGATCCCCCTGATCGCACATCAGAAAACGCCGTCCCATCCGGACCGCTGCAATGCCCGTTGTGCCACTGCCGGCAAACAGATCGGCGACCAGATCACCCTTTTTTGAGGCCGAGCCCAGAATACGCTGCAGGAGCTTCAGGGGTTTCTGCGTTTCATATCCGGTCCGCTCAGGGTCCCGCTGCTGCAGATGGGAGATATCCGTCCAGACATCGGTGGGATAAACCGGTTCATCATCATAATAACGGTATTCCCTGCCCGCACTTTTGATCATGCGGTAGCTGCGGCCGTTCTCATCCACGCTGCGGCGCATATGATTGTTCTTGATCTCGCGTGTACCGCTTGGCACAGCAGTGAGATCAAAAAAGTAATCTTTGCCCCTGGCATAAAAGAAGATCGTATCATGCTTGCGGGAAAAGAAGTTTTTCGCGCGTCCGCCTGACTCATATCCCCAGATGATCTCATTGATAAACCTGTTTTCCCCAAATACCTCATCCAGCAGGAGACGCATCCGGGCACTGACACGATAATCCACATGCAGAAACAATGTCCCCCTGGCTGTCAGCAGTGTTTTTGCATTTCCCAGTGCCTGACGCATAAACGCCACATAGGCATCCATATTCTCATATGTATCTGCATAGGCTTCAACAGAAACATCCGTTTCATCTGTATGCAGCCGGCGTCTGAATGAACGACCTGTAAAAAAAGGCGGATCCAGATAGATCGTCTGCACACTGCCCGCATAAGCCTCAAGGCCTGCTCCGGCTGCACTGCACTGCCTCAGTACATTCTCCGGCTGTAAACTGCCGCTGGTTTCCCGTTTAACCGTGACGATCTTTCCCTGCATATTCTGCTCCTGCTGACTTTCGTGACATTTTCCGGAATCCATGATATGATTTCTGCAATGATCCGCTCTGTCATTCCAAACGGGTCTGCATGAAGACCTGACAGAATGGTAATGATGAAGAAAAAGGCATTTGAGATTGATGCGAGGCCGATAAACTGAAGGAGGCAACTCATGTCCATTCACGTACTGAACCATGCCCGTGATCTGCTGCTTGACGAAACACCGCTGGCCCGGAACTGCGGGACACTGTGCGGCGCCGCCTGCTGCCAGGGGGATCAGGAAACAGGCATGATTCTGTTTCCGGACGAAGAAAAACTATATGAGGGATGCACCTTCGGGCACATTCTGCCTGCCAATTACCGGATCGGGCAGCACAGGGCACAGATTTTTGTCTGCAACGGATCCTGTCCGCGCGAAATGAGACCGCTTGCGTGCCGGCTGTTTCCGCTCTTTCTGCGCTTTGAAAACGGCAGTCCCAGAGTCCGGCTGGACCCACGCGCCGATATGTGTCCGCTGCTTGATTTCGGTCTGAACGGACTCCGGAAGTCCTTTGTCAGCGCCGCTGAAACAGCCTACAACTGCCTTCTGGCAGATCCCGTACAGGCAGATTTTCTGCACGGTCTGGATGACGCCTTTTCTCTGTAAGCACTACAGCTGCACTTTGGCGGTATATCCTTCGCGTCCGCCGGCATAGAGCATTCCCTCTGCCACTGCAAAACACTCATACGTGCCTGTCAATACCTCGCGCCTGTTTACACCATTGATGTCCATCGTGTAAATACCGCTCCCGGTCACCTCAATAACCTTATCCCGATACACCCCGATATGCCGGGCTGACTGGGAGGAAATGGCCGTATTGCCTGTTTCTGAAACGCGCACGATGCGGCCCGCCGACAGAATCAGGTAAAGATTCCCGCAGCAGACAGCCTCTTCTGCCGGTCCTGAAAAAAGCACCGTTTCACTGCCGCTGCCAAGCGTATAGGCGGTTACTGTTTCCGGCTGCACGCAGATCAGCCGGTTTCCCTCTGCATCCAGTGAAAAAGCACCGACATTGCCAATCAGAACACGCTCCTCTCCGGAGAGTGTTCTTTCTTTTAGGCTGCCGTCCGACCCGAGATAATACATGATCCCGTCATGCAGAAGAAACTGCACGAGAACATCTGCGCGCAGCAGGACCTCACGTCCGGTCCCATCCGTATTCATCCGGATAATGCAGTCAGATCCCTGATCCTCCGCAATATAGTACAGACATCCGTTTGTACAGTGAAGTGCCCGCGGACAGTCTTCGGACAGCACATGAACCCGGTTGCCTTCACTGGATGTCAGTGCTCCGCCGCGGCTCACATCCGCATAATAGATCTTCCCGCCGCCACTGCATAAAAATCCGCCGCCGACAAGCGTCGTCTGATTTTGGCCGTTCAACCGCTGCTCTGCCGTTTCACGGCTTTTGTTGCTGACCGACATGGACACGGTTTCCGCTGACCTTGCGCGGCTTGAAACCGCCAGCGACTGGGTCGCACTGCCCGCCTGTCCGTCTGCCGTCAGGCCGTTTGCCGCCTGAAATCTGCGGACAGCCGCTTCCGTTTCCGTATCATAAACGCCGCTTGAAAAAGAGGCGGACAGGTACCCCAGTGCCGCCAGCTGGCTCTGCAAAAGTCGTACCTGTTCGCCTGTCATTCCGGTTTTTAAAATGGTTTCGGGGCTGGCTTCAACAGCCCCGATCAGATCCCCGACGCGGACACCGTCCGCATTCAGGGCATCATTTGAATAAATCAGCTTGAGGGACTGCGGGCCGGCTGCGCCGTCCACCTTGAGTCCGTTCATTGTCTGGAACGCCTTCGTTGCCTCGACTGTCGGCTGGTTAAATACACCGGTTACATTCTTCGAGGTGAGGTAGCCGAGCTCAGCCAGACGTGCCTGATACTGCAGTACATCAGAGCCTTCACTCTGCCACTGAAGCACAACATCCATATTCGGGCGCGGCGTCGGGGTTGCAGGCACTCTGGTCGGTGCTGCGGACGCACTGCCTCCTGTACTGGCCCTGGCATCACTGCTGTAAAGAATCGCCAGTGTTCCCTTCCCGGCAATACCGTCCGCCGTCAGGCCATTCGCCTTCTGAAACGCTTTAATGGCATTCTCGGTGCCGGCACCAAATTCACCGTCCGGTTCCCAGGACAGATAGCCCAGCTTTTTGAGCGTCTGCTGCAGAAGCAGAACGGCCTCTCCCCGGTCACCGCGGCGCAGCACCAGCGTCGTATCCGTCCCTGCTGTTTCTGTACCGGCAGACGCTGCTTTGGCCGTTTCCTGGCTGGCAGATGCGGTAACTGCAGATGCAGACTGCATGGCGGCAAAGGTTCCCTTGCCAGGTACTCCATCCACAGTCAGGCCGTTTGCTGCCTGAAAGGCACGTACCGCCTCAGTCGTATCCGGGCCAAAGCGCCCGTCAATCCGTCCATTGTAAAAACCAAGTTCAAACAGCCGCGTCTGCATCTGATAAACTGCATCGCCATAGTCTCCCTCATGGAGCACCGTTGCCCCGGCCGGAACCGGTGTCGGCGTCGACCCGGTGGCGGCCTTGGCTGAGCCAAAAAGACGCTTCAGCGTACTGGCGCCGGCTGTACCATCTACCGTAAGTCCATTGTTTTTCTGGAAGGCAGAAATCGCCGCCTGGGTTTCCTCACCGAAGACGCCGTCCGCCACGCCGTTCAGATAACGCAGTGCAATCAGCCGCTCCTGCAGGGCGTATACATCATTTCCCGTCATGCCAAGCGACAGAGAACGTACCGCATCCGGATTCGCAGTTGTAACCGGCGAGGATGCATACACGGCCGTAGCCGAATAAAGCCTGCTCTGTGTCTGGGCACCAGCCTGTCCGTCCGCACTGAGGCCGTTTGCCCGCTGGAATGCCTTAACGGCATCCGTCGTGCTTGAACCGTAGATACCATCCGTACCGCCGGAATAATACCCGAGTTCTGCCAGACGTGCCTGCAGTTTTCGAACATCTATCCCCGAGGCGCCTTCTTTAAGCAGCAGATACCCGCTGTCTGTATTCTCCGCACTGACGGCAATTACCTTCGGCTGTGCACCGGTTGAATAAAGAAGATCCTGCGTCTGCCGGCCGGCAATGCCGTCCGCCGTCAGACCATTCTTCTGCTGGAACTCCATCACTGCCTGCTGTGTTTCCGCCGAATAACGGCCGTCAATCACGCCGCTGTAATAGCGCAGTTCGGTCAGGCGTGTCTGCAGATCAGATACGTCCGTTCCCGTAGAGCCGAGACGCAATACCGGATAGCCAGTATTATAATCTGTCGTCGAGGTCTGCCATGATGCAGCGTCCGGCGCAGCCGTTGCTGCTGTTCTGGGCGTTGCCGTGGGCAGAACATCCTTTGACCAGTCCTCCCATGTGCTCTGATCGCTGTTTTGCCATTCATCCGGCGTAGGACTCGGCGACGGGTCCGGGCTCGGCGTCAGCACCGCTGTCGGAAGCGGCTGCAGTGTACCAAACGGTACATCATTACTGCCGATTTCAAGGGGTTCCAATGTCGGATCCGGCGAAACAAAGCATCCGCCGAGTACCCACAGCATTGCAAAAAGCATCACTACGAGCGTAATCCGTTTCACAGAGTCTCCTCCCTTCCCTTTTCGCAGAGGCCGCCATGCACGGCCTGTTCATTTGATTCAGAATTCACGGTCATCTGTCTTTGCTGCCGTCAGTCCAACATTTCGTCCTCCCTGTAGGGGGAACGCAGATTGATCTTCTCATAGGCATTCGGGTTATTCAAAAGCTCGGAAAGGCCACGGGCCACACAAAGCTCCGGCTCATCTGCCGCATGTACCTGAATGTTCAGCTGACTGGTCAGAAGATCATCCAGTCCGTACAGTCTGGCTCCGCCGCCCGACAGTGTAATGCCGGCATCAAAGATATCACTCGCCAGTTCAGGAGGCGTCTGTTCTATAAACCGGTGGAGCAGACTCACAAAATCGCGGAGCGACGGTTCCAGTGCCTCTGTTATTTCCTCAGAGTTTACCGTTACCGCGCGCGGCAGACCGGAAATCAGGCTCCGGCCGTATGTTTCCTCCTCAAGCTTCGGCCCGTGCCCCCGGGCAGAACCGAGATTAATCTTGAGTACCTCAGCGGAACGCTGGCCTATCATCAGATTGTGTTTTCGGCGCATGTAATCCATGATAGCCTCATCAAGACGGTCTCCGCCGAAATCCTCAATTGACCACTTGACCTGATTGCCCATCGAAAAGACCGCCAGGTTTGTTCTAGCACCGCCGATATCGACGTTCATCCGTCCATAGGGTTGGTCGATACGCACGCTTCCGCCTATGGCTGAAACAACACTCTCATCTACCGGCACAACGCTGCGGACACCCGCGTCCACAGCCAGGTCAATAATCGTCTGACGTTCAGTCGGTGCCATGCCGCTTGGCAGAGCCAGATACAGACGCGGCCGGATCGCCCTCCGCTTGCCCGTAATCTCCCGCAGATAATAGCTCATCATCTTGCTGACCAGATCAAAGCTGCGGATATGTGCCTCACGAAACGGCCGCTCCACGGCAATGCCTGAAGGCGTCCGTCCAAACATACGCATGGCTTCCGTGCCCACCGTAATCACATTGCGGGTATCCCGCTCAAAGGCTACGTAGGAGGGTTCGCTTAATACGACACCCTTTTCCTTCATGACGATATGTACAACCGAGGTGCCCAGATCCATGCCCATATCGCTAGATCCAAATACTGCCATGTTGTTCCTTTCCGTCCCAAGCTTTCATCTGCTAAAACAGCGTCCGCACACCCGTCAGCTCCGGCATGAAAATCTGCCTGGCTGCTGCCTCATCTCCCTCATAGAATACCTGTTCGAGGGTCAGGCCGCATGCAGGTGCTGTTGGTCCAAGGCAGAGCCGGTCCCCGGTTTCAATGCCCCTGCAGAATGCATCCACCGGCCGTTTCCCCGTTCCAATCTCCGCAAGCGTGCCGGCAATGATACGGACCATATTGTAAAGGAAGCCATCTCCCATAATACACAGATGGATCCGTTCTTTATCCCGCCAGATGCGCAGCGCATAAACCGTGCGCACAGTGCTTTTTGAAACATTTCCACTGGCCGCAAACGCCGCAAAATCATGTGTACCGATCAACGCCTCAGCAGCTTCCAGCATTCGTGTTTCGTTCATCGGAACAGGTACATGCATGGCATATTGCCGTCCAATCGCGCACATCTGCCTTGAATTGTAAAACGTATACCGGTATGCCTTCGCACATGTACTGTAACGGGCATGAAATCCCGGCGGCGCCGCACATGCCGCGCGTACCCGGATATCCTCCGGCAGCTTTGTGTTAAGCGCAAAAGGCATACGCTCCGGCGGAATTCTGCAGGCAGTATCCATATGGCAGACCAGTCCGAGTGCATGGACGCCGGCATCTGTCCGGCTGCACCCAATGACGGCCAGCTGTTCTCCGGTCAGCGCTTCCACAGCCGATTCAAGACATTCCTGCACACTCAGCACATTTGCCTGACGCTGCCATCCCGCATACTGTGTCCCGTCAAATTCCACCTGCATCCGGATACGCCGTTTGCCCTGCGGTACAATATCTGCTGCGGACAGCCGGTGCTTTGAGTGCAGCGTCCAGTTATCCAAAGATACGTCCCTCCAGGATGATCACGACGATAAAGCCGCACATAACGACAGCCGCCACTGCATCCAGGCGCGTGTAGCGTAGCTCACGCAGCCGTGTTCTGTGATCTCCTCCGCGGTAACACCTGGCCTCCATTGCCATAGCCAGATCATTGGCACGCCGGAATGAACTTACAAACAGCGGCACAAGCAGGGGAATCATCGCCTTTGCCCGCTGAATCAGATTGCCTGACTCAAAGTCAGCACCACGCGCCATCTGCGCCTTCTGGATTTTATCCGTTTCGTCCAGCAGTGTCGGAATAAAGCGCAGCGCTATGGTCATCATCATGGCCAGCTCGTGTGCCGGAAAATGAAACCGCTGCAGCGGATGCAGAAGGCGCTCCAATGCATCTGTCAGCTGTACCGGACTGGTCGTCAGGGTAAGCACTGAAGTTCCCATGACCAGAAATACAAGTCTCAAAGAGAAATAGACCGCGTTGAAGAGTGCTTCCCGTGTCAGATGAACCGGTCCGATATCAAGCAGCGGTGTTTCACCTGTCAGGAAGAACAGATTCAGCAGAAAAGTAAAGATAATAATGAAACGCAGCGGCTTTACGCCTTTTATCAGATATTTGAATGGAATTTCTGCAATCCGCACTATCAGATACAGAAAAAGAAATGCAACCGCATAGCCTGCAAAGCTCTTGACCAGAAAAACACCCACAATGTAGATGATGGTCAGGATCAGCTTCATACGCGGGTCCATCCTATGAATCGGAGATGTGCCGGGGAAATACTGGCCCAGCGTAATGTCATTGAGCATGGTGTTCCCCCTTTTTCAGTATCTTGAGAAGAATCTCCCGGATATCCTCCATCCGGTAAATCCGCTCAGGAATCTCATATCCCCGTGCACGCAGCTGTTCACACAGCTGTACGACCTGGGGTACATCCAGTCCCATGGATCTCAGTTCTTCTCCGCGCGTGAAGACCTCCTCCGGCGTTCCATCCATGACAAGCCGGCCTTTTTCCATTACCAGAACCCGTTCAGCCAGCTGCGCCACATCATCCATGGAATGACTGACCATAACAATGGTCGCGCCGGATTCTGTATGCAGCCGCTTGATCAGTCCCAGAATTTCCTCACGACCGTGCGGATCCAGACCAGCGCACGGCTCGTCCAGGACAAGAACGCTCGGCTTCATCGCCAGTACGCCCGCTATGGCCGCACGGCGCATTTGACCGCCGGACAGTTCAAAGACAGACTTCTGGGAAATGGTTTCATAATCTAGGGCAACCTGCCGCATGGCCTCGCGTACACGCCGGTCAACTTCTGCCGCATCCAGCCCGAGATTCTTCGGTCCGAAGGCAATGTCCTTCTCCACCGTTTCCTCAAACAGCTGGTTTTCCGCATACTGAAATACCAGACCGACCTTACAGCGGATCTGTTTCCGGTCCGCCGTCTTGTCCGCAAGGTCCGTACCGTCCACCAGTACTCTGCCGCTGTCCGGCTGCAGAAGGCCGTTCAGATGCTGGACCAGCGTAGACTTGCCGCTTCCGGTGTGCCCGATCAGGCCGACAAACTCTCCATCACGAATCGTAAAGGACACATCGTGCAGCGCCTGCGTCTCATATGGTCCGCCCTTCATATAAATATGATTCAGATTTTCTACGACAAGCGGCATACTTCCTCCACCATTTCCTCGACCGTCAGCACATCAGGCCGGATATCAATGCCCGCATGCCGCAGATCATGCGCCAGTCCGGTCATCGGGGGAACATCCAGACCGAGCGAGCGGACCGTTTCAACATCTGAAAAGACTTTTCGCGGCGTCCCCGTCAGGCGGATCTTTCCATCGTCCATGACAATCACATAATCCGCTGTTGCCGCCTCGCTCATATAGTGTGTGATGATCACAATGCTGATGCCCTCATCCCTGTTCAGACGGTGCACCGTATTCATGACCTCAGCACGTCCGCTGGGATCCAGCATGGCAGTGGATTCATCCAGGACAATGACTTTCGGCTTCATCGCCAGTACGCCTGCAATAGCCACACGCTGCTTCTGTCCGCCGGACAGCATGTGCGGCGCTTTACGGGCGTATTCACTCATATTGACGATTTTAAGTGCCTCATCTATCCGCACACGGATCTCTGCCGGCGGAACACCATTGTTTTCAAGTCCGAAAGCCACATCTTCCTCAACAATGGTAGCCACAATCTGATTATCCGGATTTTGAAAGACCATCCCGGCATTCTGCCGGATCTCAAATACCAGCTCATCATCCCTGGTATCCATTCCGCACATCAGAACCGTGCCGGATTCAGGGACATACAGTGCGTTGAAAAGCTTGGCCAGTGTCGATTTACCGGATCCGTTGTGACCGAGAATTGCAAGAAATTCTCCGCGCTTCACCCGCATGGATACCTGATCCACTGCATTGCGTTCCGCATCCGGATAACGATAGGTCACATCCGTCGCCAGGATGCGGTCCTCATCCATCCTCTGTTCTGCCATTCTTACTCCTTACAATAACATGGTTGTGCTTTCGGCACCGCATCAATTGCAAATGTCATTATTTGGCACACCAGCACATAGTGCCGGGCCATCTCTTAAAAAAGGCGCGCTGCGTATAGCTGCGTCTGCCTGTTTTTCTGACATACCGGTACCGTGCACCGGAGAATTACTCATCATTTACGGACTTCTTTAATAAAACGTCCGTTCACCACTGCAGCTGCTCATGGAGAAATTGCATAGCAGCACAGTCTGTCATGCTTCGGATGCCAGGCCATTCCCCGACATTTTCAGCCGAATCTCTTTTCTCCCTGCCAGCTGCCCATGCATGACTGGCTCTGCTCTCTCTGCCTGCAGAAGGGCAGATTGCCAAAATGCGGCGTCCAAACCGGAAAGGACGCCGCATCATCTGTTTAGTAATTAAACATGACCACTTCATCCTCGGGCGGATCCGCCGGGGACATTTCCGTGACATACAGCACAGGACCAACACCCTGATACTGTTTCCGCTCCTCAATCTGAATCCTGGCTGTAATCATCTGCCAGCTACGCTCACGGGGCAGTTCAAAGCCATTTGCCTTGGCAATAAAACCGACAAACCGTGTATCGTTCGCGCAGCAGACCATACCCATCCGTCCCGGAACAAATTCATCCTTTGCGATACCGCTGCCCCGGTAGATATAGCCTTTGAATCGTACCATCTTGCCGTCATACTCTTCAGGATTCTCCTGCGCATGCAGATAGAAAATTCCAAACCATGGATCCTGAATCTCTATTACATCCGCATCAAGATCATATGGCGGCGGCATACCTTCACCATAGTCCTCCGAAGTGCCGTCATCATTCTCGAAATAGATGGAAGCACGTACGTTCATACTGCGGATATTACGGTTGCGGATCAGCTCACGCGTCGCCTCTGTCGCGCGGTTGAAAACGATCATGTCTGCAGAGGAGATGTGCTGAATCATCCGCTGTCCCATGTTCATGGAATAGAGCTCAAATGTTTCCGCATTGATCGTTGTAATGATCTGGTAAACCTCCATAACCGCCGGCAGGTTTGCCAGTGCTGCATCCAGATCCCACATGCCGTTCATCTCAAGGATGACCCGGTCCGGATGATGCCGCTTGACGAATGAGTAAAGCAGACCGGCGTCAAACTCGTCCTCATCCTCTACAAATTCAATATCCGTATGCGTCTTTTTGAGCATCTCCGGCTCAAATTCGTTTTCGCCCTGCTCACACTGAATGACCAGGGAATGCTCATCCACCGTGAATCCCGGATCCTGCAGGATACTGGCGATAAACGAAGTCTTTCCGCTTTCAAGAAAGCCGTCAAATACATATACAGGGATTGCCATTTTATGCCTCCGCTCAGGCAACACCAAACAGGGATGCCAGCTTGGACTCGTCGAGATTGGAACCAATTACGCAAAGACGTCCGGTGACATCTGCTGCACCCTTACGGATGTTCTGCTCACCCGGCGTATAGTCAAAGTGGATCCAGCCGCCATCAGCGCAGGGAACAATGCCCTTTGCACGCAGAATGACGCCGTAACCGTCTCCATCCAGTGCGCTCAGCATATCGGCAAGGCCGCTCTCCGTGAACTGATGTACGGTCTCAACGCCCCAGGAGTCGAATATCTCGTCAGCATCATGTCCGCCATGATGGTGGTGAGGGTGATGATGATGGCCATCATGATGGTCATGATGATGGTCCTGTTCGTCCTCA
>JAFUHD010000139.1 GCA_017469025.1 Clostridia bacterium
GCCCACTACGTTGGCACTGTTATTCTGATAAACCTTTTTTTCTACCTCCATGCAGCTATTATATCATCCGTTACAAATAATGCTACTAGAAGTAGTACCGCCTAGAAGGCGGTGGTTTATCTCCCATTATTTCTAATTAAACAGGCGTGAATGGATAGTTTTGATTCGATCTTAGGATAATGACAACCCAGCACGAAGTGCTGGGCCTTCTCCTCCTGTGTCAAAATGATATTATGGCAGGAACGGATATAAAAACAGTAATCACTATTCCTGTACGAAAAATAATGCCTCCTGGTATATACAAAAGGTTTTGACTTTAAAAGCTCATTATGTATCTCATCAGCCTCCAGCAATAACCCGGTATTCTAAAAGAACACATCAGGAAACCACATTCATCGGCCCTACCATTTTTTCAGGCCGGACCGTTCTGTCAAAAGTTTCCCCATCCAGAAAGCCTGATTTGAGCGCTGCTTCCCGGAGTGTCAGGTTCTCATTAAATGCAAGTTTTGCTATTTTCGCCGCATTCTCATAGCCCACTACCGGATTCAGTACCGTCACCAGCATCAGTGTCTTCTCCAGATTTTCCTGAATGCGCGGCAGATTAGGCCTGATCCCACTGACACAGTGTGCCTCAAAGGACTGCATTACATCTGCCAGCAGACGGCAGGACTGCAGAAAATTATAGATACAGACAGGCATAAACACATTGAGTTCATAATTTCCCTGGGAGGCCGCCATCCCAACTGCAACATCGTTAGACATTACCTGAACGGCAACCATCGTCACCGCCTCGCATTGCGTTGGATTCACCTTTCCAGGCATAATCGATGAACCTGGCTCATTTTCCGGGATCAGGATCTCCCCTATGCCGCATCTGGGACCGCTGGCCAGCAGGCGAATGTCGTTGGCTATTTTCATTAGATCTGCCGCCAGTGCCTTCAGTGCGCCATGTGCAAAGACAAATGCATCTTTGCTGGTAAGCGCCTGGAACTTGTTTGGTGCCGTCACAAAATGTTTCCCGGTCAGTCTGCTGATGATATCCGCCGCTGTCTCTCCAAAGGCAGGCAGTGCATTGAGACCGGTTCCAACTGCTGTCCCGCCAAGTGCCAGTTCCTGAAGCCCGTTCATCGTCTGCAGAACAAATGCTCTGTCATGCGTGAGCATGGATGCCCACCCGCTGATCTCCTGTCCCAGTGTAAGCGGTGTCGCATCCTGTAGATGCGTCCGGCCGACCTTGATCACGTCCCTGTACTTTTCAGACAGCGCCAGGAGCGTTTTCTCCAGTTTGTCTATCGCCGGCAGCACATCATCTGACAACGCCGTTACAGCCGCAATATTCATTGCAGTCGGAAATGTATCATTTGAACTCTGTGACCGGTTGACATCGTCATTAGGATGCAGCAGCTTCCGCCCGGCAATCTCATTGCCGCGGTTTGCGATCACTTCGTTCAGGTTCATATTTGTCTGTGTACCGCTTCCTGTCTGCCAGACAGCAAGCGGAAAATGTCCATCCAGTTCACCCGACAAAATCTCCCCGCAGACCCTGCAGATCAGTTCAGCCTTCTCATCATCCATATTTCCAAGGCGGTTGTTTGCCATTGCAGCGCCTTCCTTGAGATATGCAAATGCACGGATCAGTTCAGACGGCATTTTCTCCGTTCCAATCTGGAAATTTTCATAACTCCGCTGGGTCTGCGCACCCCAGTACCTATCGGCCGGTACGCGTATTTCGCCCATTGTATCATGTTCAATTCTCACATTCATTTTTCTCTCCCACTTTCCTGCCGATTCCGTTATACCATTGCGCTGTGAACAGCTTCCCGTATTCAAACTACAAGCATCACCTGCGACACCCCTTGGTGCACAGTCTGTTAACTCTGCATCAAGGGATGCCGCATCTCCAAAGAAGCATACTGAGACTGTATGCTGTGAAGTCCTCTGTTTTACTGTCAGACCTGCGCATACATCAGACTATCTTCTGTCAGTGAGTTTCATCTGTTGACTATTCCTACTGCGTTCGTCATCACAATGTGCACGGTTCCGAGTCGCCCGAATTGAATTATTCCTGAATATCTGTGTGCAGGCCAAAGAAAGATTATAGTTTTTATTATACCTTCAATCCAATTTTCGTCCATACCCGCATCGCGTCCAAAGTCTGTCTTTCTTTTATCTTCTCCAAACGCTCGGATACCATCATGATACAGACTCAGCATTATTGTCATGCGCTTTTCCGCTTCGCCCGATGTGTCTGGCGTAATCAGACAGATATCCTCTCTGCATACACCAGCCTGTCATCGTGGCGACATTTTCCCGTCTGCACTCTGAAATTATAGACTGGAATAGTATCGGTTCCTATAACCACACAGTTCGGAATTATAATTTCAGCACATGTTCCATCCAGAAACAAAACTCCTTTTCCAACTTCATCCTGTCATCTTACATAGTCATGCTTCACTGTATCGTTTTCCGCTTTACAGTCATCATGTTCTGTTTGCAGTTCTTTTTATGTTCGCTTCTTTTCAACCTCTCTATCCAGTTCCAATTTGTAAATCATCCCTCCACACAGAAAATTAAAATCTCTATGAGACGGATGACTCATGAAAAGCAAAAGGATTATAGTATGAATCTGGGGGCATAAAGGTCTTCGAGAAGAATACCGGGAAGATCGTAGATACATTCTGTTCTCCAATCTCCCCGGATCCATGATAAATGCAAGCTAATAAATACTGCTCTGTGACCATCTGACAAAATAACAATTTGTCATCCATCAAGCGTCTACGCGCCACAGAAACCAAAACAGAATAAATGATGGAATATGTAAGCC
>JAFUHD010000140.1 GCA_017469025.1 Clostridia bacterium
CTGGATGAGAACGGCAACCTGCCGACCATTGGCCGCATCTTCCTTGTTGACAGCTGCGCCACTGTCGCGGGTGCCCTGTTCGGCCTGACCACCGTCACAACATACGTAGAATCCGCCTCTGGTGTTGAAGCCGGCGGACGTACTGGTCTGACCGCCGTGGTAACCGCCTGCTGTTTCTTCCTTTCCATGTTCTTTGCCCCGTTGTTCCTGATGGTCCCGACTGCGGCCACTGCTCCCGCGCTGGTTATTATCGGTATTTCCATGATGCAGACCCTTAAAGACGTCGACTTCAAGAACGTTGAATGGTTCCCCGTCGGCCTCATGGTCATCGTTTCCATTTTCGGCGGTATCGCAAATGGCATTGCACTCGGTCTGGTATCCTATTGCATCACCCACTATGCCCGCTATATCTTCACCGACAGCCGCAGCAAGGCACCTTCTCTCTTTACCCTCATCATTACCATACTCTGCTGCCTGCAGTTCATCGGCTGAAATCATCTTAGAAAGGATATTTGTTATGCAGCTCATCAAAAACAAGGACAGATCCCGTCTGACACGGGCTGCCCTCGGTAAAATGCCCTGTGACCTTGCCATCGACAATGTGAAGCTCGTTAACGTCCTGACCGGTGAGATCTATCCCGCCGGCGTAGACATACTTGATGGTGTCATTGTCCGCGTGCGTATGCATGGTGAACCCTGCATGCCTGCAGCCATGGAAACACTGGATGGCGGCGGACACTATCTCCTGCCAGGATTTATTGATGTCCACATGCATATTGAATCCACCATGATGGTTCCTGAAAACTTCGGCAAGGCAGCTGTTGTCTGGGGAACCACTACCGCAGTTACAGATCCGCATGAAATTGGAAACGTAATGGGAATCCCCGGTGTACGATACATGCTTGAAAGTGCACGACGCTCTCCGCTGCGTATCTACACACTGGCGCCAAGCTGTGTTCCCTCCGTCCCGCACCTGGAGGGCGCCGGAGCTGCATTCTTTAAAAAAGAAGTCGCTGAGCTGCTTTGCGATGAGGATGTCATCGGCGTTGCCGAGGTCATGGATTACATCGGCGTTATCAATGATGACCCCAGAATGCACGAAATCATCGATGCAGGCATAGAAGCCGGCGGCTTCATTCAGGGACATGCCCCGTATGTTATGGGAAATGATCTGTGTGCCTACCTGTGCGGCGGCCCAGTCAGCGATCATGAAGTCCGTATGGCCTCTGAGCTGTCAGAAAAACTGCGTATGGGCATGCATGTCAATATCAAATCCTCTTCCCTTTCAGACACTGTCCAGGAATTTCTAAAGGGCATCAAGAATGTACCGATCCATGATCAGGTATCGCTGTGCACCGACGATGTACACGCGGCAGATCTGCTCACTACTGGCCATATCAATCACATCGTAAACGAATGCGTCAAGGGTGGTATAGAGCCAATGGATGCCATGCGCTTTGGCACCTGCAATGCTGCCCGTGAGCTGCATTTTGAAGATGCCGGTGCAATCGCTCCAGGTTATGTTGCAGACCTGCAGCTGGTTGAAGACCTGCAGTTTGATAAGCGGCCTCTTGCCGTGTATGTTGCCGGCAAACTGGTTGCCAAAGACGGAAAGCTGATCGGAACTGAAGCCAGCGAAGCCGCCATGCCTGGGGTCAATACCGTCAATATCCCCCAGATTACATCACCGGATGTCTTCGGTATCCATTCCGAAAAATCTGAAGAAAAACTGCTCGTTTTCAGTGCTTCAAGAGAAAGCATGACACCCGGCCAGAAAGCCGTATACCGTTGTTTCCCTGTTGAAAACGGTCTCGTCCGCATTCCGGACCTCAACGAAAATCAGTTCATCAGTGTTGTCAACCGGCATGGTTCCGGTGATATGACCACCGTCATCTGCAGCGATTTTCATCTGCTCCATGGCTGCGTAGCCTCAACAATCTCACACGATTCACACAATATGACAATCGCCTACCGGACGCCTGAAGATGCTTACGTGGCAGCCAAAGAACTCGAGCGTATCGGCGGAGGTATGTGCTATGTCGAGGACGGCAAGGTAGTCTATTCACTCCCGCTGCCTGTCGCAGGACTCATGTCACCATTGACTGTCGATCTGATTGCACCTGCAATTCAAAAAATGGATGAAGCCGTTGAGCACGCCTCCGAGCACCTGAGTCCAATGCTGCTTGCTATCGCCATTCTGGCACTTCCGGTTCGTCCCGGCATTATCATCACTGACCGCGGTGTAGTCCGCGGTGATACCCTGGAATTCATTCCGCAGCGTCTTGATTAAATAACGCACATTTTCCGTATGAGCGAAATCATAATCAGCCCCGCATATGCGGGGCTGATTGTATTTACACAGATCAATGCATTTATACTATGTCAAACAGGCTCAATTGCGTGTATTTCTCAGGAAGTTCATTCATAAAACCAAAGCATTCATCCGGGCTTGAAAGAATGCCATGCGCCTTGCAGATCGTTTGAAAACAGTCCTTCAGTGCCTTTGCATTGGGGCTTGGCAGTTCATACGCATTTCCATAGCACTGAATATAGCGCTGCTTCATTCCAGGAAAAAAACTGTCCAACGCCTTATAGTAGTATTCCCTGTCACCTTCCCGCAGCGTTAACCCCATTCCAAAGTCAATAATGCCCCTGACGCCGACACGAATGCACTCATTCAGAATGGATGTAACATTTTCCACAGTATCGTTGATAAACGGCAAAATCGGTGTCAGCCATACAATCGTCGGAATGCCTCTTTTTTGCATTTCCTCCAGCACCTGAATTCTGCGTTTGGTATTGCATACATTTGGCTCCACTATTCTGCACAGTTCATCATCATAGGTCGTCAGCGTAATCTGCACGACACATTTTGCAGAACGATTTATCTCATCCAAAAGATCAATATCCTGAAGGATACGGTCTGACTTTGTCTGTATGGCTGCACCAAAGCCGTATTTATGAACGACCTCAAGGCATTTTCTTGTAAGGCGCAGTTCTTCCTCACAATGCATATACGGGTCTGACATGGCACCGGTTCCAATCATGCACCTGTGTCTTTTGGCTTTCAGTTCCTTTTCAAGCAGCTCCGGCGCATTCTGCTTTACCTCTATGTCTTCAAACGGATGCGTGAACTGATAACATCTGCTCCTGCTGTCACAGTAAATGCATCCATGGCTGCAGCCACGATATATATTCATTCCAAAGAAGCCATGCCTGCCAGTCAGCAATCCTTTGGCATTTACAAAATGCATCTTGTCAGTTCTCCCTGGTTTTTATCGGATGCCGGATCACGGTTTTCAATTTTTGAGGTGTGACGCGCCTCGGATCTGAAAGATAGATTTCATGATGCAGACGGGTATCTGTGATATCCAGCACATGTCCATACATCGAATACCATTGACTGGCCGGATCACCTTTCAAAATCCTCGCCGAGCATCTCTTTTCCGATTTCCACGCCCACATCTACGACGTGTGCCACACCAAGAACCTGTTCATGCAAAGCCTCTATCGTAGTGAATTCAATCTCGTGATATATTGAAAGCTCTGTTGCAAAACTATACTGCTCCACATAGATTCTGTATTCTGGGCATTTCTTTCTAATTACATTTGCCAACCGTATTGCATCCTTTAATCTGATGCAACAGCTCCCACAGTAATCCGAAAGGAGCACTCTACCATTAAACACATCGCATACATGTGTGAAGCTTCGTCTGACATTTTGAAGTGGAATATACACATAAAAACCTTGATTATTACTGTATGGAATACCAGCTTTTTCAGATATTCCGCATATTCTTTTTTAATTCTCTTCGTTAGCTCTTCATCAGATTTCATATTCCTACCTCATCTACCCCATCTTCTGACAAAACAGATACGCTCCATCTGTTTTGAATTCAACAGGGTTTGCTGAATTAAAATGAAACCCCTCAAACAGTTCAAACGTAATTTTCTGCTCAAGCGTAAACGGTTCATGTTCAAAATGAATTGTCACATATCTTCTTTCGTCGTGTTCAAATGATTTCTGGTTGTTTGTGACTTTCCTTCGCCTAGGGTTTAAGCAATGTCTCTTTCATCTTCTCACGCAGATCATCAAAAGTCCATAGCAAGATATCAATTCCGATTATCATTATACTTCAATATTCCTGAATCATCAACGTTTTCTTCGTTTCCAAATGCTGAAAAGAGCCGCGAACGGCTTCAACCATTTTCAATGCTTTCAAACACCTGTGGAATTCCATAAAAAGCGAGGCGCATGAAAGCTCTCCCTCAATTCTCTCACGCTGCAGCCCAGCCCGTTTTCCTCCAACCTGATCCGTCCGCCCTGTTCCAGCTTCTTCAAAGCATAATATGCTTCTGTGTACTTCATGCCAAGGTATGTGTTCCCTACGCTTTCCGAATCGGATGACGGATGACCGTTTTTAGCTTTACCGGATCGCTCCTGCGTGGGTCGCTCAGATAGATCTCATGATGAAGCCGTTCCGCCGAAAAGTCCTCCGCGTATCCCTGTTTTTTGGCATACTGTCTCATAGCTGTTACCGTACGGGGCTCATCGTCATACGGACCAATATGCATACACTGCACGCAGAGCCCCTCTGCGATGGTCGCGTATTCGACAGCGGAAAAGTCCGTTTTTTTCTTTATGGTCGCTTCCTTCAATGCCCAATCAAACTCGTCCTTTGTGACGAACTCCGGAAGACAGATCGCGGAGATCCAATGAAAATCCTCCTTATGTGCATAGTCAAAGTCTTCCACCCCCGGCTGCCACCAGAATCCCTCCAGCGGCGGAACGGAATATTGGAAAAAGCCAGGAATCTGATGTTCCGTCTTATAGCTCATTTTCAAGGTATACGCGATGCCGTAGAGCAGTCCGATCGCGGTTTTATATGTGCCGTTCTCATCATTGGGATTCCCTTTGCCGCGGACAGCAATATAATTCATCTCCGGGACTTCAATGATAGAAGGTGTAGGTTTGGGCTGGTAAAGGTCTTTATATTCCTTCTTGAAATCAAACGCTGCCATCTGCTGATCCCCCTTCCCGTTTTTCACATGTTAATCTGACATCACATCTCAGATTTTCCAGCAAGAATGTTTTATTGACAAGCTGCTCCTTGCCATTCACATTCCTGCAGATATAAGCTGTGGAAGATCCCAGATCCTGTGCAATACCCGCCTGTGTCCTGATTCCTCTATGCACTTTGTTCTCGCGTCCAGTTCGATATTGTTAAAAAGCATACGCACTGTCTTTTTTTGTAAATTCAGTGGAGTAACAGCTTGACTCTTTAAAGCAGAAAAATGTGAGCTTTTCTACTGTCTGCCGAGAAAAACACCATCCTCCACATTTGGGTTTCCGCTGCTACGGACTGCAGAATAGTTCATCTTAAGGACCATAAGGATTACTGGAGTATCCTTAGATATATAGCTTTCTTATCATCAAATGCCATCTCATCCGCATCATTTGTCTTTCAAATCAAATGGTTTGTTCCATGAACCAATCTCGATCAGATTCCCTTCTGGATCTGCTATGTAACAGGTTCTCTGTCCCCACGGTTCCAGTTCCGGTTCCAGTACCGGTGCTGCTCCATTCTCCACGGCATTTCTGAATGCAGCATCAACCTCATCAAACGTATCCACATAAAGTGCAATTTCAAAATGACCATTCAGACCCATGACATACTCATATCTCCGGTTTGTCATTTTTTCAAAGTCTTTTCTGCGGTATAGCATGAAAAGCGTTCCATCCTTTACGAGGTACACATTCGAAGTATCTTCCGTTTCCCTGATTTCGAATCCAAGAACGTCCCTGTAAAACCGAATCATTTTTGACATGTCATCAACCAGCAATCCCATTCCATCCAGTTTCATAAAGTCCTGTCTCCCCTGTATATCATCATCATTCCATGTGCCATCTGTGCAATTTTCTCTCTTGCCTCTATGGGTTCCAATACTTCTGCTGTATCTCCAAAGGTCATAAGCCACGTGATCAGATTATCCATATCTGTGTAATCAGCCGTGAAAAGCAATTTGCCATCATCTGTTTCTGAAAAACAATCCGGTCCAAATTCTTCCATCAGCCGCCATTTTTGATTCTGTTCAAACAATGCTTTGACTTTGATTCCACCTGGAAAAAGCCTTTCATTGGACAGGTCTGGCAGTGGCGCTTCCCTGCGTTCAAATGTCTCTCTGAGTTTCTGAACATCGGCCATACGGTTCAGTTTGAACAGCCGGAATGCTTTTCTGTCTACACAAAAGCCCCATAAATACCAGCTTGACCACCGGAATACGAGATAATACGGCTCAATTTTTCTTTCGCTTTCTCCGGATGGTGCATAATAATGAAATCTGATCATCTGTCCCTTTTCAACCGCATCCTGTATCGCCTCGATCTTGGGAACCAGAGTCTTACGATACCACGATGACAGGTCGATCAGAATGTTGTCTCTTCCAACGATAAAATCAGATGCACCTGCCTGGATTTTCTCCATCAGCCGGCTGTAATAATTGCTGCCGCTGACACTGTCGAGACTTCTCAGACCAGCAAGTATCATCTGCATATCTTTTGTCGTCAGTATGGTTCTGTCCAGCCGATAGCCATTCATGATACTGAAGCCGCCGCCTGTTCCCTGTAAGGACTGAATAGGAATACCCGCTCTGCAGAGATCCTCAATATCGCGATTGATTGTTCTTCTTGAAACCTCAAACTGTTCTGCCAGTTCCGGCGCAGTTGTTTTCTCCTTCTGCAGCAGAACCGAAAGTATACCAATCTGCCTGTCAATCTTCATTTTCCTCACAACCTGTCTGTATCATATCACGCTTAACATGACAACTGTATGTCATGTTTATTACCTGTTGATCCAATTGGATCAACAGGCACCTAGATATCACATTCTGAAGCATATACTCCGGTTCTTCCGGACTGAAAATGAGCCGGATCAAAACAGGTCAAGCGTGCTGCTCAGGTAAATCTCTTCACGTACATTCAACTGACATTCCGGCTTTGTCATGTAATAAAGCAGAAATTCCAGAATCAGCGCACTGCCAAGACTTCGTCCTTCGATCTTAAAGTGTGAAAAACCTGCCGGCAGATAAACATTCCTGATATCGTCAATTCCAATAAATGCCGGATTCTTCATGGCATCCGAAAAACGGTAACCCCTGTCTGCATACGGCGATGCACAGATATGATCCAGGCACTCCTCTCCAAGATTTTTACGGCTGACATTCTCATAGCATGCTTTCCTGTCAGGGCACTCGAACCAGCAGCACTCATTGCACAGAAACTCAATCTTTTTCTTCTGCATATCTGAAAGTGTGTTCAGCTGTTCATATGCCTTGTTGAGTCTGAAATCAGGCACCACATATCGGAAAACAGCGCGGTTCAATTCATTTTCCAGTTGTCCGAATTCCATCAGGACTTTTGTTGTTGAAGACACAAAATAAAAACCAGGGTACGTTATCTGAAGATAATGCAGCAGCTGATCAGAGCTCACAATGATCCCGTTTTCTGCCGGACCATTCTTTTCAAACAACGCACAAAGCGCATTGCATTTTTTATCCGTCAGATGCGCTTCAGTAAGCAGCGAATTGCTGAATGTCAGACGTGCGGATATGCCATAGTCCCGCATCAGTTCTGCTACCTTTTTCGGATCTTCATCTCCAAAGCCAACACGGCCACCACCCCACAGACAATCCGCAGGTGCACCATATATAGAGCCAATCTCACACCAGTCATAAAAATACGTTCTGTGCTTACGATACAGCGGAAGAAATACGCGGTAGAGTTCATAAAATTCAAACAATCCAGGCAGATGATAATATGCTTTCATTCCTTATTCAACCTCAATCCGTGATAACCCTGGTGCATATCAGCCGATTATGTTCGTATCCGTAATCTCAAATCCATTCTTCCTGTATAAACTGACTGCTTTTTGATTCCACTGTGCAACATGCAGGATCACCTTTTCTTTGTTCATATGAGACAAAGCCCACAGCAGCATCTGTCTGCCATAGCCCCGCCCCTGGTACCTGATGTTTACTATCAGATCATCCAGTTCGTCTTCTTTAAGCGTAACGCTACCGATCAGTTCATCGTTCTCCACAAGAAGATGTACTGCATCCATTCCTGCATCAAAAAAAGAATCATCCTGAATATAATCATACGGCTGTATGTCCAGTGCTTCTCTCATTTCGTGATAACATTCATTATACATTTTCCGGTATGCTGCCTGATACTTTGACGTATATGGCACAAGACATACATTACTCTGCTCGCCTGTCGGATTCGTAAGTGTCATTTCAAACGCAAGCTTCATCATCGGTATCCCCTGCATCATCCACATATCAAATACCTTGCTTTAATGTGGTAAATCAAAGGCACCAGTCAGATACATAACCCCATACAATGAATCATGTCTCAGACTGGTGCCGTTTTCATTTCTGGCTGTAAAATTCCTGACAGACAATATGCCTATCTGACTTTTCCATATCCATCCGCATAGATTATTGAGTTTGCAGAGACAAAAGCATACACCAGGGGGAGTTTCTTTGGCTTTTTGTCTCCGATTTCTACTGCCTGCTGCATTGCTTCGATGGCAGGTGCTGCCTGTTGTTCATTGCGAAGATGCAGCATTGCAATCGGCTGACCCGCCTCTACATAATCTCCCAGCCGGACCTGCATGACAAGCCCGACGGCAGGATCGATAATGTCTGTTTTTTGGGCTCTGCCTGCCCCCATATGCTGTGTGCAATATCCTATGGCAGTCGTGTCCATTCTTGTCACATAGCCACTCACAGGTGCTGGAACCGGCAGGATTACGGGTGCCTGCGGCAGAAGGGAAATATCCTCACAGACAGCAGGATTACCACCCTGTGCCTGGATCATTTCTGCCAGTTTTCTGAGACCTGCGCCTGATCTGAGCGCTTCCATCATTTGGGCTTTCCCATCTCCCACATTTTCTGCCTGACCGCCGGCAATCAGCATTCTGGCGCCCAATTCAAGAGAAACCTCCAGCAGATCTCCGTTGATCCGCCCGGACAGAATATCTATCGCTTCCTTAACTTCAAGCGCATTTCCAACATGAGTACCCAGCGGCTGATCCATCCCGGTCACCAGTGCAAAAATGGGCTTCCCTGCATATTGTCCTATGCCTACCATAGCTTCTGCCAGTTTCACGGAATCCTCGAGGGTTTTCATCAGTGCACCTGTACCGGTCTTGACATCCAGCACAATCGCACCTGCACCACTGGCCAGTTTTTTCGATACAATACTTGAAGCAATCAGCGGGACACAGCCTACCGTGCCGGTTACATCCCGAAGTGCGTACAGCGCTTTATCTGCCGGACAGAGATTCTTCGTCTGACCAATAACCGCGCAGCCGATCTCCTGAACCTGACGGATAAAATTCTCTTCACTGATATCCACCGAACAGCCCGGAATGCTTTCCAGCTTGTCGAGTGTACCACCCGTATGACCAAGTCCGCGTCCAGACAACTTGGCTACATGCGCCCCGCAGGCCGCAGCCAGCGGCGCCAGAACCAGCGTTGTCGTATCTCCAACACCTCCGGTTGAATGTTTGTCGACACAAATACCATCTATTCCTGACAGATCCACAACATCACCGCTGTGCATCATAGACATAGTCAGAGTTGTTGTTTCCCGCATGTCCATTCCCTGAAAGCAGATGGCCATGAGAAGCGCTGACAGCTGATAATCCGGTACAGATCCCGTAGCTGCGCCTTCTGCAAACAGTCGGATCTCCTCATCACTCAGCGGAAAACCGGCTTTTTTCTTCATGATAATATCAACGAAATTCACAGGAGACCCTCCTATACTAACATAGTTGTGCTTTAGGCACCGTATCAATAGCAGATGCCATGATTTGACATGCCAGCGCTTGCGCCGGGTCATCTAACTTTGAGCTTTTGGTTTATATGACCGAATAATGGACAATGTTTCTTTTTTACTCAGCCGGTTCAGAGCATTCCTCAATATAAATCAGAAAGCCCAATCCTTTTATGCAAGCGCCTGTCTGAGACAGTCATGCCAGATACTGCACTTTTTCTGAAACGGCATGGTAAACGCAGGACTTGTACTCGGCATGCAGAAAACAGGACAGCTTTCAAAAAAACCGGTCCGCCGGAACAGACAGTATGCTTTCTGACCATTGCACAGCACTGCCTGAATCCCGCAGACATCGAATATCCGGTGAAAGTCATTGAACGCCGCGTCCCGGATTGCTGTATCAAGGCTCCCCTCGCGCTGACAGGTTCTGCATACATCCCAAAGTGCCAGATCGTTATCTCGGATCAGCATGCAGCGATCTGAATAGGATGCACTCACAGACTTTCCGAAGTAGCTGAAAAGAACAGGCCAGAATGCATTGCGCGGATGTGCATAATATTGAGATGCTTCGAGAGACGCAATGCCCGGCATCGAGCCCAGAATCAGTACACGGGAATCATGCGTAAAGACCGGCTCGAAGCTCTGACATTCCATTCATACCTCCACATATCCTTAAAGATGGATGATATCAAATGCTGCTGCACGTCCCATCCGGTTCATGACAGCAAGTCCGATTCCTTCAAGAGAAACAGCTTCACAAAGTGCAAGTGTTCGGCCTTCTGTATCAAGTTCCCGAAGTGCAGCAAACAGTCTGCTGGCAGCTTCATCCGGATGTGCCGGGATTCCCAGGGACAGAACATGTCTGTCACCGTAATCATGATTGTCAAACCCTAAAATGGCCGGAAATCCGCCGGAAGTCAACTCGGCATCATAACGGTCACAAATCGATTTTATAACACGCGCCGGCGAGCCTTCAAAAATGACCGTTTTGGCCTTCGGTGCATAATGCCGGTATTTCATTCCGGGCGAACGTACACGTTCTCCTTCGGCCACCGGAGCCATGATGTGCTCATCCAGCCGTACCGCTCCGGCGACAATTTTCACCATTTCCGGTGTAATCCCGCCAGGCCGAAGAATCACCGGCACGTCACCTCTGGCATCTATGACCGTAGATTCCACACCGACTGAGCATGCACCGCCATCCAGAATCAGCGGAATGCGTCCATTCATATCCTCAAAAACATGCTGCGCGGTTGTCGGACTCGGTCTCCCACTCCTGTTGGCACTTGGCGCCGCAATCGGGCGCTGGCTGGATGTGATCAGTGCTCTTGCTACCGGATGACTGGGCATCCGGATTCCAACCGTATCAAGGCCGGCACTGACTTCATCCGGAACAGCGTCTGACTTTGGAAAAATCAAGGTCATTGGACCAGGCCAGTATGCATCCATCAGGATGCGTGCCATCTCTGGTACATCTGTAACCAGCGGTGCAATCTCTGACAGTTCACTGATATGAACAATCAGCGGATTGTCTCCCGGTCTTCCCTTTGCCTTAAAAATCTGTTCAACCGCACGTCCATCAAGGGCATTGGCACCAAGTCCGTATACCGTTTCTGTTGGAAACGCAACCAGCTGGCCCTCCCTGATGAGACGGCCGCCGTACTGCAGTTGTTCATCTGTTGGTTCTGCGATTGTCGTAATCATGAAGCCGTCTCCATCTCATTTGATACGAGTCCGAGCTGACGCAGCTTTTCCTGCCGGTCAGCAAGAATCAACGGCTCAACCAGTTCATCAATGTCACCATCCAGGAATGTCGGAAGCGTGTAAACAGTCTTGCCGATTCTGTGATCCGTAACGCGGCCCTCACAGTAATTGTATGTCCGTATACGTTCGCTCCTGTCACCCGTACCTACCTGCGAACGGCGGTTTTCTGCCTCTGCTTCATGCTGTGCCTCAAGCGCTCTTTCATAAAGTCGTGCACGAAGGACCCGCATGGCTTTCTCTTTGTTCTTAAGCTGACTCTTTTCATCCTGACAGGTTACCACTACACCGGTTGGAAGATGTGTTATGCGCACAGCGCTGTCCGTCCGGTTGATATATTGGCCGCCATGTCCTGACGCGCGGTAGGTATCAATTCTGAGATCATTCGGATCTATATCAACATCCACATCTTCAGCCTCAGGCATAACCGCCACGGTAGCTGTAGACGTCTGCCGTTTTCCGTTGCTTTCCGTCACTGGAATACGCTGTACCCTGTGTACACCGCTCTCATACCTGAGTCTGCTGAACACGCCATCGCCATGAATTTCAAAAACCGCTTCCTTGATCCCGCCAAGTTCAGTAGGTGACACATCAATCAGTTCACAGCGCCATCCCTGACGCTCGGCATAACGCATATACATACGCTGCAGCTCTGCTGCAAACAATGCAGCTTCCTCACCGCCTGCACCGCTGCGGATTTCCATCACCGCGCTTCTCTCGGCATTCGGATCCGGTGGAATGAGCATCAAACGGATTTCCTGCTCCGTCTCCTCTATCTCAGTTTTGAGACGGTTCAGTTCTTCCTCTGCCATCTCCTCCATTCCCGGTTCAGAAAGGAGGTGTTTTGCTTCTTCCTGTTCATCTTCCATTTCCTGAAGACGTACAATGGCTTCATTCAGAGGTTCAAGCCGCGCATGTTCCCTCACCAGCGACTGCCAGCGTTTCTGATCTTTTACAACATCAGGATCCGAAAGCAGCATCCCTACCTCTTCAAAGCGCGGCTGTACCCAGTCCAATTTATCCAGCATTCCATTACTCCAATACACAATTTGGTACCGTCATTGCAGCACCTGCGACCCGCCAGTTTCCACCATAATCCCTTATCCGGAATGATGGCCCAATCCGCTCATCCAACAGTTTGCAGACGTCATCCGCCTGCTGCCAGCCGATCTCAAACAGCAGCATTCCGCCAGGCTTCAGATTTCTGCCTGCCTCGGCAGTAATCCTGCGATAGAACGTAAGCCCATCTGCACCGTCAAAGAGTGCACCTGCCGGCTCCATTAATAACTCCGGTTCCAGTGTTTCCCGTTCTGCTTCACTGATATACGGCGGATTTGATACTATCATATCATACCGCAAGTGCCTGACAGGTTCAAGGCAGTTTCCCAAAACAAATTCTACGCAGACACCGTTTTTTTTTGCATTCATCTTCGCAATCTCAAGTGCTGCCTGAGAGATATCACCTGCCGTAACATGCACATCCGGGCGCAGCTTTGCAATACTGACAGCCAGAGCGCCACTGCCGGTTCCAAGATCAAATACGGTTCCGCCCTTTGGCAAACGTTCAATGGCTGCCTCACATAGAATCTCCGTATCTGCCCTCGGAATAAGCACATCGCTGTTAACAGAAAAAGGGAAGCCCATAAACTCGGTTTCCCCTTCTATATACTGGAGCGGTTCACGTCCTGACCGCCGCCGGATTCTTTCCAGATAGCGTTTTTCATCTGCTGTTGAAACAAGTTGCTGCTTCTGCAGGGCCAGCATCAGATGCGGACAGCCCAGCACACCTGCCAGCAGCAGCTCGGCATCCAGCCTGGGTTCAGGAACACCGGCTTCTTTAAGCCAGTGTTCACCTGTTCTGAGAATCTCACCAATTGTCATGATTTTTTCTCCGCACCTGCTGCATCCGGTGTCCATACAAATGTATTTTCACCAAGATTATCTGCAAAATGGGCAGGTCCTGCTTTTGCCGCTTTCATCGAAGCAATGGCAACTTCAAGCATTTCCCGGTCAGGCTCACGAGTTGTAAGTCTCTGCAGCATCAGTCCAGGCCACCGGAGGATACGGACAATCAGTGCATCGCCGGCATGAGCCAGTCCCTTCAAAACCTCATACGAAACACCGGCCACAACCGGCAGAATGCAGAGACTGCGGACAATTCGTCCGATGAATGTCAGTTTCTCAATCCCGAAAAGAAGAAACAACAACTGATCCGCTACCGATCCGATCAGGATGGAGATAAACATAACCAGAAACAGAAACGCAGTTCCGCAGCGGGGATGGAAGCGGGAGAACTTCTTTGCATTCTCCGGTGTCAGTTCTTCCCCTGCCTCATTGCAAAACACCGTTTTATGCTCGGCACCATGATACTGGAATACACGTTTGATATCCGGTACAAAAGCAATGCCGATCATGTACCCGATGAGAATCAGAATCCGGACCACGCCTGCAAAAAGATTAATCAGAATCCGGTTATCCGTCACATGGCCAATCAATGTTGCCGCACCGGACGGAAGCATGACAAAAAGGAACAGACTGAGTACCACAGCAAGGACCATCGCTACTGCCATAACAACCTTGTCAATATTGGCCCCCAGTTTTTCCGAAAGCCATTTTTCAAACTTGGTCGGTTCCTCATCCGTAATACCGAGCATCTGCGTGCCTTTGTCCAGTGTATCCATGCCCATTTTGAGCATGAGCGCCATATTGACACATCCACGGATAAACGGCTTTCCCATCCATGGGTGTTTCTTTGAAATCGGTTCCCTGTGATCACAGGTAACCACAATCCGTCCGTCCGGCTTTCGTACAGCAATCGCTATGGACTCATCCTGAGGGCTCTGCATCATGACCCCTTCCATAACTGCCTGTCCGCCTATATCCTTATATTCAAACTTTTTCTGACTCATTTTTATATCCTTTCTGCGTCTGGCGCATTCAATCCATATCCCCGGTCCTGTTCCGGATCGCCAGCTTAAACAAACCGGCATCCAGGCAGAAATTATTCGTCACGCTCATATGCCTCCGCCTGCTGTGTCTGACGCTTCTCTACACTCTTCATCAGGATGTTCAACAGTCCGAAAGTAAGCAGAAACATGAGAACTGCCGCAAGCAGCGCACGAAGCACATGTCTTGTGATTCCAGCAACCAGCAGCCCGAGGCAGACGCCGCTGATTCCTGCATACCTGATATTCCCGTTACGGCTTGGTGCGGCATCGGTATCCCAGATGCCATAGTATACATAACCGGCAATCATACCGATTCCAACAATGACCATGACAATGCATTCTCCGGCAATCTGTCTGAAATCCGCACCCATCAACAGCTGGATAACAATAAGGACAGACAGAAGAACCTGAGTTGCGTTGAGTGCAATATGTTCTATTCTGCCAAGCAGCTGACGCTCCCGTTCATCCAGTATATTCGATCTCATCCTCATTCCTCCCAGAACAGCTGATCCAGTGTCCGGTTCAATGTCTTACAGATAGCAATGCAGAGCGAGATTGATGGATTGAATTTTCCGGCTTCTATCATGCCAATGGTCTGACGCGTTACACCGACAGACTGGGCAAGCTCATCCTGTGACAGATCCATCTCAGCCCGTGCTGCCTTCATCTTGAGATTCTTCCCAGCCATTTCTCCACTCCATTCGCCACTATGTTGAGCTTTGGACACCGTTATTCTGCACAGCCTGTTGTCTCAACAGAACGGTCCAGGCACCGGTCTGTCGTTGTTCGTCCGCATTAGAGGCATGTCTTTGCATTTTGTCAACTATATTTGTCATTTTTAAAAATATATTTTTCTTTTTGCAAACTAAAAAGGTAAAAAAAAGAACGACAGTCGTCGTTCTTTTAATGCATAAATCAGATGCCATAACGCTTCTTGAAGCGATCGACACGGCCGCCGGTATCTACCAGCTTCTGCTTGCCGGTGAAGAAGGGATGGCACTTGGAACAAATTTCAACGCGCAGATCCTTCTTGGTGGAACCGGTCTGGAAGATATTGCCGCAAACACAGGTTACGGTAGCCTTCTGGTACTTCGGATGAATGCCCTCTTTCATGATTTTCACCTCTCCCGTCGCAATACTATCACATGAAAAACACAACCACGGTGTTTTCTCAGGCGCCTGAACGACATGACGTAGTATATGTCAATGCTTTAAAAAAAGCAAGTCTTTTTCAAACTTTTTTTGCTTGAGCTTTTTCGCAGAAATCTCCGTGAAAAGAAAGACTGTGAAACTGTAATCAACATAACGAAAAAGCTCATCCGACAGTTTTACAGCTGTCGGATGAGAGATCGTATTTTTTCAGAGAATCAGATCAGCGTTTATCCTTGTCGATAAACTCGAGGGTAATTGTAGAGAGGATTGCAAAGAGCATGATGAAGCCGAACAAGCCAAACCAGTATTCAACCACATTATCCATCGTATATTCATAGTCTTTCGTATAGCTGGCTTCTGCAGCTTTTTCTTCAAGGAATGATTTCACATTCTCTTCTCCGACAAGATCAAGCACTTTGCCAAGCGTTGTTTTCACTGTAATGACTTGGTCCCGTCTGGCCTGAACATCGCCATTGGACGCGATCATATCTACCAGCTCACCTATCGTAATTGTGCCTCCAATTTCCATGTCAGCACACTGATCCAGTATCCCCTGGGCAATAATAGCGTTCCAAACATCTCCGACTGTCGTCAGATGACTGATTTTCGTTTCCATGAAAGATCTTGCAGCTTCATTTTTTGCCACATCAGAAAGGATTTTGCCAAGCGTAATGCCAGGCAGGCCGAAATCAAAATTGCGGACATCCTCCAGCCCCTCTGATTCCAGAATAATCTCAATCAGATCATCTACCGTTACATCTTCCAGAATCTTCTCCTGCTTAAGAGATTCAAATGTAGCAGACTGTTCAAGTCTCTCCCTAAGCTCGCCAACCGTCATGACGCCGCCAAGTTCTTTTGCACGCAGTTCCTTCATTGCCGGATTGCTTTCATCCTGCAAAAGATCCAGAATCTGACCAACAGACACGGAACCGCCGAGTTCACTGTTCCGCATCTTGCTGACCATTGTAGCAATTGTGGCATACGGACGTTTATTTGTATCTGCCTGAGTTGCAATTACCTTGAGACCGGGATTGGAAATGGTCAGCCGCGTCAATGGTTTCGTCCATTCAGGAAGCGTCAGCATGCCGCCCGAAAAGACCAGCTGAAAGATCAGTACGAAAGGCATGATGGTCATGGCAGTGGTCGTTGTACGTGCCAGAGTAGAAATCCACAAAGACATCATATCCGACGCAAAGGTAATCAGGAACATGGAAATGGCAAAGTCAACCAGGAAAAACGGTGTAATCAGACCCTGTGCCGGATACTTTACACCAACCTGACGGGTTATATACAAAGTAACACCGACCTGTGCCAGACACAGTAGTGCCTGATACAGCATATGCGAAAAAACATACGAGGAAATGTGCATCCCAGAGCGGTGTTCACGCTTAACCACATCACGTTCGCGGCAAATGACCTGGATGGAATTAAAGCAGCCATTCCAGATGCATACACAGACCATGGCAAAGGCGCTCATGAGCGTTCCTTCCATGTTAATGAAGAAACGCTTGCGGATTACCATACCAACCAATCCGGCAATCAGCGCAGACATCGGAAGCACTTTCCAGTCGCTCTGATAAACGAACATCCGGAGCATCTTTCCAAGATAAATCCACACCTGCGCACCACGACCGCGGTGACGAATCAGAATTTTGCGTGAATTACTGTTCATATTCATCTCAGCCATGGTGCACCTCCGCATACTTCATCACAAATTCATCTGCAAGGCCGTCGCCGCCTTCTTCCTTCCGGTTAACCGATTTGACAATCTGCTCCATCCGGTCACGTCCAAAGAAACTGCGGGCTTCTTCAATACTGCCATAGAATGCCAGTCTGCCGGTACGTGCAGAGTCTTTTGCCAAAACAATGACGTCATCAAACAAATCAATGACACGGTCCGGTGTATGCGTAATGACAATAACGATTTTGCCTGTATCTGCAATTTTTCGCAGCTGTTCGAACAGTTCGCGCGCCATGACACCATCCAGACCAGAATCCGGTTCGTCCAGAATAAACAAAGAAGGATTGCTGATAAATTCCATTGAAATGGACAGACGCTTTTTCTGTCCGCCGGACAATTTTTCAACGAGGTTGTTTTGTACAGGCTTCAGTCCGAATATTCCCATAACCTCATCAACGCGTTCTCTGCGCTGTTTGGATGAAACATCTTTCGGAAGACGCAGTTTTGCTGCATCCAGGAGCGTACTCAGTACAGTATCTTTGCCGCGCATCATCTCTGTCTGCGGTACAAATCCAACCTCATACTGCATTTTCTTATACTGTGTATATAAGTTGGTTCCGTTGAGCAACACCTCGGCATTTGCCTTTTCATAACCGTTAATCGCATTAAGATATGTTGTTTTACCGGCACCGGAACCGCCGAGAAGCAGAACCATGTGTCCCTGTGGAATGGACATATGGATATCACGCAGAAGCGTCTTCTTCTGGAAGAATTCAGTAACCGTACGTTCCTTTAAATTTACCGTGAGGCCTTCATTCATGACAGACGCACTGCCTGAGGATGCCAGCTTTGCCATTTCATTCTGGATGTCCTCCACCTGCCAGGCGGGCTGATACTTATTGTTTAAGCCCAAGACAAGCGCGACAACCGCCCGCGAAAAACTGAAAACGCATAAAAACAGCCAGCGTTTTCTGAGTCCATAAACGTCTAAAATACCGCTCCAGATCCGAATCACATAGATAAAGCTCACCAGGCCCAGAGTAACCGCACCTATAACTATAAATACACCGGCAATAGTGAATTCATCATTCACCATGGAAGGCACAAATAAAGATATTACTGACAGAACAATACTCAGGACTTCAACAATACTGTATACACGTCCCTCAGGCTCGCGACCAGCACACTTCGACAGCATGTACTCCCTGGCACCAGGAATAAACGTCCACCATCCCTTAACACCAGACTTTTCAAACATTTTATAGAGTCCGATGTAACGCACGATTGCAAACAGAACACTCCATCTGTTTGAGCTCTTAAAAAAAACCTCACAAAAAAGCAGCAAGATTTTGTCCATCAGCCAGATTCCCCCTTTTCCCTTGATTTCGCAAATAATAAACCGGTACTATAATAGCACAAACTTTCTGAAAGTGAAATAAAAAACGCCAGCAAAGCTCTTCCTTTCCTTCACTGGCGTTTGGTCTATATTCGTTAAGTCAGTGTTATTTGCTCGTTAATAGTAATCACGCTTTTCCAGATACAGAAGATTATGCAGCCTCATTTTCGACTTCTTTCTCTTCCTCAATCTTCGGCCTGGATTTCTTCGGTTCAGGCTTCTCTGCAGCCGCAACTGCATCCTGCATTCCTGTAAAACTGGTACTGCAATCGAAAGGCTCAAGCGATTCAAGATCCATGTTCGGCAGTTCATTCACCTTTCCGCCGTCAATACGGAAGAGCAGCAGATCCATGAAATCATTTACACTGCGAATATTTCCAATGTTGTCAATAAAACGCTTGACTGCAGGAATTTCAACCACTTCACTGTTTTGTGTCTCTGTACCTTCCCTGAATTCGCTCATTATCCTGCCCAGATCAAACCAGCCGCCTCCAATATAGATCAGGATATGCATTTCCTCTACTTCTTCAGTTACAGCATTATTGACACCATGCATCAGAACGGGCAGCGCATATCCGGGTTTGCTGACCATACGCATCGTGCGTCCATCCTGTCCGCCATTTGTATCAGATGCATAGAGAATATCCACCAGGTTTCCCCTGATCCACTTGATCAGCTCTGACTTCATTTCTTCAAAACTCATCGGCTTGTCTTTTTCAGCAGTATCAGCTTCTTTCTCTTCATCATTTATGGCAGCCAGTGCTTCGGCAATTGCCTCAAGCAGTCCCTTTTCTTCCTTAACGACTTGTTGAGGTTCGTTCCCATTCATCAGCATTTCCTGAATAAATGCCGGTAATCCGCTGTAATCCCCTGAAGCCACCTGGGATATCAGATTTTTTGACAACTCCATCAGCTTATCAACATCGAGACTCCATAAGAACATAACCCACTGTCCGTCATCAAACTTTCCAGTCTGGGGCAGCGTTAAACTCAGCAGTGCATGGTCGTCGTCAAAAGTTTCCGGTACAGCATCCACACCCAGTCTTGTTGCATCAATTGCCTGCTGCAGTTCAGTCTCATACTTAACGAGTCCAGATGCACGCAATGCCCATGGCAGTATTTCTGCAAGCTGCGGATAGTCTGTCCCAGGTACCATTGCGCAGTCTACAGTGAACCAGAAAGCCCGACCCTCTTCCAGGCTCATGCCTGCCTTTTCATACAAACGCCAGGCAAGATAGTTGAGCAGAGAAGAGTTTGTATGAACGCCACCACGGTCATTAAAATCCGTCGGCAATTCAACCAGTGGTTTGTAATAGAAATCCCATGTAAACTCCGGCTGGTTTGAAAGATGCGGTTCACTCATGCTCCGAAGGCCATTATTTTTGCTTTTATCAGCAATAATCCATGATGTCTTATCCCTGCCTTCCACGAGCATCTGACATGTCTTTCCCTGAATATCACTCATGGCTTCATTGATAGCACCAAAGTCATTCTGATAGGCATTGTATGTCATAACAGACCCTGTTACGCAATGCGTAAACTCATGTGCCAATACATCAAGGCACTCTGAGAAATCATTCCCCTGACTGGCCACAAAAACCTGCCACCCAAGATAATTTCCCATATAGGCTGCATTATCGATCGGTACATGTTTTTTATCACAGAAATTGTTAAGTACCAGAATCGGTGTATCAAGTCCATCTCCGCCAGACCATCCGATTTCCTTATAGTAATCATAAGCCCGACAGTAATTATACAGTGAAATCAAACCTGTCTGGTCCCATTCGAGGTTGTCCGGACTGGACTCAAGTACCACACGTCCATCGTCATACAGAAACTCCCAGCAGTCTGCAACGACAATTTTCCGTTCCAGGTTTCCAAGATAGTACATGCCGGTCCGCTGATCCCGCATCACTGTCACGGTAAGTTCCTGCTCACCTCCAACCGACATGTCCACATATCCGGTATATTCGACCGGTTCCATAAATTCAAAAATATAGTTGGAAGCAAACCCAGACATTCCGGCCGCATCGCCCGGAATAATCGTCGGCAGACTGTAAAGATACTCGCCTGCCATTGTCACATAATGAGCAAGATACGGAAGCTCAGATGATTGGATATAACTTCTTTCCGGATTCTCTGTATAGACGACCCATACATACCGGCTTCCTTCTTCATCAACGCTATCATTACTGATACGAATGGTTAATGGCAGAATCATCTTTTGGGTGAGGCCCGCCATCGGTGTCATTGTACGCTGAATGGTTTCCTCAAGATGGCTGATAACAATCTGTTCTGCAGCTTCGGCCGATATCCCTTCTATCTGCTCTTCCTCTGGCACTTCGGACACTATGCTGCTGGTCAGACCAATCATATTTCCACTGCCGTCTGTAATCAGCTTCACAGCACCGCCCAGCACTGTAGTCGTGTTGTGCATCTGCTGGAAAACGTAATAATGATTGCCAAAGGCATCCGTAATATCACGCCAGGGTTCAAGCTGGGTCGTCTGATCTCCACCGAGCTGATCAAGCTGGGCACTGATCACATCTGCGGCATCTGTAAAGCTTTTCACGGGTGTATCCACACACGAACCGTCAATCAGTGTCACCTTTCCATCATGAGTATATACTGTGCTTTGTGCAAAAGCTGAAGTGCAGATCAGCAGCAGTACCGTCAACAGGCATATTGTTTTATGCATCATTCTGTCGTCTCCTTTCAGTAATCAAGTTAAACTCCCGGCACTCTGCTCCGGTCAGGCAAATAAAGTACCGGCAATGCCGATACTTTTAAAACACGGTCAGTTACTCGAGGATGATGAGGATGAAGAGGACGAAGCGCTGTTCTCCCGGTCTTTGATCATGTGCTGCAGCGTAATAAGAATCGCAACTACCTTGTCCTCATGCTCCGGCTGATAAATATCAATGCAGTATTTGTCGTGGATAGAAAGCATCTTCTGGCCGATTACAGCAATAATCTGGCCATTCTCATCATAAAGTTCAAAATTCAGTCCCAAAATGTTTCCCTGCAGCTGCCATCCAAGTCCTGAAATATTATTGATATCTTTGATCAGATGGAACAGCTCTGTTGACATCTCAAACGTGCTGCCGTCAGCCATAGTGATAAAATGGCGCTGATGCAGCGTAAAGAACTTGCGCTCTATATGTGCAACATGATTCCCTGCTGCATCTGCTATATCCGTTTTGTCATGCAGTGACGGGAATTTGGTGTTCGCCTGATATACAACCTGTTCACGGTCATCCGTAATATCAATATGATGATGCAGCGTAAACACCTTTGATGTCGTGAAAAGTGAATGATCCGGTAATCCAAACCGTTCTTCATTGTTCACATTTACCGCTTCTCCCGCTTCACGAAAGCGGTGAAACTTTGAAAGCACTCCCATTTCCTTTTTTCCCCCATTACTTTGTTTTATATCTCCGATCTGATCAGATGATTACAACCACCCTTCATCAACAAACCAGACGAAGTTTTGTATATCATAGTACATAAAGTACTGATGAACGATAAGAACTGTTCTGAACACTATTCATAAATTACAGTCTGTTATATTTCTGTCTATTTCAGAACAGCCAGCCAGTCAGTCATTTCTTCAGATTTGAGCCCAACAAATGCGAATTTTCGATTCCATACTTCATATAACGGTTAAGAAAAGAAATACCCGGTTCATCTGTCTGAGCCACAGGAATACGCCGGCAGTACCATTATTATCACATCAGCAAGGATAAACTTTATATCATTATAACATATTCCATCACGAAATCATATCTTTTTTCACTTTAACTCTGCAGAGTATACCAGATTATTTCACCTCCTTTCTGTAGACGGTTCATGAAGAAAACCAGCTCAATATAAAGTGGTTTTCTCCATGAATTGCGATATTACTGCCATTCTCCCAGCCGACAGCTGACCGCAGCAACAGAAGCAAGAGCAGCTGTCTCCGTGCGCATAATCCGTGGGCCGAGTGTAACAATTCTGACATTGGATAGGGGTCTGAGCTCCTCTATCTCGTCAGAATCTATTCCGCCTTCAGGACCAATGAGGATTCCTATTCTGGCCCCTTTTACAGCATCCGAAAGGCCCGCATTGAAACTCAGCGCGTGCTCGTCCTCCCACGGAACCAGTAAAATATCCTCTTCTTCAAACATGGAAACAGCTTTCGTAAAAGAAACTGGCCGCATGACCTCCGGTATTTCGCAACGGCCTGACTGCTTTACAGCTTCACGTACGATTTTCTGCCATCGCTCTGTTTTTCTTTCACCGTCTTTTTGATCCATCTGTACAATGCTCCGTTTCATGGAAACGGGTACAAAGCGCCGGCATCCCAGTTCGGTCCCTTTCTGGACAATCCACTCCATTTTATCCGCTTTGGGAAGCCCCTGATATAGTGTAATCCTGGTTGCTGCCTCCGTAGACGGAAGCAGCCTTGTAATTTCAAGCAGAACATCATGGTTCTCGATACTGATAATATCGGCCAAAGCCCTGTTAGGTGGACAAATCAGCTCGACTGTATCTCCAGGCGTCAGGCGGAGTACACGCAAGGCATGCTTTGCATCCTCCTGATTCATCTGCACCTGCTCGCCAGGTTTCCCTGTAAATTCAGCAAAAAAACGATGCATACCTTAAGGGCGTGCAGCAATGCAAACCCATTCTCCTTTTTGCAGTCTTCGGTCAATTGTATATCCGGCTTTGTCAAGAGCATTCTGAACATCCGGCTCCCGCTCCCGGATGATACCGGAACAGATGAATATGCCGTTTGGATTCAAATGGTGCTTTGCAGGTGCTGCCAGGAAACAGACGACATCGGCGATAATATTGGCCACGATTACATCTGCCTTTTCATCCTGCTGTTCCAGCAGATCTCCATGCATGACGCGTATGGTTCCGCCAAGATGATTCCGCTCCACATTTTCTGCGGCTACCTTGACCGCATCCGGATCTAGATCAATTGCAAGTGCATCCTTTGCACCAAGCTCTGCAGCCGCCAGTGCCAGAATGCCGCTGCCGCATCCAACATCTATGCAGGAACATCCTGGTGTAATGTAATGCTCCAACTGTTCCATGCACATGGACGTTGTCTCATGTGTTCCGGTACCAAATGCCATGCCGGGATCCATCTGGATAACATGATCTCCCGGCTTCGGTTCAAATGTTTCCCATGAAGGACAGATAACCAGTGACTGACCAATACGTGTCGGTTTGTAATACTGTTTCCAGTTCTCCGCCCAGTCTTCATCCTGGACTGTTTCCGTATCAACTGTTAGGGCACCCATGTCAAAACCCATAGACAGCCCTTTAAGCGGAAGCAGGCGTTCCGTCAGAGATGCACAGATTTCTGCAGGATGCAGTTCCGGCGCATAATATGCCTCCACAATGACATCCTCTGGCAGATCAGCCAGCACATGCTCGTCTATCATGTCCCACATGCCATCCCTTTTATCACTCGAAAGCACATCATACCGGTCCAGCACCTGTGTTCCCATTGCACCCGCTTCCATCAGCAGATTGCTGACCAGGTCTGCGCCCATGGTTGTTGTATGCACCTGTATCTTTGTCCACTCCATTTAGGTGTCCCCACTTTCCTAATGCAGAAAATATACTCATTCAGAAAATATGTAAAAACAGAAAAGCGAGCTTAACTCGCTTTTCTGCTTATTTCTTTGTAAAGCGCTCCTTAAAGCGTTCCGTGTTCTCGCGGATATAATCATGCACCTGATCGCCAAAGGATTTCCTGCGCTCATACTCCCGTCCATTCAGGGAATCCTCAAATTCACGGAGCAGCTGACGCTGCTTGTCATTCAAATGCTTTGGTACATCCACGTGCACAGTGATATAAAGATCACCGCGGCCAGTACCGCGCAACTGCTGAATGCCCTGATTGCGGATCCGGATTGTCGTGCCTTCCTGTGTACCGGCAGGGATCGTATGCTTCGTAGTGCCCTCAAGCGTCGGAACCTCGATCTCACCGCCCAGCGCTGCCTGGGTAAAGGAAATCGGTACCTCGCAATAGAGGTCGAAACGATCACGCTTGAAAATCTTATGCGGCCGGACAGTGCTGAAAATGTACAGATCGCCAGCCGGACCACCGTTGCGACCCGGTTCACCTTCGCCAGGAATGGTCTTGAAGTTCTGTCCGTCATCCACACCGGCAGGTACATTCAATGTGACTGTTCTGGTTACACGGGTAAATCCATTGCCGCCGCACTTTGTGCAGCGTTCCTTGATAATCTTTCCCTTGCCGCCGCAGCTTTGACAGGTGCGCATCGTCTGAACCTGTCCAAACGGAGAATTCATAGTGACGCGCTGCTGACCGGTACCGTTACATGTCGGACAGTTCTGAGGCTGTGTTCCCGGCTTTGCACCTGTCCCCTTACAGGCATCGCAGACTGCGTTGCGCTGGAACTTGAATTCCTTTTTACAGCCAAAGGCCGCCTCTTCAAAAGACAGCTGCAGATTGTACTGCAGATCATTTCCCCGTTGTGGAGCATTCTGCCGGCGTGAACGGCCGCCGCCAAATCCCCCGCCGAAGCCACCGCCAAACAGATCGCCAAAAATGTCATCAAAACCACCGAAACCGCTAAAGCCGCTTCCATATCCGCCGCCCGCCGGGTCTTCGAAGCCAAACTGATCATATCTGGCCCGCTTCTGCGGATCAGACAAAACCTCATATGCCTCATTAACCTCTTTAAAGCGTGCCTCGGCATCTTTGTCATCCGGATGAAGATCCGGATGGCAGTCCTTGGCCGCTTTCCGGTAAGCCTTCTTCAAATCATCGTCTGAAGCGTTCTTGGAAACGCCCAGAACCTCATAATAATCTCTCTTTTTTGTATCTGCCACAGCAGTCACCGCCTATCTGAAATACACACATGTGCCGCCGCCACAGGCGTGACGACGGCCAGGTGTTTACAGTCCATTAAATGTTTCGGGCCAATGCCGCCGTTTTTATCCAATTAGTGGACATCATAGTCGGCATCTGCTGCGCCATCAGAATTGTAGTTTGTGGCGTCGCCCTGATAAGCGCCGGCGTTCGGATCCTGGTATGCACCTGCACCCGGATTCTGTCCGCCCTGAGCCTGATAGATCTTGCCAAAGATCGCATAAACCTTCTGGGTGAATGTGTCCATCGCGCCCTTGATCTGCTCGGCATTATTGCTCTCGCGGACCTTCTTGAAGGCTTCCAGCTCGCTCTCGATGGTCGCTTTGTCTTCCGGTGAGAGCTTGTCGCCCAGTTCACGCAGCTGCTTTTCGATATCGAAGATCATGCTGTCAGCGCGGTTAATGGTCTCAACCTCTTCCTTGCGCTTCTTGTCTTCCTCAGCATACTGCTCAGCTTCCTTGACGCGCTGCTTGATCTCATCCTCGGACAGGTTCGTGCTGCTGGTAATGGTTACCTGCTGCTCATTGCCGGTGCCCAGATCCTTGGCAGAAACATTTACGATACCATTGGCATCAATATTGAAGGTAACTTCAATCTGCGGTACACCACGCGGTGCCGGGGCAATACCGGTCAGCTGGAAGCGGCCGAGTGTCTTGTTGCCGGCTGCCATCTCACGCTCGCCCTGAAGGACATGAACCTCAACAGAGGTCTGGCCGTCTGCTGCAGTGGAGAAGACCTGGCTCTTCTTGCATGGAATTGTGGTATTGCGGTCGATCAGGCGGGTAAAGACACCGCCCATGGTCTCAATGCCCAGGGACAGCGGCGTAACATCCAGAAGGAGAACATCTTTGACGTCACCGGCCAGAACGCCGCCCTGAATGGCAGCACCGACTGCAACGCACTCGTCCGGGTTGATGTTACGATAGGGCTCTTTTCCGGTCATCTTGCGGACAGCTTCCTGAACTGCAGGAATACGGGTGGAACCACCGACCAGGATGACACGGCCCACTTCAGAGGCTGTGATACCGGCATCACGCAGAGCATTCTGGATCGGGCCAACAGTGGCATCAACCAGATCGCGGGTCAGCTCATCAAACTTCGCACGGGTCAGGGTGACATCCAGGTGCTTCGGGCCGGTTGCATCTGCTGTGATGAACGGCAGGTTGACATTGGTGCTCATTACACCAGACAGCTCGATCTTGGCCTTCTCAGCAGCTTCCTTGAGACGCTGCAGGGCCATACGGTCCTGTTTGAGATCAATGCCATTCTCTTTCTTGAACTCAGCTGCGAGGTAATCAATGATTCTCTGATCGAAGTCATCGCCGCCCAGATGGGTGTTACCATTCGTAGACAGAACCTCGAAAACACCGTCACCGACTTCCAGCAGGGAAACATCGAACGTACCGCCGCCAAGGTCATACACGAGAATCTTGTGGGACTGCTCTTTGTCAAGGCCATATGCCAGAGATGCAGCCGTCGGCTCATTGATGATTCTCTTGACGTCCAGACCAGCAATACGGCCGGCATCCTTGGTTGCCTGACGCTGTGAGTCAGAGAAGTACGCCGGAACGGTGATAACCGCCTCGGAAACCGTCTCACCCAGATAAGCCTCAGCATCTGCCTTCAGCTTCATCAGGATCATGGCGCTGATATCCTGCGGCGTATAATCCTTCCCGTCGATATTGATGCGGCGGTCAGTACCCATATCACGCTTGATGGAAATGATGGTACGGTCAGGGTTGGTTACAGCCTGACGCTTTGCAACCTGGCCGACCAGACGCTCACCGCTCTTTGTAAAAGCAACAACAGACGGCGTGGTTCTTGCACCTTCCGCATTGGGGATAACAACAGGCTCTCCGCCTTCCATAACGGCAACACAACTGTTAGTAGTACCAAGGTCGATACCAATAATCTTGCTCATATCAGTTTCCTCCTATCAAATCGTTTCTATCGGCTGCAGCCCGTATTCGGCCCCGCCGGACAGTTCCGCCGGTTTTAACAGGTCATTCAGCCGGTTATATGATCATTTTGTCATTAATCAAATTTATGTGAACGGGGATTAACCCGCAACCACCTTAACCATCGCATGTCTGATGACATGATTCCCGATCTTGTATCCCTTCTGGAGAACCTGGCATACCGTTCCCGGTTCGCCCTCATCCTCCGTTCCCTGCATGACCGCGTTCATTTCATTCGCATCAAACAGGTCACCCTGAGGATTGATCGCCTCTACGCCCAGATTCGTGAGCGTATCAAGCATCTGACGCAGCACCATCTGGATGCCTTCGCGCAGCGGTGATTCCTCAGTTGCCGAATCAATGGCGCGTTCCAGATTGTCAAGCACCGGCAGGAACGTTTTTATCGTATCCCTGCAGCCTTCATCAAGTGCTTCCTTGCGGATCCCCTCCGTCCTGCGCTTATAGTTGGCAAACTCGGCCTTCTGCCGCTGAGCAAGATCAAGGTATTCATCCCGCTCCTTGACTGCCTTTTCAAGTGCCGCCTGCAGTTCTTCCGCAGTGGGTGCTGCCTCCTCAGTCTTCGACTGTCCATTTTCCTCCTGTACAGCTTCCTCGGCTTCTAGCTCAGGCGCCTCCGTCTGAACCTCTTTCTCTTCCTGCTCCATATCCTTCACCCTTTCTTTTTGAGTTCCGCCTTTAAAACGGGGCAAGATGCGGAAGCCCTTCTTCTTTTTTTTCTTCTTTTCACTCATCTCTGCTCATCATCCTGTGCATCGAGCAATTCATAGAGAGACCGGCCAACCTGATTAAGCACGGATAATACTTTTCCATACTGCATTCTGGTCGGTCCGATTAAGCCAATCGTGTTTACCCGTCCGTCCCGCATCCGGTAGCTCGCGGTAACAACCGAGCAGTCCTTCAGTTCCTCCATACCCGTTTCCGGGCCGATCCGGACCGTTATCTCCATTTCCCCGTGTGTATTCAGTAACGAAATCATCTTGTCTTTTGTCTCAAGGACAGACAGAAGATTCCGCGCCTTTTCCACATCGGAATACTCCGGATAAGAAAGCAGATTAGACCGTCCGCCGACCACAATGGAACCGACATCAGGACTCTCATCATCCTGTGCAGCCAGCGTACGAAGCAGCTTGCTCATTTCCTCCGGCTCACCCGCGGCAATGTCGATCAGCGACTGATGCAGCTTGCTCATGGGAACGCCTTCAAGACGTTTGCTAAGGAACTTCGATACGGTATAAAGCACATCCGGATCTATGGCAGCATCCAAATCAACGGGCGTCTGCGTAACCGCACCGTTTTCCGTGACCAGGATGAGAATTACACGTCTGTCTGCAACCGGCACCAGCTGCATATGAGATAATTTCTGATCATCTCTCGGCATCCGTGTCATTACAGCCGTCGTGTAATTGGTCATTCCGGAAATCGCCCTTGCAAGCCGCATGCTGATCTGTTCGATCTGATGCGACCGCGTATCGAAACAGCTCCGGATATAGGCGATGTCCTCAACGCTCAGCGGAAACGGCTGGAGCATCTGGTCCACATACAGCCTGTATGCCTTGTTGCTCGGTATGCGTCCTGCGGATGTATGCGGACTGTCAAGATAACCGAGATCCTCAAGATCACTCATCTCATTGCGGATGGTTGCCGAGGAAAGTTTCTGTTCGTATTTCCGGGAAATGGTTCTTGAACCGACCGGCAGGGCAGTCAGGATATAATCATCTATGATCGCCTGCAGAATGCGGTATTTGCGATCAAGGAGTTCCATCCTGAATAACCTCCTGTTTCGGATTTGTTAGCACTCGATGGACTTGAGTGCTAACAGCGTGCATAATATACATCTATGGTAATGGTTTGTCAACAGGAAAAATCAAAGTTTTTCTATAAAATTTGACCTTTCTTGTCTTTTAAAAACCGCCAAAGCGACATTTGAAATCTCATCTGATGCTTTGAAGCAGTGCATTGTATCTTTGAGTCTTTTTTATCATTTCCAAATCATTCATTTGGCCTGCTCTTCTTCCTCAATCATCCGGACAAGCCAGTAATTCATAACATCCATTCCACGCTCTGTCAGAGCCAGTCGTCCGGATTCTGTAAAGATCATATTCTGTTCTTCCATTTCACGAATTGTCCTTGGCCACACCTTCTCCGGCATCAGTCCAAAGTCCTGCCTGAAACGCCGCAGATCCACGCCGCGTGTCATCCGGAGCCCCATCATCATCCGTTCATACCGGCGTTCCTGCAGAGAACCTGTTCCCTCCTGTTCATCCAGTGCATCCATCCGGCCTTGCATGACATGATCTGTCCAGGATGAAAGATCTGCCGGATGACTGAACCGTGTTCCGCCGCAGTCACTGTGTGCCCCTGGACCGATTCCAAGATACGGCAGACATTCCCAGTAAACGATATTGTGCGCACATCTGAATCCCGTCTTTGCGTAATTGGAAACTTCATAACGCTCATATCCGTCCTCCTTTAGACATCTATGAATCACATCTTCCATTTCGCAGACTGTATCCTCATCCGGCAATGCAGCACCGCCTCCGGCATTAAGACGCTCCGATAACAGTGTTCCCTCCTCCACAATCAGTGAATAGCAGGAAAGATGCTCAGGTTTCAGGGAAAGTGCAGCCCTTATCGTTTCCCGAAGCATCCCGGTATCCTGTCCCGGGAGGCCGTACATCAGATCCAGATTGATATTGCAAAATCCGGCACGCCGTGCCATGTGTACAGCCTCTTCAGCCTCTCTGGATGTATGAATACGTCCGATTGCTGAAAGCATTGTGTCTGAAAAACTCTGTACCCCCAGGGAAAGCCGGTTTATCCCCGCTTTCCGGTAAGCATCAAGATTCTCTGCTGTCAGCGTTCCAGGGTTTCCTTCCATGGTCATTTCACATTCATCACAGAGTGTATAGCCGCTGCGTATCTCTGACATGATTTTCTCTGCCATCTGCCCGCTGAGGAGCGTTGGTGTTCCGCCGCCAAAAAAGACTGTCCTTACCCGCGGATGGTGATACTGAACCGACCTGAAGCGAAGCTCTCTGCAGACAGCTTCCGTATATATTTGCAGTCTGTCTTCAATCCCGGCAAGCGAATAAAAATCACAGTAGTCGCATTTATGCCGGCAAAAGGGCACATGTATATATAAGGATATTTCCATCTCAATTTCCCTCAGAATCATAAAAAGACCTTTCCTTATTGAAGGAAAGGCTCAAATAAAAGTCTTGGAGAGAAAACCCGAAATGCGTGAAAGCTTTTATTCATCCATCTTGAGAACCGTCATGAAGGCTTCGCTTGGAACCTCGACCGTACCAAGCTGGCGCATCTTCTTTTTGCCTTCTTTCTGCTTCTCAAGCAGTTTACGTTTTCTGCTGATATCGCCGCCATAGCACTTGGCCAGAACGTCCTTGCGCATTGCTTTTACTGTTTCCCGGGCAATGACCTTGCCGCCGATAGCTGCCTGGATCGGAATCTCAAAGAGCTGTCTCGGAATAACATCCTTAAGCTTTTCCGCAATGGAGCGTCCCCTTGCATATGCCCTGTCCTTATGAACAATCATGGAAAGTGCATCGCACATATCCCCATTGAGAAGCATATCGAGCTTTACAAGTTCACTCTTGCGATATCCATTCAATTCATAATCATAGCTGGCATAGCCGCGGCTTCTGCTCTTCACCTGGTCAAAGAAATCAAAGATAATTTCCGACAGCGGGATATCGTAATGCAGACAGACATGTTGTCCTTCATAGACCATGTCCTTAAATTCACCACGCTTTCCCTGACATACCTCCATAAGCGCACCAACGTACTCCTGCGGTGTATGCACACTGACACTGACATAAGGCTCTTCCATATAATCAATGTTGCCGGCTGGCGGCAGATTGCTCGGATTGTCAACCTCCTCCATGCTCCCGTCCGTCTTATGTACCCGGTAGATTACGCTGGGAGCGGTGGTAATCAGATCAAGATCAAATTCGCGTTCAAGCCGCTGCTGAATGATCTCCATGTGCAGCAGTCCCAGAAATCCGCAGCGGAAACCGTACCCCAGGGCCTGACTTGTTTCAGGATCAAATGTCAGCGAGGCATCATTGAGCTGAAGTTTCTCAAGTGCCTCCTTCAGGTTTTCGTACTGCGCGCCGTCTGCAGGATAAATACCGCAGAAAACCATGGGAACAACGGCACGGTATCCTGGAAGTACCTCATCCGCAGGATTGGCATCATCCGTAATGGTATCACCAACTCGCGTATCATGAATGTCCTTGATGGATGCGGCAATATAACCGACATCACCGGCAGACAGCTGGTCAAGCGGCATATAATCCGGCGATCTCGCGCCGACTTCAACAACTTCAAACTTTGCTCCGGAATTCATCATGCGGATGGTCATTCCCGCACGGACCGTTCCGCTGACAATACGGACAAAACAGATCGCTCCGCGGTAATTGTCATAATAGGAATCGAAAATCAAAGCCTGAAGCGGTGCTTCCGGATCACCAACAGGCGCCGGAACAGTTTTGACAACCTGTTCAAGAACATCATCAATGCCTATCCCCGCTTTGGCAGAGATCAGCGGCGCTTCATCTGCCGGAAGGCCAATTACATCTTCTATTTCCTTGCGGACCTCCTCCGGACGTGCACTGGGCAGATCAATTTTATTGATTACCGGCAGTATTTCCAGATTATGTTCAAGCGCCATATAAACATTGGCCAGCGTCTGTGCTTCTACACCCTGTGTGGAATCCACTACCAGCAGCGCACCTTCACAGGCTGCAAGTGCCCGGCTGACTTCATAGGTAAAGTCCACATGTCCCGGCGTATCTATCAGGTTCAGCACATACTTCTGCCCGTCTTTTGCAATATAATTCATGCGGATTGCCTTGCTCTTGATGGTAATCCCGCGTTCCCGTTCCAGTTCCATGGAGTCGAGAATCTGCTCAACCATCTCCCGCTTTTCATATACGCCGGTCTTTTCCAGCAGACGGTCCGCCAGTGTGGACTTACCGTGGTCAATATGCGCTATGATACAGAAATTCCGGACGCTGTCCATTTTCTTTTCTGCCAATGTGTATGCCTCCTCAGAAAAAAGATATAATGCCGGCAGTCCGGCGCAGGCTGGTCCTGCATGTTTTGAAAAAAAGCAGGCTGAACCTGCTTCACCGCAGCCTGCTCAATTCCACGCTGCAAGGACCAGAAAGAGCAGGCCGAAGGTATTATTGAACCAGAGCAGAAAAACACTGAAAGGCAGCCGCATGGAACCCAGGCTGTACAGTGCTTCCAGACGGTCTCCCAGGAACAACAGTATTGCCCCGAGAATCCGTACAATGCCCCTCACTATTTCCTCAATACCACTGCCCATCTGCGTGGCAGAAAAAGACACCGTAGCGGCAACCAGCAGAGCTGGCATAATACCGAGCACACCGGAGAGGATGCGCAGGAAAAGCGGCTGACGCCTGTTGGGGAGAATGATGATGGCATATAGGACCAGATGCGTCAGAAGCATGAAAATCATCATGGCCTGAAGCAGCATATTGTTTGCTACACCACGGTCCCTGTAGTGAACATAGTAAAAGATGACAGGACAAAGCATTGACATAGCGGCAATGATCCTGGCCGCTATGTAGACCTGCCTGATTTTGCCTGTGACCGGTTTATATGAAAGTTCAAATGCTGTGGATACCCAGTTGAGCAAAATACACACTGCAGCTGCCGCGATCTCCCAAGTGCCTGAAAAAACACATCCGAATCCGGCCAAGGCGATCAGGAAAAGCTGCGTATAAAAACGCAGGCCCGCACCGGCAGAATCTATTGCAATCAGCCATTCAAACTGCCGACTGAAAAACTGTTTCAGACTGCCCAGTCCACCTTGAAGCTGCTCAGTGGTATCATCCAGAAAAAGGTCCATGTCATTCTCAGACCTGAAGTGAACAAACAGTCCGCCAATTGCATTCCGGATACTGGCCATAATCAGGCACAGATGCCATCCCAGCCGGCTTCCGGCAATCCGGATGCCTACGATCCGGAGAAGCACCGGTGCCTGCACAACCAAGCGATCAACCCAGGAATCGAACTTCTGGTCGATCACGTTTTTATTCATACTTTACTGCCTTTGGTTCCGGCTGTGACTTTCTGCAGAATCGTTGAGTCATATGCATAGACGCTGCGGTTCTTGTCAGCAAATGCTTCCATAGCACTTTCAATCATACGGTCGACAAGCTCTGGGAAATTGATGCCGGCTGCTTTCCACAGATAAAATGCGAGAGAGCCCGGGATCGTATTGGGTTCCTCAACATAAAGAATGTCATTCTGGTCAAGAATAAAGTCAACCCTGACTGTTCCCCTGAAATCAAGCAGTTTGAAGATATCTATTGTCATTTCACGGATGCGTTTGGTCAGGCCTGCGTCAATCGGCGCCGGAAGCACACGGGACAGGGATTTCATTCCACCGCTCTGTGCGCCTTTGGTTCCGGAATTGCGCAGATATTTCTCCCAGAACGTAAGGAACGTATCATCTCCAGCGGAAACCGGCATCTCACATACGGAGGCAATAACATTCTCACCATATCCGACTGCTGCACAGTTAATCTCAACCGGATGCTCAATACCGACTTCGATCAGAATACGGCGGTCATATGAGGCGGCCAGAGTCAGTGCACGGTCCAGCTCCTCCCGGTTTGAAACCTTTGATACACCAATGGATGAACCAAGCGATGCAGGCTTTACAAACATTGGATATTTGATTTCTTTTTCCGCCTGTTCAATAATCAGCAGACGGTCACGCTCCATCTTTTCACGTGTGAACCAGATGAAGTCGAGAACCGGAAAACCGGCGCCCCTCAGCAGCTGCTTCATGGCAATCTTGTCCATGCCAACGCTCGAGCCCAGTACTCCTGACGAAGCATATGGAAGACCCGCCATCTCAAAAAGGCCCTGAATCGTACCGTCCTCACCGTTCATGCCATGGAAAACCGGAATCACACATTCAATATGAGCCACCGGATCGGGCAGACGGCCGAAAAGCCCAGTCTTCTGAAGCGGCCAGCCCCACAGATCTCCGGAGCCGGAACTGATATCCAGAATGACCCGCTGTACATCCTTGCCCATCGGGTTAAACTCGCGGAATGTTTCTATCGACCTGAGTGCCTCTCCCGTATACCACAGACCATCTCTTGAAATATATAAAGGAATTACGGTATGCCCAGCCGCCTCAACTGCCTCCATCAGCTGGAGCGCAGAGATAATGGATACATCATGTTCAACACTTCGCGATCCAAAGCACACCGCAATATTCATTCGTTCCATTCGAAACTCTCTCCTTTAATGACATAGTCATGCTTTCGGCACCGTATCAATCTCAGTTGTCATTGTTTGACAAACCAGCTCATAGCGCTGTGCCAACTCCTTTAATGACATAGTCGTGCTTTCGGCACCGTATCAATTGCAGTTGTCATGATTTGACAAACCAGCATGAAATGCTGGGCCATCTCCTTTAATGACACAGCTGTGCTTTCAGCACCGGATCCAATGCAGGTTCCGCTTTATGCGTACAGGTATCTGGCCAATTGATTTTTCTGTAGCCAGAGCTTTCAGCACCGGTCAAACGTATTGCCGATTCTGGTGATGCAGGTGCTTTACACCGCACCATAAGCTTTGTGTATCATGGATTCCAGAACCAGAGCAGGGCATTGAAAGTATATTGATTGGATTGCTCGGGACCGTGGGTACCGCCCTGATACAGCCGGTAGGAAATGTTGCCGTCCGCTTCATTGTCTGCCAGGTGAAAAGTACGGCTGTAGTCATTCACCATGCTGCGGATCTGATATGCAAAACCCGATGCGGCAAAATCTTCGGTCCCGGTTGCGGTCCAGATGAAGAAATCCCTGTCCGTCCATCCGGATGAGCGGACCACGGCATCAATCCACTGACTGTCGCCCATATTGCCGCTCATGGGCATAAAATACCGGAAATAATCGAGACAGTGCTGGAAGGTGTGCCAGGTATTGACGCTGCCCATGCTGAACCCGCCAAAGCCCCGGTGATCCCTGCTGGCTTTCAGGCTTTCCGGACCGGTATCATAATTTGCCCAGGTATGAAACTGTCCTTCCACGGCGGGAATCAGATCATTGACCAGTTCGTTGTGAAACTGATCGGTCAACTGGAGCGCCAGACTGTAGTCCCAACTGTCATGGTCACTGGTGTTGTTGTATGTAGGTGCCACCAGAATCAGGGGGTTCATGCGCCTATCCTGAAGGGCATGGTCCACCGCGCACTTCAGTTCACTGGGATGTGACAGCGTACCCAGTACCGTTTCCTCGCTGCTCCATCCGCCGTGACTGAGATAGAAGATGTTGTAGGCTTTGCTTTCGTCATATCCATAGGGCAGATAAATCCAGGCGGCTTTTTTCAGCTTCTGGCTGTGCTGGGGATAGGAGAAGGATTCCCAGGTATCATATTCCAGCCGGACCAGGCTGCCTGCCTGTTCTGCATGCTGTCTGTAGTTTTCAGATATGATTTCCAGTTTTTCCGGAATATTGCGGGTGTTAATCATAAAGGGTTCCTCCGCATGCGCGATGCTGATGAGCAGAAACCAAAGAACAAGCAGGACCGCACCGATCTTTTTATCATGCATGTGAACTCCTGTTATATAGGTGTGCTTTCGGCAACGTATCAATCGTAAATGTCAGTATTTGACAAACAAGCGCATTGCTCTGTGTAATCTCCATTTCATGCTTTTCTGGCCGGAGAACCGCCAAACACTGCAGACATTTCCATGTGTTCAAGCTTTTCATCGATCTGTCTGACTTCTTCTTTCGTCAGCACGATTTCAGCAGAACCAAGGTTTTCATGAATACGTTCAATCCTGCGGGAACCGGGGATTGGCACAATGTAAGGCTTTTTGCAAAGCATCCATGCAAGGGAAATCTGCGCCGGAGTGGCCCGCTTTTCCGCAGCCAGCGTGCGGATCAGGGACATCAGCTGCCGGTTCTGCTCGAAAGCCTCCTCTGTATACTGAGGCATTGCACTTCGGTAATCTCCGGCAGAAAAGCGGTCTTCCCTGGAGAAGGCATCTGACAGGATGCCGTTTGCCAGCGGGCTGAAGGCAACATAACCGATGTTTAATTCTTCCAGTACTGGGAACAGGCCTTCATGCCATCTGGCCATCATGGAATATCGGTTCTGGATGCAGGTGACAGGGCATACCGCGTTTGCC
>JAFUHD010000020.1 GCA_017469025.1 Clostridia bacterium
GCATTGTAGATGAAATCTATCATCCCGGATATGCTGCAAAACGGATGGAAATTGGTGCAGTTGTTGCAGCAGCACCAGCAGAGAATGTCCGCCGGGAGCGTCCGGCTCCGGGCGACGTTGTCATCCTTCTTGGTGGCAGCACCGGCAGAGATGGTATAGGCGGAGCTACAGGCTCTTCAAAAGCCCATAATGCACACAGTGTCGAAACCTGCGGTGCTGAAGTTCAAAAGGGAAATGCGCCGGAAGAACGAAAACTGCAACGTCTTTTCCGGAACGCGAGCGCCTGCCGGATGATCAAGCGCTGCAATGATTTTGGTGCTGGTGGTGTCAGTGTTGCAATCGGTGAGCTTGCTGACGGTCTGGAGATTGACCTCAATAAAGTTCCAAGAAAATATGAAGGCCTCGATGGTACGGAGATAGCCATTTCAGAAAGTCAGGAGCGGATGGCCGTTGTCGTTGCTGAAAATGATGTTGCTGCTTTCCTCAAACTGGTTGAAGATGAAAATCTTCAAGCTTGTCCGGTTGCCGTTGTCCGTGAAGCCCCCAGACTGGTCATGAACTGGAATGGCAGAAGAATAGTAGATATCAGCCGTGACTTTCTGAATTCAAACGGTGCCCCAAAGCATATCTGTATTAAGACAGCTGTACCGCAAGATTATTCAAAATCCCCGGCAGGGTCTTTTGAAGAGACTATGACCGCACTTGCACAGGATCTGAACATCTGCTCAAAACGTGGTCTTAGTGAACGTTTCGATTCAACGATCGGCACCGGCACGGTTCTCATGCCTTTCGGAGGACGTTACCAGCTGACTCCCATTCAGGCTATGGTCCAGAAGATCAGCATGGAAAAAGCACATACAGATGACTGCTCTGTAATGGCCTGGGGATACAATCCTTTTATTACTGAGAAGAGTCCTTATCATGGTGCATATCTGGCAGTTGTCGAATCTGTTTCAAAGCTGATTGCTACGGGAGCAGAGTTTAACGATGTCTATCTCACGTTCCAGGAGTACTTTGAAAAGCCCGGCAAAACACCGGAACGCTGGGGAAAACCGCTTTCCGCTTTGCTTGGCGCTTTTGAAGCCCAGATGAATCTCGGAATCGGGGCCATTGGTGGCAAAGACTCCATGAGTGGATCCTTTGAAAATCTGGATGTTCCTCCAACGCTCGTTTCATTTGCAGTCACAACAACCAAAACCGGTCAGATTATCTCTCCCGAAGTCAAAGCAGCAGGACATCTGATTGTCCGTCTGCATACAGAAGCTGATCACAACGGTCTTCCACAGACAGATGCTCTGCTTGAAAATTTCAGACGTGTAACAGATCTGCTTCATACCGGTAAAGCATTGAGTTGTTATACACTGGGGATGGGTGGTATTGCAGAGGCCATACTCAAAATGTGTGTCGGAAACGGATTTGGTTTCCATTTTTCAGACTCGCTTTCAACAGACGATCTTATAAAGTACGGCTATGGTGATTTTCTCCTTGAAGTTCCTGCACCTGTCTCAGGCGCTGAGATTATTGGCCAGATAACCGAAGACGGACTATTCACGCTTGGCAATGCTTCCATTTCTCTCAAGACACTGCAGAAGCTCTGGGAGGATAAACTGGAGGATGTTTATCCCTGCAATATTAAAAATACTGATGAACCTGTTGAAAATGCGGCCTTCAGTGCAACGGCCTGGCCGGCACCAGATGTCCGAAAAGCCAGACCAAGCGTTCTGATACCTGTATTTCCAGGTACAAACTGCGAATATGACAGTGCCAAAGCAGTCGAGGATGCCGGTGCCGAATCAAAAATTATTATGATCCGGAATCTGACACCGGAGGCCATTACACGAAGTGTGGATGAGTTTGCAGATGCTTTACGTACTGCACAGATGATTTTTATTCCTGGTGGATTCAGCGGGGGAGATGAGCCTGACGGCAGTGCAAAATTCATAACCGCGTTTTTCCGCAATCAGTCAGTCCGTGAAGGTGTCACTGCATTGCTTGAACAACGGGATGGGTTGATTTGTGGTATCTGCAATGGCTTTCAGGCTCTCATCAAACTCGGTCTTGTCCCATACGGAAAAATCATTGATACAGATGCCAATTGTCCAACGCTGACTTTTAACACAATCGGACGCCATCAGAGCCGTATAGTACATACCAGAATAGCAAGCAATATGAGTCCATGGCTCCGCCTTACTCAGGTGGGAGATATTTATACCGTTCCAATCAGTCATGGCGAAGGCCGTTTCCTTGCCGATGACAATGTTGTTCGTGAACTTGCTGCAAATGGTCAGATTGCGACCCAGTATGCGGATCTAAGCGGAAATGCCACGATGGATATCCACTACAATCCGAATGGCAGCCGGTTCGCAATAGAAGGAATAACCAGTCCTGACGGCCGTGTCTTCGGTAAAATGGGACACAGTGAACGTACAGGACGTGGTCTGTATAAAAATGTCCCCGGAAATTATGATATCAAAATGTTTGAATCTGCTGTACATTACTTTAAATAAGCAAACAGACCAGAGTCGGATTGCTCCGGCTCTGGTCTGTTTGCTTAAAGATCAGTGTTTAAAGTATTTCGATCAATACAGAACACCAGTCTGAGCATATCTGTTATCAAAAGAGACCACAAGTCTGCAGATAACCGACTGTGCAGATGATACAATGCTGAAAAACAACCATATCAATAAAAGCGATTGCCCAACCACCTTGTGCTGGTTTGCCAAATAATGACGAGCTGCAATGGTTACAGCGTCGAAAGCACGACTATGTCATTATAGGAGGCTGTAAATGGATAAAGCTAAATGCATCGAACAATTTGTCAATGCAGTATTTCTCGCAATTGATGATGACAAATGGAAGTTAAGGGCTATTTCGCACTCACATGCTGTCTCCAGATTCGCCGTGATGTTAGCCAGACGCAGAGGAGAAGATGCAGAACTTGCCTCCATTGCCGGCTTTCTTCATGACCTTTACGCATATGAGAAAAAAAGCTACACGGATCATGCTCATCTCGGTGCTGAAAGAGCGGCTGTCCTGCTGAAAAACCTGAACATTTTATCTGAGTCAGAAAGGATGATAGTCTGTTCTGCCATCAGGAATCATGATGATCTTGACCGGATTGACAGCCCAATGGATGAGATTTTAAAGGATGCCGACCCGCTGGACAACGCGTTGGATAAAGCGGCTGATACTTTAAAACCTTACGAAAGAGAAAGACTGACTAGTATTTACCGCGAACTCGGAATGCACCGAAACCTGCCATGAACAGGTTTCAGTGTTTCTTAAAGGAAGGAGGTGCTTTGAGCTTTTTTATAGCCCGAATACCCGTTCAAATAAAGCAAGCATGAGCGGCATTGTCAATACACAGGCAATCATAGAAAGCACATTATACTGGCTGCACTCAAAAGGCCTTTTGTTATAGAGGACTGACAGCTGGGAAATTGTTGCAGCTGGCGGAGCACATGTCAAAATAAACGAAACCGTAAGAATGGGGAGCAGTTCCGGATGCCAGGTAAAAATACCACTGACCTTAAGTAAAACAAGTACAGCGAAAGGCATTACGACCAGTCTTCCAAAGGAAATCAAATAAGCTCGTCTGGATGTGAATACGGACCTGAGATCGCTGCCTGCGATAACAATACCAATTACCAGCATGGAAGCCGGCCCAACCATCGCTGCAAGCCCTTCCATTGCTGTATCGATAACTTCAGGAATTGGTATCTGAAGCAGACAAAAAAGAAGGCCAACAATCATAGCGATCATATTTGAATTTAACAGCATCTTTTTTACGGATATTTTTCTCTGTCCACTGATTGCTGTCTGTGCATGAGTCCATGCAAATACATTAAAAGCAACCTGAAGGGAACTGGCATAGAACACATACTCGCTGCCAAGCATCATATTGACCAGTGGCAGCATGAGATTTCCGACATTGCCATAAATCAGAGTACACTGATCAATGCTGTCAAGGTGAAGCGGCTTTTTAACAAGCATCGTTCCAACGATCCAGAAGATATAGACAACAAAGCCAAAAATCATGGACACAGCAAATCCATACATTCGTTCCGATGTGATTTGTATTTGAAAGGAACGAAATATCAGACATGGCTGAAGAATATAAATAACCAGCCTGGACAAAGTCTGACTTTCCCTGCTTTCAATAACATGCAGACGCACAGCAGCAAAACCAACAATTACCATGAGCATCATGGACATGAGACGGCTCATAAGGACAGACGCGGAAGCCATAAGTTCCTCCTGATATGTTTCTAAGCGGTGGAGATTTTACCTATTTTTATGATGCCCGTCAATTCATAACCGGGATGTACGGATAGACAAATGCGTTCAAATGCGTGTAATGACCGTTGCTGATTCTTGAAAGCATATTTGGATTATGATAGAATCTCCACAGAATTGCCCGTGGTTTTTTCGCACTTCACCCCGAAATTCAGACAATTTCAGAATCTGCTGCCGGAACAAGGTATTACAGGAGGTTTTGCATGAGGATCAGACTGATATCCTGTTTTTTTCTTTTCATACTGCTGATTCAGTCAACTTTTTGCACTTTGGCAGAAGAAGCAGAGGAATACGCTTTCCCTGCAACCGGTATCACATTCACCATGCCACAGGGCATGCACAGCAGCAAAGGTCTCATTTTCCCGATTGATAACGGCGCACTTGCTGCAGATCCTGGTGTTTTTTATGGCTATCTGACCTATCTGTGCCATTCTCAGAAAGAAATGGATGCCTTTTTTGACGAGTTGTCTGTACGGGCATCCGATCTCGATGAACAGACACTGTATGATACGCTGGTATCTTTTTATGAGCAGTCTGTCGATATTTTTTCACTTTTCTGTATCGATGGAAATCGTGGACTGGCGGAACTCGATAAAATAATACAGGAAGCAAGCAATGGTCAGTTTACGTATGATTATGCTGAGGAACTCGGTCAAGAAGGAGAATATTCTTACTTTTTACTTGGTGAAGACATTGAGAAAAAAGAAGATCTGCTGTTGAGTTTCAATAAAGATACAGATGTATATATTGAAGAGATCAGGACACTGTTTGACGATCATACCGTGTTCCATGACTGTTTTACATTTTCAAAGCCTCAAATGCCGGAATCATCAGAAATAAACGTCATACCTGATACAGTCTCTTTTAATACGGTTGACCTCGATGGACAATCTTTTTCATCCAGCGACTTCTTTGCACATACCCGGGTAACAATGGTAAATGTATGGGCTACCTGGTGTCCACCCTGCAGGGAAGAACTGCCTGATCTGGCCGCGCTTGCGCCAAGGCTTGAAGAGAAAGGCTGCAGTCTGATCGGTATTTGTCTTGATGCTGTTGATTCAAATTCCATAGAAACGGCGAAACAATTGCTTTTAGACGCCGGAGCCAGCTATACTGTTCTGGTACCGACTGATGATATTATGCACCAATTCCCTGTTACAGCTATACCAACAACTTTTTTCATATCCCCGGAAGGCAGGATTCTCGGTTCTCCTATCGTCGGTGCCCGTGTCAATGCGTATGAAAAACGTGTGGACGAAGAACTGGCAGCACTTTCACAATAAGCATTTATCACCGATAATCAGTCTATTTCTAATCAGAGGTTAATCATGTCATTCTCACTCGTTCGTCAAATACACGCCAGGTCAGATTCATTTTTACAATACAGGCTTTTTTTCCCCAGAAGAAAAAAAGGAGGTTCAGTCATCTGCCATGTATACGGTTCATGCAGGCGGATGGCGTGGATCTGCCTGAACCATATTCCGTCATTCCATGATGAAACACTTTCCATGCTTGAAACAGGCTTCACAGCCGCACTGAAGGATGCTGTCCGACATCGCAGCAGACATATCGCGCTTTATCTTTCCATTCATGGTATTCCAGTCGATGAAAAAATGGCACTGCGCGCAGCACTTGAGGCAATCGAAAAGGAAGCGTCGAGTGCTGATCTTGACATTCAGCTGATCTGCCGCCGTCCATCCAGCCGGTCAAATCTTTCCCCTGAATCATTCAAGTTTATTCATTCTCTGAACAATGTACCAGACAAATCGTCCGAGTTGAACCTGTGTTTATTTCAATTACGCCAGGATGTCAAAGATATGCTCAGGAACTACGGAAATTTTCCGGCAGAGAATCATTTCTTCTCAGATGACTGCCAGCTCTCTTTCCGAAGCCGTCTGTTCCAGCGGATTGACGAACGTCATATGACCGATTCAGAAGTTTATAAAAAGGCTAATCTGAGCAGAAAGCTCTTCTCAAAGATCCGCTGCAATCCGCAGTATATGCCCAGAAAGCGGACAATACTCGCTCTGGCAATTGCGCTTGAACTTGACCTGTCGGATACCCTTGATTTATTGGCCAGAGCAGGCTATACAATGTCATTTGCAAACGATTCGGATATAATCGTAGCCTGGTTTATCCTGAATGGTATGTACAGTATAAACGATATCAACTTCATCCTCTATGATCACAACTTTCATATTCTCGGAAGCTAGAATTCATTTGAAGCGGACCGTTATGCACACAGTGGGTGCTGACCGGTCCATTTCATTTTATTCAGGATCATTCCAGTGTCTTATACAAAATACGGCTGTTTCAATACATTGAGATAAAAGAAAAACAGCATACTGCACTTTTATTCATAAAATACGTACTGGGGGTTTTAAATCCAGGGTAAAAAATGTATAATGAGAATGCGGTGGAATGCCTGTTGAAAAATAGAGTGCCGCAGGAAAAGGAGAAATAGTGATGGCATTACGTCAAGTCGTTTATATAGAAGATCCGTTACTTCGCAAACACAGTCGTCCGGTTACCAAGTTTGATGACCGTCTCGGAAAGCTGCTTGATGATATGGCTGAGACCATGTATTCCCTGAATGGGGTTGGACTGGCAGCACCTCAGATTGCAGTTCTGCGCAGAGCTGTTGTCATGGACTGTGGAACAGGAATCATTGAAATGATGAATCCTGAAATTCTGGAAACTTCGGGAGAACAGGAGGGCATTGAAGGATGTCTGTCTGTTCCTGGACGCCACGGCATGGTGACCAGGCCCATGAATGTTAAAGTCCGTTTTCAGGACCGTCACGGTGATTGGCAGGAATTGGAAGCTGAGGGACTGCTGGCCAGATGCATCATGCATGAGACTGATCATCTTGATGGTCAGCTCTATGTCGATATCATGTCCCGCGAGGTTTTCGATTCAGAGCTCGAAGATAATCCGGATGAGGATGAACTTGAAGACGAAGAAAATGATGCATAAAAGGATAGTTCAATGAGGATAGTTTTCATGGGCACGCCGGATTTTGCCGTGCCATCTCTCAAAGCGCTGATAGACACAGAGAATGTTGTCGGCGTTATATGTCAGCCAGACCGTCCAAAGGGACGCGGATATAAAATGGTCGCCTGTCCGGTTAAAGAGGTTGCTGTTCAGTCAGGTATTCCAGTGTATCAGCCAGAGAAAATAAAATCACCTGAAGGGCTTGCCCGCCTGAAGGAATTTGAACCGGATCTCTGCGTAACAGCTGCCTTTGGACAGTTGTTGTCAAAGGATAATCTGGCAGTACCAAAGCTGGGAACGATTAATGTACATGCCTCGCTGCTGCCACGCCATCGTGGAAGTGCACCAGTTCACTGGAGCATTCTGTCCGGAGATCAGATAACCGGAGTTACAACCATGATGACAGATATTGGCATGGATACAGGGGATATTCTGCTGAAGCGTGAAGTCCCCATTCAGCCCGATGATACCGCAGGAACACTCACTGACCTGCTTGCGCTGGAAGGCGCACAGCTGCTGCTTGAAACACTTGCCCGGCTTAAAGCCGGAACGCTGGTTCGAATTCCACAAAACCCTGATGAAGCAACAACAGAAAGCAAACTGACAAGAAATATGGGAAACATGAACTTTTCAAGAGCAGCCAGTGAGCTTGATCTTCAGGTGCGTGGACTCGCTCCCTGGCCGGGTGCATTCGCTGTGCTTGATGATATGGTGATAAAAGTAGGCCGGATTCAGCGGACAGAGGGCAGCGGAGTCCCTGGACAGATCCTGACTGCAGATGCAGTAAACGGCCTGATAGCAGCTTGTGGAGACGGCGCTGTTGAGCTTTGTGATATTCAAGTACCCGGCTCAAGAATGATGTCAGCAAAGGAATATTTACGCGGACATCGGATCGAAATTGGAAAGGTTTTGGGAAACAGCAATGCCGAATAACGATAAACCGCGGAATTTCAGCAAACGCGGTCCCGCAGGAACCAAACCTGGCCGTACTGCAGACAGCAGCAAAAAAAGGTCAGCTCAAGGCATGGGGAAAGAATGGCGTGACAAAAAGTCCTTTGACCCTGAACACAAAAACGTCCATTCGGGCATAAACCATGAATGGAACCGGCAGGACAGCAGAAAATTCGAAAGACACAGCGAATGGAAACAGCCAGTACAAAATGAACGTGCAGAAGCAGGCAAAGCAGAGCATTTAAAACCTCTCGGGGCAGATCAAAAATCCGGTGATTGGAGGCAATCAGCCAAGCCTGATTTCAGAATCAAAGACGCTTTTAATGATCGCAGCAGGCTGTCCGGTGCAGATCGTGCCGGACTGAGACATTCTGACACAGACAACAGTGGATTCCGTAAAAAACAGATTGCACCCGCAGTTTCTCCAAGACGGATTGCACTGGATACACTCCTTGATGTTTCGCTCAAGAATGCATATGCACAGCTCGCTCTTGAAAAACGTTTACGACAGGTTCAGCTGGATGCCCGTGATACTGGCTTTGTTACGCGGCTGGTTTACGGTACGATAGAGCGCCGGATCACACTTGACTATCGGCTTGACCTGGTACTGGAAAAGCCGGATGAACTCGATCCAACTGTACGCGAAATTCTCAGGATGGCTGCTTATCAGCTGTTCTACATGGATCGTGTACCTGACATGGCTGCTACAGATGAAGCTGTGCAGCTGACGCGGAATATGGGCATGGAAGGATTGACAGGACTGGTCAACGGCGTGCTTCGCAATCTGATACGTGAGAAAGAGCACGTTGAATGGCCAGCACCTGAAAATGATCCTGTCCGTTATCTGTCCGTCATGTACAGTGCTCCGGAGGTACTGTGCCGCATGCTGATTGAACGCTTTGGTGAGCATGAAGCCCTTGAAATTCTGCGCTTTCATCAGAAAAAGCCATATGAGTCCATCCGGCCCAATTTATTGCGCTGCGACGATGCAAGACTCCGCAGACTGCTTGCAGATGATGTATTTTCTTTTGAACCCGGACTTGTTGACGGCACATACCGGGTTTATGATGCAGGTGATCTGACCCGGCTACGCGCTTATCAGAATGGTCTGTTCGTCATTCAGGGAGAAAGCTCTGTACTGGCAGCAAGAGCAGTAGGCGCCCGTCCGGGACAGACTGTTCTGGATGCATGCGCAGCACCAGGTGGCAAAACCTCACTGATCAGTGAAATGATGCAGGATACAGGCCGTGTTTATGCCTGGGATACCCATCCACACCGTGTGGACCTGATCCGCGGCATGGCAAAGCGCCTTAAGCTCGAGAATGTCAGACCGATTATCAGGGATGCCCAGGAACAGAGACCTGAAATGGCTGGAACACTCGATGCAGCCATAATTGATGCACCCTGTTCAGGCAGCGGTGTAATGGACATCAAACCAGACCTCAAGTACCGGATAACCCCGGAAGGTGTGGAATCGCTCGTCCATGTACAGTCCTCCATTTTGGATGGGGTATCTGAAATGGTGAAACCAGGTGGCACATTGGTTTACTCCACCTGTTCCATTTTCCCGGAGGAAAATGAGCAGCAGATATCAGCATTCCTTGAACGTCATCCTGAATACTCTATAAATCCGCTTGGCAATCTGCTGCCAGCATCTCTGCAGTCTCTGGAAAGCAGTCACGGTATCCAGCTGTTTGCCCACCGTGACAACCTGGACGGTTTTTATATCTGCCGCATGAAAAAGTCATAATAGGTGAATTGAATTTGGAAAAAACAGATTTGCTTTCCATGGACATACAGGCCCTTCAGCAGCTTATGAGCAGTCTGGGACAGCCTCTTTTCCGTGCAAAGCAGTTATTCAGCTGGCTGCACAAAGGCGTTACACTCGAGGAAATGCGTAACCTTCCAGCAGCTTTGAGGTCAGAACTTGACAAAACCTGTCTGACAAATCCCGTCCGTATTATTGACGAACGCATCTCCAGACTGGACGGCACTCGCAAGTTTCTGTATGCACTGCAAGACGGGAATTTGATCGAAGGTGTCCTGATGCAGTATCACTATGGAAATACACTGTGCCTGTCCACTCAGGTTGGGTGCCGCATGGGCTGCAGATTCTGTGCATCCACACTGGAAGGATGCCTCCGGAGTCTGACACCTGGCGAGATGCTCGGACAGATTCTCTGTGCAAATGCGAAGCTTGCAGAAACTGACAGGAATGCCCGGGTAGGAAATGTTGTACTTATGGGCAGCGGGGAACCTTTTGACAATTATGACAATGTCGTCCAATTTTTGAGAATTCTGAATCACCCGGACGGAATTTGTATTGGCATGAGATCAGTTTCATTGTCGACATGCGGTCTTGTACCGGAAATAAAACGTTTGGCCGGTGAAAAACTGCCGGTAACTCTGTCCCTGTCCCTGCATGCGCCGACGGATGAAATCCGGCGTACGCTCATGCCAATTGCCAATCGTTACTCAATTGATGAAGTCCTTGATGCCTGCAGACTTTATGTAAAGGAAACAGGCCGCCGTGTAATATTTGAATACGCGCTGATTCATGATGTTAACAGTCTGCCGGAACACGCAAGGCTGCTTGCCGGACGACTCCGTCATCTGCAGTGTCATGTTAATCTGATTCCACTGAATTCAGTTCCCGAACGTGGTCTCAAAGGCGTCAGTGAAAGTGAAATCGCACGTTTTAAACATGTTCTGGAAGAAGAAGGAATCTCTGTTACAAGACGCCGTGAAATGGGCGATGATATTGAAGGTGCCTGCGGCCAGCTTCGCAGGCATTACATGAAACAGACGGATAAACCCCATGCCAATGAGGAGGTACCGGAATGAGAGGAACCCTTCGCACGGATATTGGCCGTGTCCGCAAGAGCAATGAAGATGCCGCATGGATGAATGAGGAAAAGGGCATCTTTGCCGTTGCGGACGGAATGGGCGGCCATCTGGCAGGAGAGGTTGCAAGTGCCATGGCTATTGCCGGTGTTCAGTCCATGGCTAAAACAGAAACCCGGCCGGATGTTATGGTCCTAGAAAGTATGGTGCGTGAGGCAAATCAGAGTATAGCTGCACATGCCCAGGCGCATCCGGAATGCAGCGGTATGGGCACTACGCTGTCCACGCTTTGGGAAAATGGCCGGTATGTCTTTATTGCCCATGTGGGTGACAGCCGTATCTACAGATTCCGTCGTGGACGTCTTGAGCAGATTACTCGCGACCACTCACTGGTTGCCGAGCTCGTGCGGGGCGGCATCATTACTGAAGCTGAAGCAAGAGTTCATCCACGCAGGAACATTATTACACGTGCACTTGGAACAGATGGTTATAATGAACCGGACATTCTGATCATTACCCGTGAGGAAACCGACCTTTGGCTTCTGTGTACAGACGGCCTTCACGGCATGGTCAGTAATCTGGAAATTGAGCAGATTCTCGGTCATCAATCGCCTGAGGCTGCAGCTGATGCACTCATGCAGGCTGCTCTTGATGCAGGTGGAACGGATAATGTGACCTTTATCATTTGCGGCGGGGAGGAAGAAATGTGGAAACAAGGCTGATTGGCAAAATCGTCAGCCGCCGTTTCCGTATTGAAGAGGTCATTGGAAGAGGCGGTATGTCTCTGGTTTATCGTGCCTTTGACCTTAAGACTCACCAGACGGTCGCTGTAAAAGTACTCCGTGAGGAGTACGAGGACGATAGAGAGTATAAGGAGCGTTTTGAACGCGAGGCAGATGTCTGTAAACGTCTTTCACATCCCAATATCGTCAATCTGATTGCATCCGGCACAGCCGGGGGCATATCATATATTACGATGGAGTATGTTGATGGCCAGACGCTCAAGGAAATCATTGACGAACGTGGACGCCTTCCTCAGGAGGAAGCTGTCCACTATGCACTGCAGATTCTCGCAGCGCTGGCACATGCACATCAGCGTGGCATCATCCACCGGGATATCAAACCGCAGAACATGATGGTAACCAAAAACGGTCAGTTGAAAGTAACCGACTTCGGAATTGCCGGCATTGCAAATTCTGATACGCTGACAACAGATGGAACTGTCATCGGGTCTGTCCACTATTTTTCACCTGAACAGGCCAAGGGCATGAAGGCGACTTCAGCCAGTGACCTTTATTCTGTCGGCATCATCCTCTACGAGATGCTCACAGGACACGTTCCTTTTAACGGGGAATCTGCAGTTGCTGTTGCCATGATGCATCTGATGCAGGAACCGGAACCACTGGAAAACCAGGTAGAGGTTAGCACAGCTATTGCTGGTATAGTTCACCATGCCCTTAAAAAGAGTGTTCAGGACCGCTATCAGTCTGCCTACGAAATGTCAAGTGATCTGAGACGTGCGCTCCGGCATCCGGACGGTTTATTTCTGCAGCGGAAGTTACCCGTTGTACACGAACGCAGAGAAAAGATTTCCCCGCTTCTCATATCAATTATCGCAGTATTGATTGCTGCCATCGGGTTTACCGGCTGGCAGTTGTACAGGACTATGTTTGTCCTGACCACTGTTCCAGAGATAACCGGTATGATGCTTTCAGATGCCAGAGAAAACCTTGAAATGCTCGGCCTCAATGCGGATGTGATGTATACTTATTCAGAGCTGCCTGAGGGAATCGTTGTTGATCAGAATCCGGATGCAAGTACGGAAACCGAAAGAGGCAGCAAAATCACCATCGCAGTTTCTCTTGGCAGCGGAACTGTCAGTATTCCACGTCTGATTGGTTACACGCTCAATGAAGCACTTGATATTGCTGCTGCACAGGGATTTAATGTTGTAAGTACAGTATTTGTTCCCAGTGAATTGTTAAAAGGCACAGTTATTTCTCAGGATCCTGCACCAGGTGTGTCGGGAATTATTGGAGCAGATGTATCACTTGTGGTTTCCGGAAGCCGCGTCATTGTACCGGACTTTACAGGTGTCCGTCTTGAGGAAGCCCTGCGCCAGGTTGAAGAAGTCGGACTGACAAAAGGAGAAAACAAACTGGTAGATGTTGACAGTGCACGCCAGGATAATGTTGTCCAGTCACAGAATCTTGAACCTTTTACAGAAGTACTGCCGGGCTCTATTATTGATTTTGAAATTGGGTATTATGAAAAACGGAAATATACCTCTGATATTGTCGTGGATCTGACAGGAGCCGCAGATGGGGCAAATATCCGGATTACACTGATGGAATCTGACGGAAATGAATATGATATGTATTCAGGTCAGAAAGATGAAGATTATCTGACCGTAACCCTTCGAAGTGATACCAGTGGTCTTAAAAACTGGCGGCTGTATCTGGACGGTAATTTCATGCAGGAGGCCAGTGCTGTCCTGCGCTGAGATAGAATGGATCAAAATACATCTATGGATGGAATCATACTGCAGGGAATTGGAAGCTTTTACAGGATTGAAAGCGGAAACCAGGTTTATACCTGCCGGGCACAAAAAAAGCTGCGAAAAGTTGCAGCACCTGTTCCGGGAGACAGCGTGCGTTTCCAGCCTGGAACCGGTGAAGAAGACGGCTGGATAGAAGAAATCTATCCACGCCGAAATGCACTGGTTCGTCCTGCTGTTGCCAATGTAGACATTCTTGCGTTAGTGATTGCTCCGCTGCCGGAACCGGATCTTCTGCTCGTTGAACGTCTGCTGCTTTACGCAGCACAGGCAGATATAGATCCTGTACTGATTGTCAACAAACAGGATCTGGATTCAGAACTGCCCGGGAAAATCCGCATGGAGTATGCCGGAAGTCCCCTCAAAGTCTTCAGTGTTTCCGCAGCAGACGGCTCTGGAATTGACAAACTCCGCGAATCTCTGCGTGAAAAGCTGGTCTGTTTTGCCGGACAATCTGCAGTAGGAAAGAGTTCACTTCTCAATGCTCTTTGCGGACTGTCTCTTGAGACCGGTGGACTCAGCCGGAAAACCGAACGTGGCAGACATACCACAAGACGTGCAGAACTGATGACCGCCGGTGGTATGAGAATTATTGATACCCCAGGATTTTCTCTGCTCGATGCTATGGAAATGGATCCGCAGACAATGCCGGACTATTATCCTGAATATGCTGAACTGGCGGATAACTGCCGGTTTAAGCCATGTCTGCATGACCGTGAACCCGGCTGTGCCGTACGGAAAAACGTCGAATCCGGCAGACTCAGCTCAGTCCGTTATGAACGGTACAGAACAATTCTACAGGAAGTTCGTGAAACGTGGAAGGAGCGTTACCGTTAATGGAAATTGCAGCATCCTTACTTGGCGCCAATCTGCTTCACCTCGAAAGAGACGTCCGTCTGGCAGAAAAATGGGGACTACGCATCATTCATTTCGACCAAATGGACGGCCATTTTGTTCCGAATATTGCCTTTGGACCTGCTTTTGTATCTGCCATACGACCCATAACACGTTGTATTCTTGATGTGCATCTGATGCTTTCAGATCCGATGCAGTATCTGGATGCATTTGCTGCCGCCGGTGCAGACAGTATTACGATTCACGCTGAAATTGATGCGGACATTCCAGAGGTGCTGAATGCTATCCATGCACGAAACTGCAAAACATGCATCAGCATAAATCCCGAAACACCACCTGAGGCCATTAAAACTTTTCTCAAGTACTGCGATATGGTCCTTGTGATGATGGTACAGCCTGGATTCGGTGGTCAGACAATACGGGATGACTGTGTTGCAAAACTGCCAGTGCTGAAACGAATGATCGCACGTACCGGACGGCGGATTCCAATTGAGGTGGATGGTGGCATCAATCGTGAAAATGCCGAGCGCATCCTCGAGGCAGGCGCAGATATTCTTGTCATGGGAACGGGACTTTACGGCGAAGATGATCCGGACAGGATCATCAAAGAAGTAAAGGAGGCTTGCGATGCGCACTTTAATCGTACTCGGCGGTAACCTTCCGGATACAGACTTGTTAAGACAGTATATCACATGGGCAGATTTGATTATTGCTGCTGACCGGGGCCTTGAAGCATTTAATCACACCGGTTTTCAGCCGGATCTGCTGGTCGGTGATATGGATTCTGTACAGCCTGAGGTACTTGATGCCTATGAATCAAATGTTCCGGAGCGCAGGCTTCCATGTATGAAAGATGATACTGATGGACAGGATGCGCTAAAAACTGCAATACAGCGTGGGGCAGATGATGTCATATTGCTCGGTGCGCTTGGAGGACGTCTGGATCATGCGCTGGGAAACCTCTCGCTGCTGCTGTATGCAGCCCACCGGAATATACGTGCCAGAATTGTGGATCATTCTATTACAGCCGAGGCAGTTCGGCAGAAACTGGTGCTTTCAGGGAATAAGGGTGATACGGTTTCCGTTCTGCCGTTTGGCCGGGCAGATGGCATTACATTGACCGGATTCCGTTATCCTCTGACAGACGGGGTCCTTCTTTCGGAAAACACACTTGGCATCTCGAATATACTTGAGTCTCCTGAAGGAACCATTTGTGTTAAAAATGGAGATGTTATTGTCTTTCATTACAGCCAGCAGTGAGTAGATTCGATGATATATTCTTTTTTTACGGGATATTTTTTCGGATTGCTGAGGCATTTGTCTGCGGAATACAGCTCGTCAGAATTTAACGGAGGCTATCATGAGCGTACGCGGTATGCTGGAACGGCGGGAAACAGAAATGCTTTCACCATTGGCGCAGCGCAGTGCCGGAACCCGCGGCCGGATAAAACCGGTTACACAGGATGATCTCAGAACTGAATACCAGCGTGACCGTGACCGGATTCTTCACTCAAAAGCCTTCCGCCGTCTTAAAGGAAAAACACAGGTTTTTCTGTCACCTCAGGGAGATCACTACAGAACCAGACTGACACATACACTTGAGGTAAATCAGGTTGCCAGAACCATAGCACGTGCACTCAGACTGAACGAAGATCTGACAGAGGCAATAGCGCTTGGTCATGATCTTGGACATACACCATTTGGTCATGCCGGTGAAAACGCGCTGAGGCTTCTACTCCCGGAGGGCTTTGAGCATCGGAAACAGAGTAGGAGGGTCGCTGAAGTCCTGGAAAAAGGCGGTGAAGGTCTCAACCTTACTTATGAGGTGATCAACGGCATTGAACATCACAGCGGTCAGGTTCACCCGATCACGCTCGAGGGAAACTGTGTACATTTTGCGGATCGAATAGCCTACGTCAATCACGATATCGATGATGCCGTCCGTGCCGGACTGCTCAGCGAGGATGACCTTCCCAAGGCAGCAACCGAAAGACTCGGCCATTCACATGGAGAACGAATCAACAATATGATCAGCAGCATCGTACGTGCCTCAACTGACCAGCCTGCAATCCGGATGGAAAATGCAGATTGGGAGGCAATGATGGATCTGCGCACCTATCTGTTCAGGCATGTATATTCAAGGGAATGGGCTGAAGGTGAACTGCGCAAAACAGAACATATCGTTACTGAGCTTTTTACCTACTATAAAGCGCATCCTGCTGAGATGCCGAATGAATACCTTGAAATTGCCTATCTGGAAGGAAGCGAGCGGGCTGCGACAGATTATGTCGCCGGGATGACGGACCGTTATGCGATTCGTACTTATGAACAGCTGTATATACCGCCTTTTTTCAAGGATTAACTCTATTTACAAGCAGTGCAAAATTCACTGCTTTTTGTTCTGTTAGCTGTTTATATGGCAATTAACTTGTGAGAGAACACCAAAAGTCAAAAAAATCAAATGTTTTGACAGGAAAAATTGTTTCAGGAGTAAATTTATAAGACGAGAAAAATGAAATAAGGTGGGAAGATGGCCTATTCTAGGGTTTGGCTGGATGATCTGGTAGATCGAACAGACATCGTACAGATCGTATCCCGCCACGTTCAATTGACAAAAAGAGGAAATCGATATTGGGGGTTGTGTCCGTTCCACATGGAAAAGACCGCCTCTTTTTCTGTCAATCCCCAAATGCAGATGTATTACTGTTTTGGCTGCCACGCTTCAGGCGGTGCCATTAATTTTCTGATGGAAATTGAGCACCTTGAATTCAAGGAAGCTGTTACACAGTTGGCAGAAGAAGCACATGTCCCGCTTCCGGAAAATTTCAACCGGGAACGGGACAATTCAGTCAGTAAAGGAGAACGTGACCGGATTTATGAGCTCAACAAAGCATACGCCCGCTATCTGCACAGCCAGCTTTGGGAGCCTCAAAACGCAGCTGTTCTCTCTTATTTTCACAATCGGGCCCTGAATGATCGTACGATCCGAAAATTTGGACTTGGTGCATCTCCACTGGGCGGTGATACAGGTACGCGTGCCATGAGGCAGCTTGGATTCACTGACAAGGAACTGGTTCAGGCAGGAATCTCACTGAACCGGGACGGACGTGTCTTTGACATGTTCCGTGGCAGAGCCATGTTTCCCATTATTAATGCCAGAGGTCAGGTCCTCGGATTTGGCGGGCGTGCACTTGATAAAGATCCCAGAAAATACATGAATACCGGTGATACACTGGTATTCAATAAAAGGCAGGAAGTTTTTGCAGCAAATCTTCTCAAGAAAGCTCGTGGACTAAAACGGATTATCCTGACAGAAGGATATATGGACGTCATCTCACTCATACAGGCCGGTGTAGAAGGCGTAGTTGCAACACTTGGTACCGCACTCACCATTGAACAGGCCCGACTGCTCAAACGGTATGCGCCGGAAATCTGGGTTTCTTATGACGGCGATTCAGCCGGTCAGCATGCCATTTTGCGTGCACTGGATATTTTTGAGGCAGAACATGTTCCGGTGCGCGTCCTCGATTTTCCGAATGGCATGGATCCTGATGAGTATGTCCGCGCTTATGGAGCCCAGGGGCTTGATACGCTGGCACCTGAAAGTGCAGTTGTTTACCGTATGCTGCGCGAAGCTGAAAAGCATGACATGTCTACCAAAGAAGGTCGGACAGAATATGCAATTGCCTGTTCAAAATTTCTGGCCAATGTTACAGAACCAGTGGAACTTGAGAACTATGTACAGCGTCTGATAATTGAAACCGGGTTTTCGCGTGAGGTTCTTCTTGCCCAGATCGGGCGTACGGAAACTATGACCACTGAACGACAGGCTGTATACCGTCGTGCTGCCCGGCCACTTGAGGCACGTGCACAGGGAACGGATATAGGAACAGATGCTGCTGAAAAGCAGCTGCTGACGTATCTTGCATCCGGAATTGGACGGGATCACATACAGCTGGATGATTTTATGAGTCCGGAAAACCGTCAGTTTGCGGAAATGCTGCTCTCTGGAAAAAATGCTGCCATGCTCCTGGAGGAGATTGAAGATGAAGGCCAGAGAAGCAGATTCGCCCGTATTCTTGACAGCAGTCCGGATGCTACAGAAGATGAACAGATGCAGGCCATAAATGACTGTCTGGCAGTTCTCAGACGCAAAAAGCATGACAAACGGGTGGAATTAATGAAAGAACAAATCTCAAGTCTCAGTGGCGAAGCCAAGGAAGCAGCACTGAGAAGAATGCAGGAAATGATCATCAACAGCGATTCAGGAAAGGAAGGCTGACGAATGGCACTCAATCGGGAGCAGGTTCAGCAGAAAGTCAAAGAGATTCTTGAGGTAGCAAAGCGTGAAAAACGTTCGCTTACCTATCAGGAAGTTATGAACGCGCTCATAGACTATGATATTGATGCCGAGACCATTGATGCGGTATTCGATACACTGGAAAATGGCGGACTCAGCCTCGTTAATTCAGCCGCCGCTGAGGAATCAGCTGTCCAGGATACAGCGAATCCCGCATTGGAGGACTTGTCCGTTCCAGACAGTGTAAGTGTTGACGACCCTGTCCGGATGTATCTCAAGGAAATCGGTAAAGTGCCACTGCTGACAGCAGAGGAAGAAGTTGTCATTGCCAAACAGATTGAAAAAGGCGGTCCCATTGCAGAAGAAGCCAGAAAAAAGCTGGCAGAAGCCAATCTTCGTCTGGTCGTGTCTATTGCAAAACGCTATGTCGGACGTGGCATGCTGTTCCTCGATCTGATTCAGGAAGGGAATCTTGGACTGATCAAGGCTGTAGAGAAATTTGATTATACAAAAGGATACAAGTTTTCCACATATGCAACCTGGTGGATTCGCCAGGCAATAACCCGGGCAATTGCTGATCAGGCAAGAACCATCCGTATTCCTGTACACATGGTTGAAACCATCAACAAACTGATCCGTGTCAGCCGTCAGCTTTTGCAGGAAAATGGCCGCGAACCGACACCAGTAGAAATTGCTGAAGTCATGGGCATCACGCCTGAAAAAGTTCAGGAGATCATCAAGGTTGCACAGGAACCCGTTTCCCTGGAAACACCTATCGGTGAAGAGGAAGATTCTCATCTTGGCGACTTTATTCAGGATGAAGATGCCATGTCTCCATCTGAGGCTGCTTCGTTCTTGCTGATGAAAGAACAGCTAATGGCTGTACTTGATACATTGACACCGCGTGAGAAGAAGGTGCTCTCTTTACGCTTTGGTCTTGAAGACGGACGTCAGAGAACGCTTGAGGAAGTCGGCCAGGAATTCAATGTAACTCGTGAGCGGATTCGACAGATCGAAGCAAAGGCGCTTCGCAAACTGCGTCATCCCAGTCGGAGCAAGAAACTCAAGGATTATCTGGATTGATGCCAGCCTGCCGGGTATAACATGCCCGGCAGCCATGCAGTTGGGGAAAGTGGAAGAAAGGAAGGTTTACCGGATGGCCCTGAATCGAGAACAGGTACGGCAGAAGGTAAAAGAAATACTGGAGTCGGCTAAAAATGATCAGAAGGCGTTGACTTATCAGGAAGTCATGAATCAGCTGGTTGACCTCGATATTGATGCTGAAGCCATAGATGCGGTATTTGAAACACTGGAGTCGGAAGGTCTGAGCTTTGTCAACGCCACAAAAGATGAGACGACATCTGCGATGCCTGATCAGGCATCGGCTGAGAAAGAGCTTGCTGTTCCAGATGGTGTTAACATCGACGATTCGGTCCGGATGTACCTCAAGGAAATCGGCAAAGTACCTCTGCTGACGGCAGAAGAAGAAGTTGAAATCGCCAAACAGATGGAAATGGGCGGTGCAATTGCCGATGCTGCCCGTAAAAAACTAACTGAAGCCAATTTGCGCCTTGTCGTTTCAAATGCAAAACGCTATCTTGGAAGGGGAATGCTCTTTCTTGATTTGATTCAGGAAGGAAATCTTGGGCTCATAAAAGCAGTTGAAAAATTTGATTATACAAAAGGATACAAATTTTCCACTTACGCTACCTGGTGGATTCGCCAGGCCATTACACGAGCTATTGCCGACCAGGCAAGAACCATTCGGATTCCAGTACACATGGTGGAAACCATTAATAAATTAATACGGGTAAGCCGTCAGCTTTTCCAGGAAAACGGCCGTGAACCTACGCCAGAGGAAATTGCCGATGCGATGGATATCAGTGTAGAAAAAGTGCAGGAAATCATCAAGATCGCACAGGATCCTGTTTCACTTGAAACACCAATCGGTGAGGAAGAGGATTCACATCTTGGTGACTTCATTCAGGATGAACGCACGCCTTCACCTGCAGATGCTGCTTCTGCGCTTCTTATGCGCGAACGTCTCATGGAGGTGTTGGATACACTCGCACCAAGGGAGAAAAGAGTTCTGATTCTGCGCTTTGGGCTTGAGGATGGCCGCCCACGGACACTTGAAGAGGTCGGACAGATCTTCCATGTTACCCGCGAAAGAATTCGGCAGATCGAAGCAAAAGCACTTCGCAAGCTTCGCCAACCCAGCCGGAGCAGTCAGTTTCAGGACTATCAGTATAACGAATAAGATACATCGTTTTAAACATGTACGGCGACAGGAATAAAAGATTATACAAGGAGATGACCCAGCACTATATGCTGGTTTGTCAAATAATGATATTTGCAATTGATGCGATGCCGAAAGCACGACTGTGTCATTAAAGGAGATGGCCCAGCATTTCATGCTGGTTTGTCAAATCATGACAACTGCAATTGATACGGTGCCGAAAGCACGACAATGTCATTAAAGGAGACGGACTGGCAGCCTGCGCGAGGCTGTCAAAAATGGCAGCTGCTGTGGTTACAGGGATGAAAGCTAAAGGGAGGCAGTACAGATGAATATCGGCATTCTGTCAGATACGCACGGGATGCTCCGGCCTGAGGCAGTAAATGCACTTACAGGGTGTGAGGCAATTCTGCATGCCGGAGATATCGGTGATGAAGGGTTACTGGAACATCTTGCACAGATTGCACCTGTTTACGCAGTCCGCGGGAATGCAGACAAGGAATGGGCTGAGGATATTCCGGTATTTCGGACATTTGAGATTGGCGGCATCAGTGTATGCATGACGCATAAGAAAAAGGATCTTCCGAAGGATCTGAGTCCATATGACCTGGCTGTCTTCGGACATTCACACACGTATGGGGAAAGCAGAATGAATGACCTGACAGGAAAACAGACCATTCTTTTAAACCCTGGAAGCTGCGGACCCAGGCGGTTTCATCAACCGATTACACTTGCAAGAATGGAAATATGCCCTGACCGGATTGAGATTGTCCGGATTGAGATTCCCCATACGGACAGGCTGTCCCAAAGGCCGGGATCAGTTGACCTGCACCGGCTGATTGAGACGGTGATGCATGAAACGGATAAAGGAAAAGGACCGGAATACATTGCTGAAAAGTACAACTGGGATGGTGAGACAGTCAGTCAGGTTGTACGGTTGTATGTGACACATCCGGGTGTTACGGCAGAAGGTATACTGAACAAAATGGGAAAATGAAGGGCGAATGATGACCATACTGGTGGATGCGGATGCCTGTCCTGTGATACGGCTTACAGAAAAAATAGCCAAAGCACATGGACTGCCTGTTATTCTGCTTTGTGATACCAATCACGTGCTGATGTCAGAGTACAGCTCGGTAAAGGTGATTGGCGCCGGACCGGATGCTGTGGATATTGCACTGATCAATCTCTGCAGACGCGGGGATATTGTTGTCACACAGGACTATGGTGTGGCTGCAATGGCACTTGGAAAAGGTGCGAGAGCCATTCATCAGAGCGGCAGATGGTATACGGATGACAATATTGACCGTCTGCTGATGGAACGGCATATGGCCCAAAGGGCAAGAAGAAGTACAAAACATCATTTGAAAGGTCCAGGAAAGCGAACGGAGCAGGATGACCGAAATTTTACGGAAAGTTTTGAACGCCTGATACAGACGGCAGTGCAGTCAGATCAGGCGGAGTAACTTTCAGGCGCTGCGGGTGTATGCCACAGGCTGCTTCTGTCCGGTATTCACCTGCTTGAAACCCTTTCCAGTACAATAAACCATTGCAGGGTGGCAGTATTACCAGCGAGATTTGGCCTGTGTGCCTGAACACGGGTCATGGTTCTTTAACCTGTTTTGCCGGATGAAAAAGGGTTGCATGTGGTGGAAACACATCCCGCTGCTGGATGGTTTTTCGCATGTTGACGGATGAAAAGCTGTGATATGTAATCTGCCAAAGCGGCAAATGGAGGATAAGATGCGTCAGAAGATGCGCGAGATTAAAGAAAGGACGATTATCTCAGCCATGCTGGACAGGATGGATACCATGCATGTTGCTATGCATGATGATCCTTTTCCTTATGTGGTACCATTGAACTTTGGATATGAGTGGCAGGATAATGAGCTGGTGTTCTTCTTTCATTGTGCCCGCGAGGGGTTGAAGCTGGATCTTCTGAGACAGAATCCGCATGTCTGCGTCAATGTGTCCGCCTTTATTTCGTATGCTTCCAGCAGCTGGCGGGGCCATCTGCATGACTATCGGTCAGTAACAGCATATGGAATGGCCACGGAGATTGACCGCACGGACAGAACGGCTTTTCTGCATGCGCATGAATGCCTGCTCAGTCATAATCACAGGAAAATGATGTCTGGAGACGAGGCGGCAATGCAGTATATTACACTCTGGGAGATCCGTTGTTCTGCAGAACAGGTCTTTGGAAAAGCAGAAATTGTGCCACATTCAGTAGAAGAAGTACCATTCTACACTGGACTGGGAGATGGAACACCGGTTTCAGATGCCCATATTCAGGGAATGCATAAAGATACAGTGCAGGAGTAAGAAAACATGCAGCCGATTCAAATCATCCGGGGCAGCATAACCAGTATAGCGGCAGAGGCGGTTGTAAATCCTGCCGACTGCGGACTTTCAGATATGGGGCGGGTCAGCCACGCAATATTTGCCACTGCCGGATATTCTCAGCTGCGGTCCGCATGCCGCAAGATTGGACATTGCGCGCATGGAAATGCGGTTATTACACCGGGATTCGCGCTTCAGGCAAAATACATTATCCATGCGGTCGGTCCGGCTGGCGTTCGCGGTGGAGTGAACGAGCAGAAGCAGCTGTATCAGGCGTATCATCAGGCGTTGACGCTGGCAGCGGCACATGACTGCAGCAGCATCGCTTTTCCGCTTCTGTCAGCAGGTGTTTTTCCATTGGAAATGCTTTGGAAAACAGGATTGCGGGCTTGTCTGGCATACCGCAGACTGCACCCAGAGTCGGATATGGAGATGATTTTCGCCATTACGGATGCGAAGGTGCAGGAAACAGGAAGGCAAGTTCTTACACGCCTGTTATCCGAGCAGGAGAAGACACAACGCCTGAATATGGACGGAATGGAATGCGAAGCAGTTTTCTTTAGCCTGTCGGGAAATCCTGATGGGAGCAGGCATTCCGATCTCAGCAGGATGCTCTTTCCGGTTCTGCAGACACTGGTACAGCAGAAATGCACGGTTTTTGAAGACGAGGCCGGGGCCAGAGCGGCACTTGAAGCTGAGGAATGGGGCGTACTGAAAAAACTGGCTGAAGTGCAGACGGGCAGTCGGTCAGTGATCTGGCAGGGGTGCAGACAGCTGCTTGCGCTGCGGGCACTTGAAGCGGCGTGCCTGCAGAACAGTGAGCTGAAGGACTGGCTGTCTGGCACGGGCAGTGCTTGCCTTGTGGCCTGTGATGATCAGGAAAATGTATGGAGCTGTGGATTTGAGATTGGTGATATCAGATGTCATAATTTGGACTGCTGGTCAGGGCAGAATCTACTGGGTTTTACGCTGATGGAGGTCCGGGAAAACATTACAAATGAAAAGGGGGAACAGCAGTGGGAGAATTACAGCTTGAGGTGATCTGGAGATCGGAAAACTACAAGAACAGACTGGAACATGATCTGATGGAACCGGTGATTCGAAGGATGTGTCAGACGCTGTGTGAGACGATGGGATATGTTCCGAAGCGCCGTATCTGTCTTGAACTGTACGATAAACAGGATGAGATTGCTAATCGTGCGGAGGAACTGACAGGAGACGGTGTGAGCGTTACACAGAATATGGTATTTGTTATGCCCGTCAGATCCATGCCGCAAATACAGGATGTTCTGTACGAGATTCGACGTTCAAGCTCCATTGTGGAGAATAATCCATCCAGATATTTGGAAAGCATCCGGAATCGTCCGGAAACAGATGCGCAAAGCATTGACAGACTGCATATTCTGGTTCAGCTGAATGAAGGCTTATTCAAAGGTATAAAACAATGGGTTAGAGAAGAAAAAAAGTCATGGACTGAACTGGATCCGTCTGATAAGGAACTGGAAGAACGTGCATATCTGCTTTTCCCGGTCATGGGTTCGCTTGAAGCTGTGATGCACTCGCTTGTACGTGCATGTCATTTTGAACAGCTTGTAGATTATGCCGGAACAAACCGTGCTGCTGTTATTGAGGACTCCAGTTACGACTGTCAGATGTGGGATGGCTTTCTGGCCAAGTATTGGGCGCTGCATGTACTCTATCCGAACATTCCACACTATGAAAAGGATGCGGATATGTTTCTGTCAAATTGGCAGTATCAGTTATATATGGGAGAAGATAGTATCGCAGAACTCAAGAAGATGTCGAAAGAGTTTAATGCGACCTGTAAGAATATGCCAGATGAAGCTGAAAACCCGCCGGCATCAATCCGCTACATTCTGGAAGAACCATATGCATCCATGCCGGGCACACAGATTCTTGCGCTCAGTCTGGCCAGCTTTGAATATCTGCTGAATATTGCGCCTAAAGGCAGCATAGGTATGGCACGCCGGCAGAAATTCGAGCAGCTTCTGCTGAAACGGGAAGAAAAGAATTTCCTGTCCTGTCTGTTTCGTTCTGCAGATGGATCTCTTGATTTTGCTGAGCCAGTTCATAAGACACGCATTGTTAAAAATGCACTGACAGCAGCAAAATATGTGGATAGGCTGGCATTTAAGGCATTTGGTGTTATATGAACGCGGATACGGTGAAACTGACTGTGAGAATGGTACTGCTCTTTTTCACGCTGCTGACTGCCGGCGTGGCAGGTGCTGCCGAAACGGTAAATGCGGTAGATCTGTATCTGCCGTCCGATCCGTTTCATGGTGTTATGTGGTACGCCGATGGTGCAGATGAATCCATTCTGGATATTCAGGAAACAGAATATGAGCATGCTTCGGAACTGGGGATGCCTGGGGAGGATGCTATTCAACGGTTTCATCTGTCAGGGCGGTCTTCGGGAACGACCAGCCTGCATCTTACCAAAACCAGCAGCGGGACAGCGCCCATGCCAGCACTGACCATGAACTACCGGATATCTGTTGATGATGCCGGGAATGTCATGATCCGGAGCGTGGAGGTTTTCGATACACCTGCTGCACCATCAGGCGGAATAAGGTCTTTTATTCTGTTTGATGGAAATGAATATGATTCTTCCAGACTGTATGGCTTTTACAAGGATGATTCCGGCAATTACTGGAAGGAGCTCGGATCAGGAGACACGGTCCCTGCAAGAACCAGACTTTCTGAGGAAGTGAAATCTCTTTTGGATGTGTATAATGTGTTCTCGTGGCAGGCAGACGAAGCTGCATGGATTCCAGGAGACGGTTTCATTTTGGAGATTTCATTTGAAAACGGATACATTTTCAGTCTGTCGGGCGAAGACAGGTGTCCGCCTGACTATCTTCCGATGCGCTATGCGCTCGAAGACCTGCTGATGACGTATTAAACAGAATGGACTGCAGAAAATCTGCAGTCCATTTTTTATATACTTTTGTTCCACTGCTGGGAGAGCGTACTGTCTGAAACAGGAATGCGTGAGCGGAGTAGTTCAAGTACTGTGGCATATTCCTTCGGAGCAGCATATATGCTGAAGTGCATCTCCTGACCGGTCAGTGTAATCTGGTGTTTTCCGGCATCTGTACTGATCTGTTTAATAGATGCAATGGAATATTTTCGGCAGCGAATGTTTTTAAGCCTGCATGGAAGGAATGGAACAACGGGGAAGGTTTGAAGAATGGTGATTTCCAGTCTGTCCATGGAATAGGACACATGACTGCAGTAGCCATCCATAAAGGCAGAGATCATGGCCAGAAAAAGGAGAAAGACAAGAAGGACTGCAGTCACTGTCAGAAAAAGAAACGCACCTGTTGCTGAATCAGTCAGGAGACAACCGAGGGACAGTGAAAAAGTCAGGATAACAGATACTGTAAGAGCTGTACGTGCCCATGCAGCTTGTCTGTACATGTTGTGTACATATCCCCAGCAGATATGATCCCGGGCTTCCATTAGATCACCTCCATACCAGCACTGTGAACCAGACAGGAACGACAGTTTTGCATGTGTTAAAGAAAGAACAGAACCGGTGGTTCTGTTCTTTTGGGCAAAACTCAGCGGATATTCCAGTAGTAGTACTCTACATCGTTATCATCAACTTCTTCGGAAGGGCCTTCGGTGAAGTTGACCCGTTTAATACCGCAGTAGACAGTTTTTATTTTGCTTCTGTCAGGAAGTAGAATATAGTCGGAGTAGGCTGTAACGCCGCGCGCAATCTGACGGTTGGTCTGCCACGTATAGTTTCTGCTGTAAATGGGATCGCCCCAGTCATCTACTGCATACAGGTAGAGTACAAAGGACTTGACCTGACGTGTCTTGGCCAGGACTTCGAAACGGATATTCAGCATATCGCCAGGTTTCTTTTCCCATGTAGCCCACATACGGTCCGAAAATGCCATACTGGTGATGCCGTAGAAGGTCTTTTCGGAACGTGATGAGGAACTGGAATTGGTTGCCGGCTTTGGTGTCGCAATAGGCCTGACAGTTGGTTTCGCTGTCGGTTTGGCAGTCGGCGTTGCATTAGGCGTTGGATACGGCGTGAAAGAGGGGACGGATTCAAGGGAAATGGTTACATTTTTCCGGGTTCCCAGTACTTCATGATTGCTGGCGTTTGTTACGACAATATCAAATGTGGCTTCCTTTGAATTGCAGGCAGCACGTATGGCGGCGTCTGTTTCAGGTTTCAGGAGAAAGAATTCGTCTTCTTTGTCAGTTCCGTTCCTGATGCTATAAGCACCCAGCCCAACCACTGCAACGCCGTTAATGGATGCATTCGGCAGGGTAATGTTGATCTGATGACCGGACTGATTGATGACATGAACACCGAGGCGAATGTTGGCCGGATAACTTGGAGAAAGGCTTGGACGCATGCTGGTGATTTCAAAGAAAACGCCGCCTTCGTCGTAGACATAGTTTCCTGTGTTTCCGGAAACGGTTTCTGCCTTGGGGGCGGAGGCAGTACCGTTCAGCGCGTAATAGTTTGGATCCGGCTGATAGCTGGCAACAGCCTGTTCAAGGGCAGCAATGGTTTTATCACCCCTGCCCTGGATATACTTCGCAGTGAAGACAACGGTATGACCGTCCTGTACATCATACAGACGGAGCATATCGATAATATACCCCTGAAGTTTGTAGGAATACAGTGCGGCGGCCTGCATCTGCCGTCCGGCAATGGAATAGTTTTCGTATTCCTTAAATGAGACCAGATCATTTCCATAGGATTTTTTGATCCGCGGCGTATACTGTTCGTGTACGTAGTCTGCGACATCGACAATCCAGTCCTCCGAACGGAAAACCAGAACATACGGGATACTGCCGCTGTGATCTGTGTAGATAGTGACGCCGTTGGAACTGTCGAATGTCCAGGTGTTGGCAGAGTCAGTCAGCACAGAAAACTGCTGTTCCGGGCAACTGATGATTTGTGTATCGGCAGCCTGTGCGGCAGTGAAGATGCAAAGGGCAGCCAGCATAATAAGTATGAGACAGATCCGTTTCTTCATAAAGGTTCCTCCTTGTTGTTCATATCACAAATGGCCGGGAGGCTATTTGGTGATGTAGTAATCAACGCTTTCCAGATAGTATTTCTGTGAGCTGCTGTCAATCAGCTGAAGATTTGAGTTGCTGTATTCCTGACGATGCAGATTATAGCTGTCATAAAATCCTGTTTCTGCGCGGTAAACTTCACCGGTCTCCGGGTCATAGAGGCGGTCGTAACCTAGAATGGCATCGCTCATTTTCTGGGAACTGATGTCATAGGATGTCTGTCTTGCTGACCAGGCGCTGACCATGGCATCATGTGCTGCCTGCATCTGATTTCCATAGTCAAGCAGTGCCTGTGTCTGGCTATATGTAAGATCTGCAGCTGCACTTACATAGCTGCGTGTGAAGCTGAACGAACTGAGACATTCCGTCAGGACAGGTTCCAGTTCGGCAAGCTCACCCATCGGGCAGGTTACTCCCATAAACATATGCACTGTATAGCCCCAGGTATCAACACCATTCATATAGTACTGAAGTTCATCTGTCGGCTGTGCAGTGACCAGACCTTCACACGCCTGTCCGGCAGAGTCCTTAAAGTTGATGCGTGCAATGACATTTTCCCTACATGACGCGGGACAGGGAAGAGAACTGGGCTTTTTTTCAAGGATGCTGGCCTGATGAATGTCGGGGAATACCTTTGGTGTGATGGTGACACCGCTGTCAGCATACTTTGCGGCATATTCTAGCGCGTCCGGAATGGCATCCAGAAAACCGGCGAGAGTACAGCTTTTCATCACGAGTGCATCTGCATAGTACCGGTAGAGGTAGGCGCCGCCGGCGACGAGCTGCTGATACAGTGATTTGGCTGCCTGAGATTTGAGGAATGGTTCCATTTTCAGAGCCATGAAGATTGTTCTGTTTGGACTGGCTGGGTCCCATACCTTAATGCAGAATGTCATAAACTCACTTGCTGTCATGACTTTCCAGTTGGCTGGGACTTTCATGGAAAACCGCTTGTCGGAAACAGAAGTGGTTCTGGAAACAATAGGCGTACTGGACGTGAGCTTCAGTTCCCGTGTGCCTGTTGTTGCTGATCCTGCGGCAGACGAAGAACCGTTTGTTCCGCCGGATCCGGCTGTGTCCGGTGTATAGTACCGGACAGCGGTATCCAAAGCCGCCATCGTTATCTCACGTTCGCTGTTAACATAACGCGCATCGTATTCAACGTCCTGATCATCCCGTACTTCATACAGATGCAGCTGGTTTATGGTTGAACCGGAGGCTCCCTTATAGATATAGGCTGCGCCGAAAAGGCGTTTGCCGCCTGTGTCGTAGTACTCATAGTGCGTGGTGCCGACCAGCCTAGATCCATAGGCTTCCCGCATACGGCCGGTATAGTCATCACGAATATAAGCTGACGGATCGCTGACGTCTGTTTTGCGCCGCCAGATGAGAATATTCGGTACATATCCGGGCTCGTCCAGCCAAATGCGCAGCCCGTTGTTTTCCTGGAAAGTGGCTGATTTGCCGGCAGGCATCCTGGTGGAGAAGCCCTGTTCGGCACAGTGGACTGTCTCAAGCGCTTGAGAGCCAGCGCTGCTGTTATCCGGAGTATAGTATCTGACGGCAGCATCCAGTGCGGCAAGCGTCGTCTCCCGTTCGCTGTTCAGGTAACGGGCGTTGTATTCAACGTCCGGTTCACCGCCCCGGATTTCATAGAGATGAAGCTGGTTTATGTTGGAGCCGGATGACGACTTGTATATGTAAGCAGCGCCAAGAAGCCGCTTGCCGCCAATGTCATAGTATTCGTACTGTGTAGTGCCGATCAGTTTCGTCCCATATTGTTTTTTCATATAGTCGGTATATTCATCGCGCACATAAACAGCCGGGTCTTCAAGATCTTCACTGCGAACCCAGATGAGAACATTGGGAACATAGCCTGGTTCATCCAGCCAGATGCGCAGCCCGTTTCCTGTCTGGAATGTCGTGGCTTTTCCTGCAGGCATTTTTGTGGAATAGCCCTGTTCATCGCAGTGAATATCCACCAGTGCCTGTTCAGCCACTGCGGATGCTGCCAGCAGAAAAATGAGTACAACAACCGGCAAAATGAGAATGCGTTTCATGCAGGAGCCTCCTCTAATGATGTAGTTGTGATTTAGACACGATATCAATCGCTGCAATCATTATGTGACAAACCGGTACAAAATGCTGGACCATCTCCCTGCAATGACACAGTTTACAACGGCAGTCATGCTGTTTTGACAGTCTGGTGCTGGATCTGCCTATTAAAAATCTGAAAACTGGCCGAACGGGTCTCAGACAGGAAAGAAAACACAGGAGGAAACATGATGAGACCCATTCCTGTACCAGTGGGATCATTATGGAAAACTTTATTAAAAGATACAAGCTCAGCAGGGCAAAATGGCAGGTTAGTTTTAGATCAGGTCCTGAAATTCGGGGCTTTTCAGCTGTACCGGTAAAGCAGACCGGCAGAGTTATGACAGAAAAAAAGGCAGAACACAAAATGTGTTCTGCGATGAACAGACCGCGGAAATGTGTTTTGAGGGGTGTCATGGTTCAATTGGAACGGTTGACAGGACAGTCCCGTCCTGATGGCAGATAACACGTATGCCGCCGGTAAATGTCTTCTCTGTCTTGTTATCTATCCGGATGACAGCTTTCTGACCGTCATTTTCAAGGCTGTAGCAGTGCCCAAAGCAGTCTGCGGCAGTGCTGCAGGGATTACCGGTGCCAAGACTGAACCATATCTGATTTCGGTGGGGACTGATTCCCCAGCGATGGGCAATGTATTCAAGACATGCCAGCATTGTAGGACCATATGCATCCTGTACCGGCTCGCCTGTGCCTGATTTGACCGGCTGATGTGTAACGGCATGCACCAGCGATGGCATACGGGTGAACGGATCAAACTGCTGTGTGAACCGATATCCACCGTCTGCCACGGCAGAAAGGAGGTGCTTTCCGAGCGCTGTCACCAGAGTGTGATATCCATATCGTTCAAGAGCTGTAATGGCGCGCTGGTAGGTAAGTCCTTCCGGCTGTCCGCTCCAGTTGTTTTCAGGCTGGTTTCGGAATGCAGGATCATTTGCGGCAACGCTTGGCAGGGGTATCGGTGTCCAGAACTCGTCCGGATTCAGCAGATGACGGCGAACAAATGTATCCGCCATATCCGGTGAAAAAGAGCCCCAGTACATACAGCGGAGGGGATTGTGACAGAGAATTGGAATGACGCGGCCGTACTTATCCCGGTCATAACAGGTGCCTGCCGACGCATCCCAGAGACGGGTATGGATGGCCTCTGCCACCTCATCGGAACGCCGCTTCCAGTGTACGGCTTCACCTTCATTGTGTTCAATGCGTGCGATTTCTGCAAGCGCAGCCCGGCTCGCGTATGACCAGCTCATTACGTCCATGGATGCCATGGGAACGATGGAGGCGTCTTCCGGCGGATTGTCTTCACTCCACCAGCATGGTGCATCCGCATAACGTACGGCAAGATCTTCGCCGGTGTCATATACGCAGAAAGATTCAAGAATGCCGTCATGATTGCTGTCCCGGGTACGCCAGAGACATTCATCAAAACGGCGAAGTGTATCCTTCAGCCGGTTGAGATAATTTCTGTCCTCTCCGGTCAGATAATACAGATCCAGGGCGGGATCCGGAAAGCAGAATCCCTGGTATTTGTTGAACTGGGGTTCGATCTGCCCATCCGGATGGTATTCGATGGATCCTGGCAGACGGCCGTCTGCCCGCTGGAAGTCCATAAACATGGCAACATTGTTTTTTGCTGCTTCCAGATTCCGCAGGGCGTACATGACGCCGCCCATCGGCTGTGTCTCCAGCCATATTTTTTCATATCCGCCGCCCTCCACCAGAACCGTCCGCTGGCCGAACCGTCTGAGATTAGTGAGACACCTGGCTTCGGCGGTATCATAGATTCGCTTTATGACCGGATCCTTACACTGAAAACGGATGCTGGTTTCAGACATATGCTGTCTCCTCTGGTATCTTATTTTTTAGGGGGCTGTCAGGTCAGAATGCGGTAAGGTTGACGGGATTATTCTAACAAACCGCACTGACAAATCAAATGTGCAAAATTTTTGCGCATTTTTTTCGTTTGATCAGGCTTGAAATATCGGCATTCGCAGCCTGAATGCGCAAAAATTTCGCTTCTTCCATTGGCAAATGGGCAACATTATACTTGTACCAGCAACGAAAAAGAGGCTGAATGCCAGCCCGGAGGAGAGGATCCGGCGCAAGCCGCTGGTTTGTCAAATCATGACGACTGCGATTGATACGGTGCCGAAAGCACGACTATGTCAATAAAGAAGGAGATGGCCCAGCACTTCATGCTGGTTTGTCAAACAATGACATCTGCTTTGATCCGGTGCCGAAAGCACGACTATGTCATTAAAGGAGATGGCCCAGCATTTCATGCTGGTTTGTCAAATTATGACAACTGCAATTGATACGGTGCCGAAAGCACGACTATGTCATTAAAGGAGGA
>JAFUHD010000141.1 GCA_017469025.1 Clostridia bacterium
CGCCTGCACCGGATGATCTGACCAGTCCGCTGCATCCCACCTATCAGATGGACAGGCCGCACATACTCTATAACAGGGCAACAAAGAAGTATGTGGCCTGGCTCAAGATCATGGCAGGCGAGATCAGCCAATTCATGAGCGTGCTGACGGCTGACCGTTTTGAAGGACCTTATACCTTTGTACGGAAAATCTATAAGCCGCTGGAAATGGATACCGGAGACTTCTGTCTGCATGCCGATGAAAAAACAGGAAAAGCCTACATCTGGTTTGAACGGCCGCACTTCCAGCTGATCTGCGCCACACTGACCGATGACTATACCGCTGTGACAAATGAGTATTCCGTTCATTACGATAATCTTTGCGTGCCAAATACCCGGGAAGCGCCTACCTTCTTTGAGCACAGCGGACATAAGTATCTCATCACCAGCGGCACCAGCGGCTACTGTCCCAATCCCAGCCGGGTCTGCATGTTTGATGATTACCATGGTGAATATAAAGACCTGGGACTGATATGTGAAGGCGATACGTCCGGCACCAGTTTCAGCGCCCAGTTCACTTCTGTCATTCAGGTAAACGATCAGTATATCGCCTGTGCCGACCGCTGGATGCCTCAATGGTGGGTGCCCCTGATGGCGAAGATGATCATCAGCGGCACTGCCAGACATTTCAAAAACTACAAACCTGATCTGTCACCCAGGAAAGTGGAACCTCTCCCTGAAAAAGAACTGACTCACACGGAAAATACCTCCATCAGCCGCTATGTATGGCTGCCTGTCTATTGGGACGGGGATAAGCCGGTGATCCGCTGGAATAAAGAATGGACCTTTTAAGCATTCAGAAAGAAGGAAAGGAACATGAAGAGAGCAAACAAAGCCAATCTGATTACCTGGCTGACTCTGGGAATCCTTGGATTGATGCTGATTGTTGGAAAGAAAGTCATTAAAGATGCCATGTATATTGTCATGGCCGTCGGTCTGATCATCGCTGCCGTTTCCGGCATTCTGGGCTGGTGGAAGGAAAAGAGCCGCAGCAAGGATGCCATTGTCAACCTGCTTGGAAGTCTTGCGCTGCTTGGCATTGGTCTTTGGATCATTACCAATCCTGTCGCTTTTGATACACTGCTGAATGTCGTCATTGGACTGGTCCTGATGATTACCGGCGTCTTATGGCTCGTTCGCGGATGGAAACAGGACAGGGACAAGATCATCATTGTAATGGGTGCTGTCGCGCTGATTCTCGGCCTGATCATCGCCTGCTCCAATGCTGCCACAAACTGGGTCATTGTCGCTGAAGGCATCGGTCTGATTTATACAGCCATTACAGGGTTTATAGGCGAAAAGCGATTCAGCAAATAAGTTGCGGATTTCTTTCTGACTTGTACTCAGCCCTTTATGTCCTGCCTTGCAGTAGCTCAGACTGGGACAATCATTATCCCTGATTCAGAGTGAGCCGTACTGCAGAAAAGGCGCACTTTGAACCACTGCCTGAAGGGATTCACCTGCTGGCTTTGCGATGGCTGTCAGAATAATCTCCAGCAACCAGACCGGTTCTGTGCTGCGCCAGCTTATCCTCAGACTTCCCCTCCGTTTTACATTTCTCTGAACAGCCCGCCGCGCGATCCTCAATGTTTTGCACGACCGTTCACAAAAATCATACTGGAAAACATCAGGGACGGTTAGAAAGTACAAAAAATCTGCTAATGGAAAAGATCATCCGTTAGCAGATTATTGCATTTGGCAGTGCGGCAAAAGAAGGACTGCCTTTTCAAGAGGAGATGGCCTAGCACTACGTGCTCGTATGCCAAATAATGACAACTGCGATTGATACAGTGCCGAAAGCACGACTATGTTATTAAAGGATATCATCCATCACTAAAGAAGATCCGCCTTTTGCATGAAATGCAGCCGGTGGAAAAACAGTCCATTGCAAGCATGGGCAGCAGATGTTGAAGGCATGACAGACATCACTTATACAGTCATTCACATGTAAAAGAAATGCCGGAAAGTGCTTATTTCAAGGCACTTTCCGGCATCTTTACTGTTTCACTGGCTAAAATAAAGCGGATGCCCGCAGGTTTCAATAATCGAAGACTCAGAGAACAGGTGTCTTACACCTTTTTCGCAGATGAGTAGTTTAACCATTTCAAAACACGCTGAATATAAGTATCCCAGAAATACCAGTCGTGAATCCCCTCTCCCTCTTCATAGGTAACGTCGGCGCCGGCCTCTGAGAGTACTTTTGCAATTGAACGGTTTGCCTCGAGCAGATGATCCTGCAGCCCGCATGCGATATAGAAAGCCGGGAATTGCTTATCAGGATCATTTTGTATCGCATGAATCAGGAAACGGGGATTACGGTCCGTGTTCCTCGTTTCCTCCAGATTGCCGAAGTTTCTGACTTCCCCAATGGTATTCCCCTGGGTTTCCACCCATTCAACAGGATACTCGTAAAAATGAAGCGCACCGGATAGAACCGCCGCTTTACCAAAGGTATCACAGTATTTCAGGGCATTCCGGCAGGCACCGAAGCCGCCCATGGACAGGCCAGCCAGGAAAGTCTCCTCCCGCTTTTGGGAAAGAGGAAATACTTCACGTGTCACATTCACAAGCTCCCGTCCGATATACTCGCCAAAGTCACCCAGACAGCCATCCTTTACGAGAATATCCATGTAGAAGGAGTTCTCACCGGACGGCATGACGACAGCAAGCCCGCTTTCTTCCGCCCACAAACGGATTCTGCTGTAATTGAGCCAGCCATTGTAATTATCCGTAAGGCCATGAAGAAGGTATAATGTCGGAAAAGGCCCCCGAAACCGTTCAATGGGAAGAATGACATTCAGTGAAACTGTTCTCTTCAACGTCTCAGATTTGAATTCCATCTGCATCAGTGCCATAGTTTCTGCCTCCTACATTATTCATGTTATCAGTATCCTGCACCTGCAATTACTATTATAATCCAGGCATTTCACTATTTAAAGCCTTTTTTTACAGGTTAAGGAATTGTAGATAAATAACTTGTGCATGTCCGGCCAATTGATGTATAATTGATGCTATGGATATAGTACTCAAAACAAGGATTGATACAGTCCTTCCATTTTTGAATGAAAGTCAAAAGAGACGGTATCTTGCTGCCGAAGCTATCTCATTGGGACGAGGAGGTATAACTGAGATAAGCTCAATATCAGGCGTGCATAAAAATACCATTAGTGCAG
>JAFUHD010000142.1 GCA_017469025.1 Clostridia bacterium
ATCCACGGTACGCAAGGATGAAGAGGAATCTGCATCCCAGAATTCATCCATCAGCTGGGCACGTGTAAACGTTTTTTTCGGATAGGAAAGAAGCTTGTAAAGTATATTGAATTCCCGCACGGTCAGGCATACATCCTCACCGTTTACTGTGCAGGTGCGTTCATCCGCATCCAAAGTCACATTGCCGGCCTCAAGACGGTGGCTGTTGCTGATCTTTGCCCGTCGCAGCAGGGCGCCAACGCGGAGAACCAGTTCTTCAAGATCTATGGGTTTTACCATAAAATCATCCACGCCGATCTGGAACCCCTGACGCTTGGCGGCAAAATCGTCCCGTGCTGTCATGAACAAAATCGGCAGCTCCCTGCTGTTTTCACGCACGGTCCGGGCAAATTCAAAACCGTCTATCCCCGGCATCATAATGTCGGATACAATGAGGTCAAACAAATCGTTATACATGGTGTTGTATGCCATATTGGCATTCAGACAGCCCACGGTCTCATAACCGTTTTGCGACAGATATCTGCATACCTGGCCGTTCAGCTCCTGATCGTCCTCTACAACTAAGATTTTGAACATATTCATCCCTCCCTGACTCTGTTAAGTATAGCACACCTTTTGTTAAAGTTCAGTTAATCGTAATGCAGAACGCGGTGTCAACGATCAATGAGTATCAACAGTGACAGTACATGGGACAACGAATATGCAGGCATGGCATTTTGGTACGAATGGGATACGTGCTGGACGCTGCAGGAGAAGAAAACGCTGCGGATCATTTCCGCAAGTCTGGTTGGAAATCAGGGAGAGGCAGGCTGTAAAGCCCAGGGATGAATTGCCATGAAGCGAAGCGTCGGTCAGATAATGAGCAGGAGATTGGAAGACAAGCGGTCAGGAGAGTTAAGCGAAATGCGTTTTCAGGCCGCATGACCGGGTTTGGTGCGGAACGCCCGGCCAAAGCTGGCACCTCCGTCGCACAGAATATCTACACCAGCCAGATAGCCATTCCGTTCATCGGCAGCACACGCCAGCGCATAGCCCAGTTCCTCAGGTGTTCCCATCCGGCGCTCTGCTGCATATTTCAGCATTTTGCTGCCTTCACCGGCCTCCAAGTTGCCCATATTGGTAGAAATCAGACCCGGACTCAGGGAGACGACACGGATGCCCTTTTCTCCATAGGCGCTGGCGCACATCTGGGCATAACGGATTACAAATTTCTTGCTGAGCGCATAAGCCAGACCGGATTTCTGATAATCGCCCGGAACCATGCTGCAAAGACGCAACAGCTTTTTCACAAAATGCCCGCTGTCTTTTTCAGCCAGGGCACAGAGACCTTTGCCGACCAGAAAATCCGGCAGGACATAGGCAGATGAAGATGAGACATCCACAATCACACTGCCGGCATGCATCAGACGGCTGAATTCCTGGTTGACGTGGACAGTTCCAAGTGCGTTAACACGCAGAAGCTGTTCGGGACCGGCCATTGCCGGAGAAAGTCCCGCGGCATGAATCACATTTCTGATTTCACCCAGAGAAGCGGAATACGCTGCCAGTGCCTGTACATCCTCCCGCTCTGAGGTATCGCAGGCGAAAGCATAGGCTTCATATCCTAGTTCTGTGAGTTCATTTACGGCATTGTCGAGCTTCTTCAGAGTTCTTCCGGACAAAACAATGATCTTGTCCTTCGGCATTTCTTTGGCCGCAGCCAGTCCCATACCGCTGCCGCCGCCGGTAATAACACATACGGTTTTACTCATGATGATTTTCCTCCATTGGTATCCGGTAACTACAGTTTCGTATGATCTGCCCGGTTTCCGGCCGCAGTCAGGCAGGCACCTGCTGCAGCCAGAGCAGAGTGCTCCGTGCCGGGTCAGACATGAACAGCATTAAGCGATCATGCCGTTTGCTTTCAGCCACTGGATTTCGTCATGAATGGTATCCCGATAAGAACGGGTGGAATAGCCCAGTTCCCGGATTGCCTTGCTGGAATCGAATTTGTTGTTCCTGGAAAGGTTGTAAACAGAGAACCTGGTCATCATGGGCTTGGTTCCTGTTTTCTTCGCTTTCTTTTCCATCATGCTGCCCATCATATTGGCAGCCCAGATGGGCAGGAACATGCCGACCTTCTTGCAACCGGCTTCGTCACTCACCATGCGTGAGAAGTCGCGGAAGGATACCGGTTCATTGGCAAGGATATAGCATTCGCCGGCCTTGCCCCTGTCTGCTGCAGCTATGGTGCCGGCGGCCAGGTCGCGCACATCGCACAGGTTGAAGGAACCGTCGATGCCGGCCGGCATTTCGCCCTTGATGATCTTGATCAGCGTTCCGGTGGTTTCACCAACGGCATAATCCTCCGGTCCCATAATGCCGCTCGGATGCACGATGCAGGCATTGAGTCCGTTTTCATGAACGGCATCCAGAACAGCCTGGCTGGCCAGAGCCTTGCTGCGGCTGTAGCAGCCTACCACTTCATCAGGATCAAAGTACCGGACTTCCCGGATGGCCTGTCCCATTGCGGACTCCGGAATCGCTCCGGTAGAGGAACAGTAGACCATTTTTCTGCATTCCGGATGGGAAAGACAGAGACGGATGATGTTTTTGGTTCCGTCAACGTTGACCTCCATCACCTTTGAGGAGTAATCCGGGTTTACAGTGACAATGCTCGCAATGTGCAGCACAACGGTTTCAGTGCCTTCCTCTACGGAGAAAAGCTTTTCGAGGGATGCAGTGTCCATCAGATCGCCTTCCACAATTTCGGCTTCCTGTGGAATATATTTCATGGCCGGGTCGCCGGGGAGAACGAAAGCACGGACGCTTTCTCCGCGCTCAATCAGCTGGCGGCAGACTGTACCGCCCAGAAATCCTGCTGCACCGGTGACCAAATATTTTGTATTGCTCATATATAAAAACCTCCGTTATGATTTTGCTGTCAGTTCTTCAAGTGACGTGCAAATCATAACGGAGGTTTGTTTATGTTTTGTGAACGTTTTGTTAAAGATTCGTTAATGGGTGCATGGAATGTTTCTGGTCAGGTGCAGCTGGTATGCCTGCTTTTTCCTCAGTGTACCTGCCGTAGAGTTTCCAGTCAGGGCATATAAAAGAAGGGAGAGCAGTTTACTGAAATGCGGGTTTGTTCCATCGGCAAAAGAGAAGTGTGCGGTGCTGAAAACAGAAACGGCACCATTCATGGAGATGCTCTGCGTCTGCTTGCCGGGAAAATGACAGATGAATTATTTGCATGGTCAGAAGAGAGAGCAGCATGTGGGTCATTTTTCATCCAGTATGCTGGATATTTCAAGCCACAGTTTATCCCAGATGGGACCGCCTGCACAGCCGACGCGAAGTCCGCCAGGCTCGTACCAGTGGAAAGTCACTCTGCTGCCGTCCAGAAGCCACTCCTGGGGAAGACCGCTTTCCTGCCAGTCAAGCGGTTCAGCTGCGGGGCGGGGCTCGGAGTTGTCGTGCAGCATCTGGGCGAGTTCCTTTTCCTGCTGCTCAGAGAGAGAGCCGGGTTTAACCGAGACAAACATGGAGGTTCCGCTTAAACTGAGGAGTTTTCCCCATTGACGGTTATACTGCCAGTCAATATTATCTGTAATACCGATGCAGTCCGCATCTGTATCATAAAAAATGCCATGCTGCGGCATTCTGAAGGCAAGGCTGTTTACACCAAGCCTCAGGGTACGTTCCCACATCAGGCCACTGGTATCATCACCGGTACGGTTCAGATGCATGAGCCCGGCACCCAGATGACCGATTGTATTACAGCCGAGAATCAGCATATCATATGGTTTTGCGGCATCAAATATGGTTTTGTACAGATCGGTGACGATCTCAGCAGTAGTTCTTGTCTGATCTGCAAAATGCCATCCATCTTCCGCCATTTCATAAGCCATACCGGTACCCCAGCGGCCGAAAATGTCGAATGTGGAAAAATCGTGCTTGAGCAAACGGTATCCCCATTCTCCGATCTGGGTTACAGTCTGGCGGACAAGTGCCAGAACTTCCGGAATAGACGGATCCAGACCGCCGCCCGGCAGTTTCCAGGAATCCGGGATCGAGCTTAGATCATCCTGGAGGAGCCGGACCCAGATACCGGGAATAACGCCTTTTTCAGAAATCTGCCCGGCAAGTTTTTTCATATCTCCAAACTGTCTGTTTGGTGCCCAGGGACCGCCATTGTAGATATCCTCATATGAGCCGTCTGCATGGTACCGTCCCTGTTGCCATCCGTCATCAATAACCATATAGGGGCGGTTTGCCAGACCACTGGTCAGTTTTGCAAGATAGTCGGCATCAGCAAGAATATTCTGAGCAGAACTTCTGCCGTAAGCATAGTACCAGTTGTTTGAACCAAATACCGGCGCCGACGGGAGGACAGGGTCTGTACACATCCTTTTACAGAATGCCTGAGCAGCTGCAAATGGAGATATTCCGCAGTATGTTTCAGAAACAACCTGCGCCGCAAGAAGCGTTCTGCCATTCAGATGTACGCCGCATCCGCCGTTTCTGACATCAAGACACAGTGTAATGCCTTCGGGATCTATCTGCCAGCTGCATATTGCTCCGGGACGTACCATAACACCATAACCGGCAGTCGCGTCCGCGTGATTGAGAATGGCATACCAGGGCAGGGACTGCCATGGCGTGATGTTTTTCCACTCGAGGTCGCCGTATGCCCGTTCCCAGGCATCACCGAGAACCTGTCCATGCAGCTTCCGGGTCCAGTGCCAGCGCAGACGGACTTTACATACAGGTGTCTCCGATGACGTAATACTGATACGCAATGTGCTGTCGCATACACTGGTTTCTACGGAGACATCGTTTGCCCTGTATGTTCCGTTTGAAATATCATCCTGTTTTGCGGTGAACGGGTCGATCAGGACAACGTCAGGATTTCGTATGATGGTTTCAAACATGTTATACCTCTTTTCAAAAATGGTTGATGAATTTTCGAGGCGAGGGGCACTTTTGCATAATAGTGCCCGTAAGAGCTACAAGCAATGAAATTACAGGAAAAAAAGATTTTAAATCGCATAGAAAAGTTCCCGTAACTCATACAAATGCTCAAAATAGTGTTTTGAATGCATCAAACGGGCATAGAAGTCCAGGGGTAGGGCAGTCAATTTCAAATTGTGTAAGACTAACGGCTACTCCTGCGAGGATTCAGTTTGATAGAACTAAAAGGCACTAATGTAGAAAAGACCGGATGGAAATGTGGTCGATCATGGAATAAACTCCGGAAAATGTGTAAGTATAATATTAAGAGAATTTTGTCGATGGAAGTCATCAAAATCCCCAGAGCGATTATGCATGTCTTGCAGATCATCATGGTGGAAGGCATAAACGACAAGCGTGTTGAAGAGTTCCGTGTCAATTAGAATCTTTGAAGTCATAATATCATCTTTTGGGCAAAAGAATGGGGTGCGGTATAACGCTGTCGTTATACCGAGAAACGAGGCGTAAACTCGCAACAGTAAGCATTTCACATTGGTATTCTCATAATTAAATGTGAGAATACTGTTGGATGGACAGAATCAAAACTGTTTTTTATATGAGAGCGACACTAAATTTGCCTAACGATGCAAGCAAAATAGCTACTACAGGAATTGTATGCAGTGAAACAAGAATTCAAGAATATGAGCAGCTGTGAATTCTGGTCGAGCATAACAAGTATAATGAAGGTAAACCGTGAAGGCAACCCTTTTAGTTGCTTTTTGGAAAAAAGCTGGAAAAACAGCGGGTTTTTTCAAGACTTTGGAAAAATAGGTGCGTATCATGCTGGGAAGGCCTGATTCGAATGTATAATACACGATTAAAAGCGCTGGCAATCAGTTTTCACTATACTGTAACGTTGACAGGTCACACGAAAATGGGGGAACGCATGGTGTACTGCTATTGTTTCCGTTGCATCGGAAATTATGGAGACTCGAAATCAACAGTGTATAGTTATTCCGACGAATTATAGTGAAGAGTGTTTTTTGTACAACTAAATGCAACTTGTTGATTTGCGCAACTTATGGGCACTTTCTGTGCTTGCAAGTGCCCGTTATTTTTTTAATTCACGAAATGGTTGATGGTTGAAAATAATATTTGACAAGTTTGAGGTTCAGTGATACAATGCGCTCCACTCGGGCGGATACTGCCCGGGGAAAGCTCACAAGGAGGTAATCCGCAATGACTTTAGCCAGTATCTGGTCAAAGCTCGAGCGCGAAGAGCCGCTTACCACACGCGAAAACAATGATTTCACAGATGGTATTCTTAAGGCGATTGATGCGCTTGCAGATGCAATGAAAAAGTAAATAATGAGTCAGCCGTTGGGCTGACTTTTGTTTTGCCCAAAATTGAGTTTAATCAGATATTCCAAAATGTGCGAAATTGTGGAATCCCCTGACGCACTTTTTACAAAAACTCTCTAAACCACAATATATAGTGGTGCAGTCCGTTTGCTGCCCATATATATTGCATAAGCGGCAGGCCGAAAAACGGAGTAAATGAGGTAGGGTCATACATGAGTTTGTACATTTTCGACTGCATGCCCTTCCCACGGGCATTCCTCCACTCCAAAAAACACCCCCTGGGAGAGAAAATAAGTTGAATTGAGAGCCGTGTATAGAAAATAAGTTGAATTGATGGCAGGCGGCATGCCAGGGACGAGGAGAAGAGAACGAGTGTGTGGATATCCACAGTCCGGATTGCTTATCCGCCCATTCCTCTCCGGTCTTAACCTCTTCGTCACACCATGTGGGAGACCACAGGAAGGATAAGGGATCAGAGGCTGGCGGGAAGAAAAAAAGTTGAATTAAGAGCCGGTTAGAAAAGAATGGGTGAATTGATGTGAGGATAGAAAAAATAGGGGAATTGAGGGCCGTTGAAACGGAAGAGAGTGTGGGAGACTGACAAATCACATATCTCTGTTGACTTCAGTCCTCTTCTATTGAAGAAGATTGACGTGAGCAGAGAGGAAGATGGCAAAGAGGCTGCTCAATAAAAAAACAAAAAATCCTTCCGTGCACTTGGGACTTTTTTGAAGACCAAAGCGCCTTAAATTCCTGAATAGAAGTCTCTGTAACGTAGCAATTTTGGATTTTGAAAAGCTAAATTTAGCAAGATTTCCATTTTCTCAAGGGGATCAGAT
>JAFUHD010000143.1 GCA_017469025.1 Clostridia bacterium
ATCTGATCCCCTTGAGAAAATGGAAATCTTGCTAAATTTAGCTTTTCAAAATCCAAAATTGCTACGTTACAGAGACTTCTATTCAGGAATTTAAGGCGCTTTGGTCTTCAAAAAAGTCCCAAGTGCACGGAAGGATTTTTTCTAAAAAAAGGGAACAAATATAAATCTGAAAACGTCAAATAGATGTATATGCTGAATGGAGGAAGGAGGCTGACAATGGAAAATCAAATCACTCTGTTAAAAGCAATGCGTGGCGACCGACAGGCATTTGAGCATCTGATCACGCCGTATGAGCAGATGGTCTGGCGCGTCTGCTGGCAGTTGATGGGCAATCGGTATGATGCAGAAGATGCAGCGCAAATTACCATGATCAAAGCATGGAAAGCGGTACCACAATACAGGGGAGATTCCGCATTCAGTACCTGGGTTTACCAGATTGCAGTGCACACCTGCATGGACGAACTGAGAAAACGGGATCGTATACGTCCGGAAACGCAGCTGTTTTCTGAGACGGGAAACAGTTCCACAGATCACCTGACACCTGAATCAGAAGTGATTGTGCAGGAAAGCTGCAGTGAAATCCGCAAAGCACTGGATCAGCTTGATGAGGATCAGAAAATCCCGATTGTGTTATATGCAATTGAGGAAAAGACTTATGATGAAATATCTGAGACGCTGGGGATACCAAGCGGAACCGTCAAGAGCCGTATTTCAAGAGGGCGTGAATGTCTCAGACGGATTCTGGGATTCAAAAACAGCGGAAAGGGGGCAGGGAAATGACAAACTGTGAAAACTATGAACGTCTCCTGATTAAATATGAGTGTGGAGAAGCAGATGAAACGGAATTGTCTGAGATGGCTGAACATGAGAAACACTGTGAGGATTGTGCAGCAAAACGTAAAGCCAGCGACGATGTGTTACAGCGTCTGATAGACCTTCGCAGCGATGTGCCGGAAATCCCGCTGGATTTTCATGATAAATGGATGAAAAAGATCAGCAGTGAGCGTAAATCCATGATTGTCAAATGGGCGCGTATAGCTGGCGCCATCGCAGCCTGTCTGCTGGTATTTGCCGTGGTAATCAATCTTCGCGGGCAACTGAAGCACAAAATGCAGGCAATGCAAGCCTATGAATTTGATGATGCTTTCGAGGAGGTTTCATACGCGGCACCATATGCTGCCTCTGGAGCTACATACAATTCATATGCTTCGTCTTCAACATCATATGATGCCATGGTTGACTCAGAATCAGGTCTGTTCCTGTCAGCCCGTTCATCCAGCAGCACCGAAGAGGCTGCTTCTGTTTCCGAGGAAACCATAGAAAGGCTGATCATCCGGACTGCCTCGCTGGATATTGCCACGACAACATTTGATGACAGTCTGAATATGCTCACAAATCTTTGTGAACAGAATCAGGGCTGGGTCAGTGAATCCAGCATTTCTACCGGAAACAACGGTCTCAAGCGCGCCAATATCACCATGCGTATTCCTTCTCAGAACCTGAATACATTTTTGAATGGAACCGCAGAGATCGGCCGCATTACAAGCCGTAATGAAACAGCAGAAGACGTCACGGAAAGCTATGCTGATACCAAATCCCGGCTGAATACACAAAAACTGCTTCTGGAACGGCTTCAGAGTCTGGTTGGAACGGCCAATGAACTTGAAGACCTGCTCAAACTGGAAAGACAGATTGCAGATACACAGTACAATATTGACTCACTGACTTCCTCTCTGCTTCATACGGACAGACAGGTACGCGACTCTGCAGTCAGTATCACACTGCGTGAGGAAAAACCAAAGGAAGTTGTAGTCACAAAGAATATCTCTTTTGCAGAACGTATCGCAGCAGCCTTCTCTATGGGCATGGAAGCCTTTATCAACTGGCTTCAGGACTTGGTTCTGACTGTAATGGCAGCACTCCCATTTCTCGCTCTGACAGCAGTTGCTGCTCTGGTTATCTGGCGTGTTATTCATCACATACGCCACCGAAAGCATTAAAATAAACGCCTCATCTGAGGCGTTTTGTTTATCTGGCAACAGACTTAATCTGATTATAAAGTGCTTCAAAATAAGCCGCAGTTTCATCCTCATTCGGACCGTTAAAAACAAATACACTGTCATCGCCAAACGTGACCGCAATGCACTGCGGGCAGTTTGGATGAATGCAGAGCTGGTAATCCTCCCACATCAGATTGTGATAGATTCCATACCAGCAGCTGCTGCTCTGACGTCCGGAAACGAG
>JAFUHD010000144.1 GCA_017469025.1 Clostridia bacterium
GTCTGCCCACCCGCCGGGCGGGCAGACAAAACAGGCCGACTCTGAAAGACGCGGAAACCGTTCAACGGGGATACGGCCCAACATGGTTTATTCCGTCAGACGGTATCCGGAGAAAAGCTTGAAGGAGGAAAGGCTATGCCGGAAATTTGGGATTTGTATGATGCAGATGGAAACAAGATGGAACAGACGCTGGTCAGGGGTGAGGAGGTCCCTCAGGGCCTGTATCACATCGGTGTTCACATCTGGCCGATTAATCATTCCGGATCCTTTCTGATTCAGAAACGGGCTGACAATGTACAGTGGAAACCAGGCATCTGGGCTGCAACCGGTGGGTCTGCCGTCAGTGGGGAGGAACCGCTTACCGCGGCCATCCGCGAACTGCATGAGGAACTGGGGATTTCTGCTGCACCGGAGGATATGCACCTGCTGTTCCGCATGCGCAGGACGATTTCATTCTGCAGTGTTTACAGTATACGGGTTGACCGGCCGGAGGATGAGTTTGTCCTGCAGAAAGAAGAAGTGGCAGAAGTACGCTGGTGCACCATTCCACGGATGATGCACATGATCAGAACCGGACAACTGTATAATTATGGGGATGCGTATTACCATACGCTGTTTGAGTACCGGAACAGCTTTATGGAGCGGAACCGTTACAAAAAGCGACATGGAAAGCGTAGATATAATTCATGAAGAAAGAATATTATTCAACATTTATGCCGGGGCTAGAGGAACCGGTCGGCAGCATTCTTCGGCGTACGGGCGGCATTTCTGTCGGACGTATACTGCCGGGCGCTGCCATTTACCGTTCTGTGCATGAACCGCACCTGGCCTGCATGCAGAGAACCTATCAGATCCTGTCTGAGATGCGGCCTGAGAAGGACCTGGATGCTGCACTGCGGCGTCTGAGCGGAACGGATACGTGGCTGGACAGGTTTGATTTTGAAAGTATTGCCGGTCTTCAGTTCCGTATTGTGACGGCAATTGACGGTCAGCCTGCAGCAGGCAATATGCGGTATGTTTCCATGCTGGAGAAGAATATCTGTGAGCAGACGGGAATGCGTGTAAGCCGCGAACGTCCGCAGGTGGAACTGTGGGTAAATCTCAGAACAGAAGCCCTCTATTTTCTCTGGCGGATGAACAAGAAGGAAGGACAGAAGAACGCAGATCCCCTGAGGCGCGATCTTTGTGAGACGATTGCCTTCCTTGCACGCCCGCAGGGCGGTCAGACTGCAATACTTGGTGTGACCGGCACAAATCTGCCGGAAGCACTGCGTGCACAGGGTGCGTCTGTGGTGAATGCTGTACTGGCTGATCATGTCAGACCGGATGCAGCCAGCACACTGAGGGGAGCTGTCCGACTGCTTGAAGGTTCTACCGGCTGCTGCGGACTTCCCGATCAGAGTCAGAATGCTGTCATGATCTGCCTGGCACCCAAAGGCGGCTTTTCCGTACAGGAGGAAGCGCTGAGGGGCACAATCCGTGAAGGCATGCGCATCCTGAAAAAAGATGGACGGCTGGTGGTTTTTTACCCCAGGTCACAGGGACAGGTTTTCCGCAGGCTCTGGGAACAGGAAAAACTTTGTTCATACCGCCTGACTGTCAGCGGTGAAACCTGTCAGCTTGAGGCGTTTCAGATTGTGGAATCCTGACACACTTGGATTAAAACATGGCTAAGAAAAAAAGTTCAAAAAAGGTGCTGAAAAAGCGACGGCAGCGGCGCCGTCTGCTGAAGATGCTGGCTGTGCTGATCGTGCTCAGCGCGGCCATTGTAGCAGCCCTCATTCTGCTTCCGCCACTGTTTTCCCAGAAAAAAACATCCGTCATGCCGCAGTCGATTGTAGACGCACAGATGTTTTCCGGAACATTGGTGATCGCACGTGAGGAAACTACGCGTGAAACCGAGAGCAATACCAGTATTGAGTTTGTTGCGTCTGAAGGTGCAAAGCTTAGCCGCTCAGACGTAATCTGCAAGGTATATTCTTCTGGATATAACCAGACGGAGATCAACCGGCTTGAATCATACCGGGATGAGATTCGTGCCTATCATATCAATCAGGTGTTTTCTTCATATGTTGATGCAGCACTCGAAAATGAAAACAGCACGATATCTGAGCTTGCCCAGCAGGTTCGTGTACTGGTACAGGGAAAAGCTGAAGGCAGCCTTTCCAATCTGGAACGGCAGCTTGGCAGTGAGCTCAGTGCCAGAAAATCCTATCTGAAGGCTAAATATCCGGATGATCAGACGCTGTCAGAACTTTATAAAGTTGAAAATGACCAGCTGAAAAAGATTGAAAGCTGGACAACAACGTACTCTGCTACGGAGGAATGCCTGGTCAGTTTTTATACGGATGGCTATGAGGCGACAATTAATTCAACGACTTTTTCCGAGCTTACACCCGCTGATATCCGGAATGTAATACGCGGTGTGGCACCGGAACAGTCCATGGTGGCAAGGGGCAACAAGAGCATATACAGAACGGTTAATCCCAATGTCTGGTATGCACTGTTCCTGTGTCAGGACAAAGATTTCAATCCTGTACGTGGACTTGATTACCAGATCGTTCTGGAAGGATTCGAGGATTACCCGGTAACCGGCCGCCTTGATTCGTTTACACAGATTGGAAGCGATTTGCTGCTGCGTCTCAGAGTCTCCCAGAATGTATCACCTGTCCTCAATATCCGTACCTGCAAAGCTTCTGTCGGCAATACGGTGATGGCATATTCCGTGCCGGTAGAGGCACTGTATGAGCCTGACGGTCTGCATAAATATGTTATTGTACTGAGCGGAGGCCAGCAGGTTGCAGTGGAGATTACGGAGCTGAACCGTCTTCCGGATGGAACGGTATATGTCAATCCAATTCTTCCAAATTCACCGCTTAATGGTCAGAATCCGGTTCTGCTGGTTCAGTGATACATCCATTGATCAAAGCAGACACGGACTGAAAACAGGAAAGGAACAGCATGACAGAGATTGCAGCGAATGTGGCGCGGATTCGCAGGGAACTTGATGAAGCGTCAGAGGCATGGGGAAGAGCGCCCGAACTGATTGCAGTATCTAAATTTGTTGAACCGGAACGTGTCAATGCTCTGTGTGAGGCGGGTGTCTTTCACATTGGTGAAAATCATGCGCAGGAAATTCTCAAAAAACTGCCCACGCTGGATGCCCGATTCAAAATAGATTTCACAGCTCTGTCAAGTCTAAATTAATTCGCCATAACTATTACGAAATACCGATGTTTTGAAGCGTCTTTTTATATGACGCTCTTTTTTAATTCGCGCATCTGTTGCAAGTGGGTTTTCGCCAGCATCATACAGGGGTATAGAA
>JAFUHD010000021.1 GCA_017469025.1 Clostridia bacterium
CCAGAGCCAGGTATTGGTAAGCGTGTGAAGCGAATCCTGGTACAGCCAGGAATTCTGATAAAACAGGCCGGATACATCCGTACCGTCCTGAATGCTGTTGAAGACGCGGCAGAAAGCCCTGGTCAGGATGTCTGCACCTTCGCCGGACATATGGTAGACATCAAAAAAGTAGTCATCAAGACAGGGCATTAGCTCTTCTTTGGCATACAGGAAATTGAAGCATGGAATTCCGTTTTCCTGGCAGTAAACCATAAGCGACTGTGTATAGGGCAGAAAAGACGGGACAGCAAGCGGATGGCTGGTGTGGTTTGGACACAGTACGACAAGCAGCTGCGCACCGTTTTTCTCAACCATGGAGCGGTATTCAGACAGAAGCCGGATGGTATCCGGCAGAAGCGGATAATAATCGCCTACAAATGGTTCCCGGTACATGACATTCCTGAGGTCGTTATTAAGGGTCTCGGGATCAGGATCATGACGGACAAAACCGGATCCGATATAGTGTTCAGACGGTTTTATGTCGTCCACATAGACCTCAAGGGCTTTTTTATAGTCGTTCTTAGTAGTAAAGGTTTTAAGAAGACCGTGAATGGAGTGCGGATACATGGTCCGCGGAATGAAAGCCCGGTCAACAAACAGATGGTCAATCCGGGTATTCCTGAGATAATAATCCGCAAATGTTTTGAAACCGGTCAGAAACGGTGCCATACGGCATTCTGCTTCGATCGATTCCTTGGCGGTATTGAGCACATAAGGTTCAAGGACCAGAACGATCCACTTTGGGTGACTGGTCTTGTACAGCTCCTCAGTTATGGCAGTATCCCCCTGCAGGGAGGCGCTGTGAATGGCACAGTTAAATGCTGTCAGACCGGTTTCCTCACGGATAATTTCCGGATTAAAGTGATAGAGCACGACGGAGGAACCGACAAAAGCAATGTCGATATCATCCCTTGACTGCATCTCACGCACGGTGGAACCGGAAATCAGATCTGTTTCAATGAGATTAAAATTGGCAAGAGCGAGAATGAATAGAAAGCAGAGGCCGAACAGGACTAGGCGCAGGAAACCAGCACGGTTCCGCTTCCTGAGCTCGGCTTCAGTCGAAGGAAAATTCACGGCTGCCTCCGCATTAATTGTAGTCAGTGTTATTTACATTTGGATAAAGGGCAGGACGAAATCAGAAAACAGCATACAGGAACTCTGCAGAGCCGTTTTCGATGCCGATAAACCATGCCAGTGTCAGATACAGGAACACGAACATGATGAGCCAGCGGACCGGAAGCGGTTTTGACAGAACTGCGCTGCGGACATCCACACCGCGTTCTCCCAGAAGGGAGACGGTCAGCAGGATCAGTGAAGAGATGAGCAGTACGGTGAAGTCATGCTGCTTCAGTCCAAGCGTCAGAAGGGTGCCGCTGCTGATCTCCGACCAGTTCCAGCAGGTGAACGTGCTGGTGAGCATGTGGAAAGCATCCGAGGCACGTACGGCACGGTCAAAATACCAGCCGATATTGACGACAAGGAAGGTTCTGAGTACACGGAATACATGGAAGCCCTTAGAGACGGAAAGGGCATGATGGCGTTCATTCCAGGCTTTGTAAACCGGATCCATAAGTGCTGTAAAGGCCAGTATGCAGCCGTTGTAAAGGCCCCACAGAACATAGTTTGTCTGGAGACCGTGCCAGATACCGACCAGGAGAAAAATCAGGATGTTTCCAAGCGCAGCGGGCAGCGTGCGTGCCAGTTGCGGATGATGGGACTTGAGACCTTTTGACAGCGCTGCAACAGGCCGGCTCAGTGCAAACGGATAGAAGACATAGTCGCGCATCCAGTTCCCGAGGCTGATGTGCCACCTGTGCCAGAAGTCAGTCAGGGAAACAGCAAAATATGGACGGCGGAAGTTTGGCGGCAGCTGGATGCCGAACAGCTCTCCGATGCCGATAACCAGATCGATGCCTCCGGAAAAATCGCAGTACTGCTGCAGGGAATAAAAGAGAACAGCTGCGACGATTACGGCGCCGCCGTAGGCACCGGTATTGGAAAAGACTTCCTCAACCAGAGGCAGGGCACGGTCTGCAATGACACGCTTTTTAAAGAAACCCCAGACGATGAGCAGGAGTCCGCGCTCGTAGGCATCAATATCAAAGGGATGATGATCGGTAAACTGCCGGCCAAGCTGATCGAAGCGGGCGATTGGTCCCTGGATCAGCTGCGGGAAAAAAGAGACGAACAGCAGATATTTGAACGGGTTCTGTTCCGGGGCATACTTGCCGTTGTAAATGTCAAGCAGATAACCGATGGACTGGAATGTATAAAAGGAAATGCCGAGCGGCAGAAGGAGATTCAGTGGCCTGAACGTCCCGCGGCTGACGGTACTGAACAGTTCCAGTATATTATTGGTATATTTAAACAGGCCGAGCATACCGAAATTCAGTAGCAGAGCAGTCAGCATAATCGTGCGCTGCCGGCTGCGCCCTTTTGCTTTGGCTGCTTTACGCTCGGCGGGGGAAAGGCTCTGTTTGTGTTCTTTCAGCCACGCTTTCTGTTTTTCGCCCATGCCGTAAATCATACGGGCACCAAACCAGGTGCTGCCTGCTGTGATCAGCAGAAATGGCACTGCCCGTATGCCGCAGTAAGCATAATATAGCAGGCTGGCCGCAAGGAGCAGCATCCACCGGAAGCGGTTCGGGCACAGATAGTAAACCAGTGAAAGGGCTATTGAGAATCCAATCAGTATAAACAGGGACATGCAAGAAAACCCTCCGCATCCGTGCGCGATGTATAGAAAAGCTCCGGAATGAACCGGAACATACTGTTGTGAAACGCCCGAATTGTAACACAGACAGCCCTGCTTTTGCAATTCTCTCAGGCAAATGGACAGGGATGCCTGAACTGTGATCCGGCGTCAGGAAGACACGGCACATTGGGACAGACGCCGTTACTCAGATGTGTACCTGTTTACGACATTCGCCTGGGTGAGATGGACTTTGGCATACGGTGGGACTGACGTCTGCTGAACATTGATTTTAAAAGATGTTTGGTCTATACTGGCATCAGGATGGAATGTCCAATATGGACAGGCTGATATTATCTGCAGGACTGCTTTGCTGCTTAGACCGTGGCTGACCCAAATGGCCTGATGCGAAGCACCGGCTGACAGGGAATGCTGCAGAGGGCAGTGACTGCCTGTAGAGAGGTGTATATATGACGGAATTCCGTTTCGCAGTTGAGAAGGATTGTGCGCTGATTCTCACGTTTATCCGGATGCTGGCTGAGTATGAAAAGATGACAGATGAGGTAGTGGCAACAGAGGACCTGATCCGTGAGTGGGTATTTGAACAGAAGAAGGCAGAAGTTCTGTTTGTATGTGAAGGTGGACGGGAAATCGGATTTGCATTGTTTTTCCACAATTTTTCCACGTTTGTCGGGCGCGCGGGACTGTATCTGGAGGACCTGTTTGTGCTGCCGGAATACAGGGGAAAAGGGTACGGACGCGCAATTCTGAAAAAGCTGGCCAGGATTGCCATGGAACGGGGATGCGGACGCTTTGAATGGTGCTGCCTTGACTGGAATCAGCCAAGTATTGATTTCTATCTTTCCATGGGCGCAGTTCCCATGAATGAATGGACGACATATCGCCTTTCGGGCGATTCACTCCGGCGTCTTGCCGAGGAACCGTAAACCGGTGATATGACCGGATGACCTGACGCGCCGCGTCAGCCGGATAGAAAGCAGGCGGCAGAAAGATGACCGAATGCCGGACTGTCTGCCTGGATGATCGAACACATCTTGAGGTTAACGCAATGGTTGAACAGGGAAAACTGGAACAGATACGCTGTCTTGTGGAGCGGATAACCTTTGAATCGGATACGTTCAGCGTATTGAGATGCCGTGTGAAGGGCTATCAGGACACCGTTACGGTCGTAGGCAGCATGCCTGGGATTCATGTGGGATCTGTTGTCGCGGCGAAGGGCGTCTGGCGGATGGATAAAACATATGGGCGCCAGTTCAGTGTGACATCCTATGAAGAGGCGCTTCCGGCGTCTGTCTATGGAATCCAGCGTTATCTGGGGTCCGGTCTTGTAAAGGGCATTGGAAAGATTTATTCCAAAAAGATAGTGGACCGGTTTGGCGCAGATACCTTTAAAGTCATCGAGGAGACGCCGGAGCGGCTCATGGAAGTGCCGGGAATCGGCCGGGAACGGGTCAAAAAGATCAAGGCCAGCTGGGACGCCCAGCGTGAAGTCAAAAACATCATGGTGTTCCTGCAGGGGCACGAAGTATCTGTCGCCCATGCGGCAAAGATTTACAAAACCTACGGCAATGAGAGCATACAGGTCGTTACGGAAAATCCGTACCGTCTGGCGGACGATATCTGGGGCATAGGTTTCAAGACTGCGGACCAGATTGCCGCCAAGATGGGCTTTGAAAAAGAACGGTATGAGCGCCTGCGCAGCGGCATTCTGTATACGCTCAACAAGCTGTCTGAACTGGGACATTGTTATGCAACACGGACGCAGCTTCTGGACACGGGCACGGAACTGCTGGAGGTGGAGCGGAGTGTCCTTGAGAAGGCGCTTGAGAAGATGATTGGGGCGGAGGACCTGCGTACCCAGCAGATGCTGGCAGATCATCCCCTGGCCGCAGATGAAGCGCAGCCGATTGCTCTGTTCCTGCCTGCTTTTTACTATGCGGAGATCGGCATTGCTGCGCGGCTGAAACGGATATTCCGTACCCCTGCATCTGTACGCCCTGACGAGGCTCTGGTACAGGAGCAGCTTGGCCATACCAGTGGCATACAGTACGATGACATTCAGATGCAGGCCATTCTTACCGCGGCAAAAAGTAAAATCATGGTCCTGACCGGTGGACCGGGAACGGGCAAGAGCACGACGACACTGGGCATTATCCGGGCTTTTCAGACATGCGGGGCGCATATTCTGCTGGCAGCACCGACAGGACGTGCTGCCAAGCGGCTCAGTGAGGTGACAAGCCTTGAGGCAAAGACCTGTCACCGGTTACTGGAATTCAAGCCGCCGCAGGGGTATCAGCGGAACGAAGAAAAGCCGCTTGAAGGGGATGTGCTCATCCTGGATGAGTGTTCCATGATTGATACCATTCTCATGAACAGTCTGCTGAAGGCAGTGCCGGACAGTATGCGCCTTATTCTGGTTGGTGATGTGGACCAGCTTCCATCTGTGGGTGCCGGGAATGTGCTGAGGGACATCATCTCGTCAGCGGTATTCCCGGTTGTACGCCTGACCCGGATTTTCCGTCAGGCGGCGGCCAGCCGGATCATAACTAACGCCCACAGGATCAATCAGGGAGAGTTTCCAGACCTGGGAAATAGGAAAGGAACCGATTTCTTCTTTATTGAACAGGAGGATCCTGAAAAGGCCAGTGGTGAAATCGTAAGGCTTGTGCAAAGCCGTCTGCCCGGTTTCTTCGGCGTGAGGCCGAGTGAGATTCAGGTCCTGACGCCCATGCAGAGAGGGAATGTCGGTGCAGCTGCCCTCAATGAGATGCTTCAAAGAACACTCAATCCGCTCCGGAACGGCCAGACTGAAGTGAAACGGGGCGGAACGGTATTCCGGGTGTACGACAAGGTGATGCAGATCCGGAACAATTATGACAAGGAAGTCTTCAACGGTGATATCGGCCGGATCATGAGCCTTGATTCAGATGAGGAAACGGTTCAGATTGCCTTTGACGACCGCCTTGTTGAATATGAGTTATCAGAACTGGATGAGGTGGTTCTGGCCTATGCAACGACGATACACAAGGCGCAGGGGGCTGAATATCCGGTCGTGGTGATGCCGGTCATGATGACGCATTATGTCATGCTTCAGCGGAATCTTCTGTATACGGGCATTACACGTGCCAAACGCGGGCTGGTCCTTGTGGGGACCAAAAAGGCGATTGCCTACTGCGTGAATCATGTTACGGTCAGCAGCCGGAATACACTTCTGACAGAGAGGCTCAATGGAACGCTTCCGGCAGCTCAGTCAGCTGCAGAAAATGCTGGCAATGACATAAACAAAAAGCCGGCAGTACTGCCGGCTGGACAGATCAAGGATCGATAATGCCGCGTGTGCGTCTGCGCTCACGCAGCTTTGCTTCCTGTCCCTGATCTGAGGGGATGTAATAGCGGTGTCCCTGTGTTTCTTCGGGCATATAGTTCTGTTTTACATAGTGTCCGGGATAGTCGTGCGGGTACTTGTACCCATCCCCGGAACCGATGCGTTCATGTCCCTTATAATGTGTATCCCTGAGGTGCTGCGGGACAGGCATAAAGCCGCCCTGCTCGGTGTCAGCCATGGCAGATTCAATCGCTGATATGACGCTGTTGGACTTTGGACTTTCACATATGGCAATAATGGCCTGTGCGATGCTGATCCGTGCCTCAGGCATCCCGACGGTTTCAAGGGCTGTGGCAGCAGCACTTGCCTGCAGCATGGCCAGCGGATTGGCAAGGCCAACATCTTCACTGGCATGTACAATGATCCGCCTTACAATGAGCCGGGGATCCACACCGGCATAAATCAGCCTGGCAAACCAGGCAAGTGCGGCATCCGAGTCGCTGCCGCGCATGCTCTTGCAGAATGCGGACAGCATGTCATAGTAGAGCGATTCATCACAGCGCAGCACCGGTTTCTGGATGGATTCCTCAGCGACCTCAAGTGTTATATGGATAAGCCCGGTATTGTCCGGCGGTGTACTGAGAACAGCCAGTTCAAGGGCACCGAGTGCATTGCGGACATCGCCGCCTGCGATATGGGCAATATGTGAAAGCGCTTCGGGATCCGCCCGGACAGCCATGGTGCCGAAGCCGTTGATTTTGTCGGTCAGGGCCCGGTTCAGGGCGATGAGCAGATCATCCGGCGAGAGTGCCCTGAACTCAAACAGCCGGCAACGGCTGACGATGGCGGGTGTCATTGCAATCAGCGGATTTTCAGTTGTTGAGCCGATAAACCGGATTTTTCCCTGCTCAATGGCGGGCAGGATGCTGTCGCTCTGGGCCTTGTTCCAGCGGTGGCATTCATCCAGGAGCAGGTATGTGGGTTTTCCATACAGCGACAGCCTCTGCTCAGCCTCTGAAATAACCTTTCTGACATCGGCAACGCCGCTGGTGACTGCGTTGAGACGGGCAAAAGCGGCATTACTGGTGCCTGCAATGATATAGGCGAGCGTTGTTTTGCCGCATCCGGGCGGGCCGTAGAAGATGGAGGAGGTCATCCGGTCAGCTTCAATCGCGCGCCGCAGAAGGCGTCCGGGGCCGACGATATGTGTCTGTCCGATGAAATCATCCAGCGTCTTTGGACGCATCCGGTCGGCCAGCGGGCTGGCGGACTGTTCATTGAGTGAAAATAGATTATCCATTATGCGTACCTGCTTGAATAGTGATTTGGAGGGGTAAAATGAGGAAAAACATGTTTTTCTGGCTTATGTGCCTGCTTTGTCTCATGCCGGTAATCTGTCCTGCGGATACCGGGGCAGCAGGGGATCTGGGCACGGTGGTCAGGGTCAACGAGTATGTAACGCTTCGCGAAATGCCGAAACGGAAAGCAGCAGAAATTGCGAAAATGCCGCTGAACAGCACCTTTGTCTATCTTGGCGAAACAGACGATGACTTTTCCTATGTATCCTATCAGGGACAATGCGGTTATGCGCTCAGTGAATACCTGAAGCAGCTTCCGGTGGAAAAGGGAACGCCAATTGAACCGGATGATGTGCTCAAGATCCGGCTGAACCTGTTCCTCACCAATTTTTCTGCCAGATGGTTTGACAGCGGGGCTGCGTTTGTGTTTGGGGAACACCGGGACCGGGAAATGGTGGACTTTGCGGTTGATATGCTTTTTGCGGACAGCATGGAATATGGCGAATGGGGGGATTTTAATGCCCGGGTCAATGGCAGCAGAATTCCCGAAATGGTTGCAAGATGGTTTGGTGTGCCTTCCGTGAATGTAACGGATACCCGGTATGATTATCATGAGGGCTTCTATTATAGCGATGAAACCGGTGGACGGTCAAATGGTGGATTTGTCATTGTGGACCGTGTGGAACTGCTCGAGAATGACCGGTCCAGAATCAGCTTTACTGTATATGGTACCGGAGAAGACTGGAAACCGGAGGCGGTATGTACGCTGAGTGCAAACAGAGCTTCTGCCATGTATCCGGATATCGTTAACCGCAGCGGAACAGCAGTTATCCGGATGAACGGCCAGACTGCGGATGAAACGCAGTGGACACTTGAATACTGGATTGTGAAAACGAACGAATGAGGCTGCGGGGCAGAGATACCTGCCAGGTCTGTCTGTGGTGCGGAACCCATGGGAAAACGCAATTTACAGCGCGCTGAAGGGCACTTGTCCGATTAGATGGCCTGCAGTTTCTGCCTTTGAAACGGTTCAAATGAAGCGGCACACTGACGGGCGATTAATCTGTCCGCAGCCCGTGTGAACCGGCTGTTTCTGCAATGGCGTTTCAGCAGAATCAGTTAATCATGGCCAGGATCAGACGGTCCTGGCCATGATATAACACTTCATTTTTCTGCATGAAGGGTGCCGTTTCCTTCCTTTTGAGGACCAAACAGCTGGAACTGCAGCCTTCTTTGAAAAAATGACTTTACTTTTTCTGCATTTACAGGTAAACTATGGCAAGTTCAAACGCAATGAGGCAGGACGCTGCTGACTTTGTTTCCTCTTAGAGAGCCGGGGCAGGTGAAATCCGGTGGGAACAGGCGGTAAGGGATCACCTGCTGAGCGGCTTCTCTGAGCCTGGAGGTTAGGAGAGGACGGCGGCGCCGTTACCGCAGTGAGTGGATGCCCGGAGGGCATCAAATTGGGTGGTACCGCGATCAAGCTTCGTCCCATGTGGAGGGAGTTTTTTCTTTTTGGTGCGGATTACAACAGGTGTCTGATGTATTTCGCGACAGAACCAGGCAGAATTGGCCCGGTGCACTGCACCGGTTTGCCAAAGACGGGCAGATGCAGTCGGAGAGGGCCGAAAGCTGAAGCTGCCATAAGAAGGAGGAAAGTATGTATCAGAAAGTATCGACAGATATGAATTTTGTGAAGCGCGAAGAGGAAGTGCTCTCTTTCTGGCATGACCAGGACGTGTTCCGCAAAATGATGAAGCTGCGTGAGGGTGCAGAACCGTTCACGTTCTATGATGGACCGCCAACTGCAAACGGCAAGCCGCACATCGGACATGTGCTGACCCGTTCCATCAAGGACGTCATCCCGCGCTATCGTACCATGAAGGGCTACTATGTACCGCGTAAGGCAGGCTGGGATACACATGGTCTCCCGGTAGAGCTTGAGGTAGAAAAGAAGCTTGGCATCAACGGTAAGGATCAGATCGAGAATTACGGACTTGAGCCATTCATCAAAGAGTGTAAAGAGTCAGTATGGCAGTACAAGGGCATGTGGGAGAGCTTCTCATCACAGGTAGGTTTCTGGGCTGACATGGAGCACCCTTATGTAACATACGAGGACAATTACATCGAGTCAGAGTGGTGGGCACTCAAGAATATCTGGGACAGAGGACTTCTCTACAAGGGATTCAAGATCGTACCATACTGCCCACGCTGCGGTACTCCACTTTCAAGCCACGAGG
>JAFUHD010000145.1 GCA_017469025.1 Clostridia bacterium
TGAAATTCCAGATGAACGGTACCATCAGTACTGGTACTCTGCCGAAAAGAAGGGCTATTCCGGTACAGCAATTCTGACAAAGCAGGAACCCATGCGCGTGTCATATGGTATGGGCAATGATCTCCACGACCATGAAGGCCGCCTTATTACACTTGAATACCCACAGTTCTATATGATCACGGTGTATACACCCAACAGTCAGAGAGAACTGACCCGTCTGACATACCGTATGACCTGGGAGGCTGATTTCAGGCATTATCTCATGTCACTGGATAAAGAAAAGCCAATCATCGTTTGCGGCGACATGAATGTTGCACACAAAGAGATTGACCTTAAAAATCCAAAGACCAATACCGGAAATGCCGGTTTTACGCCGGAGGAACGTGAGGCAATGACCAGGCTTCTTGACAGCGGATTTACTGACACATTCCGCTGCCTGCATCCGGAGGAAATCGGACGCTACAGCTGGTGGTCATACATGTTCCATGCCAGGGAGAAAAATGCAGGATGGCGCATAGATTACTTTCTGGTATCAGACCGTCTGAAACCCAGTATCAAAGCTGCCGATATTGACGACCAGATCATGGGCAGTGATCACTGCCCTGTCAAACTTACGCTCGATCTGTAAGGCGCACCTCGCGTTTTTCACCTTCATAAACGAGGCCAACGGCATCCGGTCCTGTATTTGAAAGCACAGCCGCGCCGAGAATACCTATGCCTGCAGGCGGATAACCCGCTGCCGCTTCGCAGGCTTTTTTGTATTCATCACAGTATTTTTTATCTGATACCATAATGTAATACGGTCTGCCGGCAATCATCCGTTTGCTCATCATCTGTGCCATCGTAACTGCCGCAGCATGCTCGCCCCGAACTTTCTTGAGAACACGGCTTACCCCATCATTCAGGGAAAAAACCGGATGAATTCCCAACAGATCTCCTGTGATGGCAGCCGCAGCACTGATACGGCCTGATTTACGGATGAATTTGAGTGAATGTGCTACCAGCAGAATTTCCATGCATGCATACTGGTTTTCAAGATAGGCAACAGTCTCCTCAAAACTCAGACCAGCATCCAGTCGCTTTGCCGCTTCGACAACAGGCGCGCCCTGTGCTATGGAATACATCCGGCTGTCCACAACGGCAATTTTCATCTGAGATGCCGGATGTGCTTCGCGGAATGCAGCCGCTGCCCTGTGTGCGGATGCATTTGTCCCTGATCCAGTCCCGTTAATCGACACGTAGATTACACCCATGCAGCCGGCCTGCGCATATGACTCAAAGCGTTCCAGAAATTCATATTCCGTAATTTGGGATGTCTTGGGCAGATCATGAGCATTCCTGATCATCTCGCAGAACTGCTCCGGCGAAAAATCCTGCCGCTCGACATATCCCACTCCGTCCAGTGCAATCTTAAAGCAAATCATATCAATCCGGTTTGCCTTAAGGACCTCATCTGTCAAATCACAAGTGGAATCCGTTAACAGTGCGATTGTTCTTTCCTTCACTTTCTATCCCGCCTATCCCCTTATTTTTGGATACCTTTCCTGGTCGTTCGGCAACAACCTGGCATTTTGTGCTTTACACGGTATCACGTTGTAAATAAACTGCTGACGGCAGCTTTTTTGTTCAAAGTTAAATTCGTGAGAGCTCAACAAAAAACACCTGCCGCTTTTTGCGGCAGGTGTTCCCGTTTTGAATCAAAATGAAATCATTAAGCCTTTCCATTGCAACCCATCACGTTTACGATCTTATGGCGAACCATATCACGAAGAGCGATACGCGCCGGCTTCAGGTACTGTCTCGGGTCAAACTGATCCGGATGCTCCGCAAACTGCTTGCGAATGATACCGGTCATCGCCAGACGCAGGTCAGAGTCAACATTGATCTTGCAGACGGCCATGGATGCTGCCTTGCGGAGCAGGTCCTCCGGCACACCCTGTGCACCAGGCATATTGCCGCCGAACTGGTTGATCATTGCCACATACTCCGGCATAACAGAGCTTGCACCGTGAAGAACGATCGGGAATCCCGGCAGACGATTGCCGACTTCCTCAAGAATGTCAAAGCGGAGCTTCGGCGTTCCCTTGAACTTGTAAGCGCCATGGCTGGTTCCAATAGCGATAGCCAGGGAATCAACACCAGTGGACTTTACAAACTCTTCAACCTGGTTGGGATCGGTGTACATTGCATCATTCTCAGCAACCTTTACGTCATCCTCAACACCAGACAGCGTTCCGAGCTCACCCTCAACCACAACACCGTGATCATGAGCATACTGGACAACCTGCTTGGTCACCTTGATGTTCTCTTCGAACGGCAGGGAGGAGCCATCGATCATAACGGAGGTAAATCCGCCGTCGATACAGGCTTTGCAGGTCTCGAAATCCGGGCCGTGATCCAGATGCAGAACGACCGGAAGATCTACGCCGTTGTCCTCTGCATCCTGCAGAGCGGCTTCAACCAGCTTTACCAGATAGACATGCTTCGCATAAGCGCGGGCTCCCTTGGAAACCTGCAGAATGACAGGCGCCTTTTCCATCGTAGCAGCCTCAGTGATGCCCTGGATGATTTCCATGTTGTTCACGTTGAAAGCACCGATAGCGTAATGGCCTTCATATGCCTTTTTGAACATTTCGGTAGATGTTACAAGAGCCATGGGATATTCCACTCCTTTTTGTATCAAAAGTTGTCGCTAAGCCTCTTTAGCAAAAACAAGTATACCAATTTTTTTGCGGTTTGAACAGTCTTTTTCCAACTTTTCTCCCAAATTTCCCTTACTGCAGCGTCCCACATAGCAGCGTGGAGTGATTGTCCGCACAAAGAGTATGCCTGCCCCGCTCCCTGTCCACCAGGACTTGCAGTCCGGACAGCCCGCAGGCCAAAAACTGGCAGGCTGCCATAAGGCTGTACTTCCACGAAACTGTGATGTCCGTTTCAAATGAATTACCGGGCTTCCCCGTAAACACAGGCAGGGTTGGATGTATTCCATGTTCTTTTTGCAAGATAGTATACAACAAACAAAACAGCATTGTTCCCGGTGTCCCTCTTGTGTTATAATGTGGCACTTTAAACTTCGGGCGGGAGACAGGCCGCACAAACACTGTCCGCGAAAAGGCAGCTCGCATGAATCACGCAGCTTATATTTTCATCCCTGGAGCCATTGTGTCTGCCATTTTGTTTAGAGCCAGTGATACCGCCTCACTCAGGACATCCTCCCGGGTGCAGAAGACCTGATTTCATCCATTCAATTCAGCATGCTGGTGCTGACGCACCAGTCCATAGGAGGCAATTATGCAGTTTCTTGCCACAGCCGCATTCGGCCTTGAAGGCGTCGTTGCCGGCGAACTCCGCCGTCTTGGCTACACTGCCACCGCAGTAAATGGCGGTGCCTGCTTTGAAGGCGGTTTTGAAGACGCCATGCGTGCCAATCTGTACCTGCGGACTGCAGACCGCGTCCAGCTGATCGTCGGCTCCTTTGAAGCAACATCTTTTGAGGCACTGTTTGAAGGCGTCGCTGCGCTGCCATGGGAACAGTATCTGACCCGCGAGAGCCGGTTTCCTGTCAGCGGAAACTGTGCAAGAAGCCAGCTGATGAGCGTCTCTGACTGCCAGTCCATCACAAAAAAGGCGATTGTAAAACGGCTGCAGGAACATCACCGCGTCACCTGGTTTCCGGAAACAGGCGAAACCGTCCCCATCAGTGTAACGCTGCACGCGAATCAGGCACGTTTAACCATAGATACCTCAGGGACTGCACTCAACCGCCGCGGTTACCGGACCTGGAACGGAGAGGCACCACTTCGTGAAACGCTCGCAGCCGCTCTGGTCGATCTGTCTCCATGGCGGCAGAACACACCTCTCTACGATCCATTCTGCGGGACCGGAACACTTCTGATAGAAGCAGCTTTCAAAATGAGCCACCGTGCGCCTGGTCTCACGCGTAATTTTGCCATGGAACAGTTTCCTTATGTAAAAAAAACTGTTCTGGATAGGATTCGTGAGGAAGCCAGATCTGCCTTTGATCCTTCCCTGATTCATGACATAGCCGGTTCAGATATTGATCCTGAAGCTATCCGGCTTGCAAAACGTCACATTGACCAGGCCGGTCTGAACGGCAGAATTCAGGTATCGGTTCAGGATATGCACACCTGTACACGTCCTGAAGATTCGGGGCTTTTCCTCTGCAATCCTCCCTATGGAGAACGGCTCAGCGACCGTAAAGCCTGCGAATCCCTCTATCATGACCTTGGCGTCATGTTCCGCCGGCATCCCGGCTGGTCACTTTGTGCCATCTCATCCCATCCTCAGTTTGAGCGCTGTTTTGGCCGGCGTGTCGCAAAAAAACGCCGCTTCTATAACGGCCGCATCGAATGTGAATTCATGACTTTCACGAAAGCCAAATAATACAGCCGTCCGGCAATCAAGGCCGGACGGCTTTTTTTCACAGCTTCGCTGAGCATATGCCGGCCAAAGCCAGCTGTGATCCCCTTTCTTCCGGATAAAATGATCGTCAATCCGTCAGCAATTCCGTATCCAAAGCTGCAGAACCGCTTCTGTGCAGTGGATGTGACAGTTCAAACTGGCCGGTAGTGGAATCCGGCGAAATATCCACCACTTCAAGAACATCCTGCAGCAGCAGTGCTGAACGGCGGATATCATCCAGTTCCGAACCTGTAAAACCAGCTGTCATTTTCCTGCCAAGAACATGTATCCGTATTTCAACAGATCCGGCGGATGCCAGAGCAGTCAGAAAATCCGCCTCCGGCGCGCCAAGAAATGCAACTGCATCTCCGAACGCAGGCAATACAGAATGCCATGACCACACCCCTTCATCTATGACAAAATCCATCCGGGTAATCTGCTGTCCGCCACTCAGTTCTGCAAAAACACAGACGAGCACCTCATCCGTCTTTTCGTACACTGCAGCCTCAAGTCCAAATGTCAATACGCCATCCGTATACTGTCGCCCGGCAGTCTGCTGATAAAGCCATTTGCCCCCTTCTGTCTGCTCAAATCCTTCTTCATGAGACAGTGCTGTCATCCATACAGGCACATCCTGTTCCGCAAATGCAGAAGAAGCCGTCATCAGGCTCAATACGATCAGAATAATACCCGCTTTAACTGCGCCCATATGCTTTGGCTTCCTCAAATTTTGATGAAGGCAGATGACAGTACCCCTGTGGATTCTTGATGAGATAATCCTGGTGATACTCCTCAGCGGTGAAAAAACAGTCTAGCGGTGCAATCTCAATCGCCGGTTTCTCGCCCAGCATATTCTCAAGCGCCTTCATTGCCTCACGGATAACCGGCAGCTGCGTTTCATCCATATAGTAAATACCGGTCCTGTACTGAATGCCAATATCATGTCCCTGCTGATTGACAGACAGTGGATCCACAATCGAGAAATACTGTGTCAGCAGCTCAGACAGCGAAATCATATCCGGATCAAAGGTCACCATTACTGTTTCCGCGTGTCCAATCCCATGCTTTACTTCTTCATAACTCGGTGTATGATCAGAAGGTCCGTTTGCATAACCAACAGTGGTATCCCTCACCCCGTGCAGCAGTTGAAAATACCGTTCCGTTCCCCAAAAGCATCCTCCGGCCAGTGCTATTTTCTGCAGTTCTGACATGACAAATCCTCCATTTCCGGCAATTTACGCAATCACCTGGCATGTTTATAATTGGAAAGAATCGTAATCCGTGAGGCAGTATATTCCGGTTTAATGGGAAAAGTCAATCCAAAACCGGTCCAATCCCAAGTCATATCCAAACCGTTTTTCCTCAGGCACAGGAATAATCATCATCGGTCGTATACACCATTTGTTAAGTTCCGGTACCTGCATCAGACCAGGCAGTTCTCACAAAGCCGCCTGCCGCACTGTTGTCCCAATCTTCTTGTGCCATGCATACTGTTCAAATAGGGATTCTTCCAGGACCATTCTTGTCCATACAAATCTCATAACAGTTCCCTAAACGTTCCTGCTGCTAAACAAGTGCCAAGCTTCAAGAAAATGAATTATTTGGTATTGCCTAAAAATCTGTTTTCGTCTATCATAGTCCGGCATGCCTGAAATGAACAGAACTGTTGGAAATCAGAGGTGTCCATCCGCCTGATACAGGCTCTGATATACATATGCGGAAATCATTAACCGGCTGAGCATCATGCCAGGCAAATCTTTTATCGTATTTATTATACCTTTTAATCTTTCGGCATTCCTGACAATTATCCGCTTAATGGATAAGGCACAGCACTTTGTGCCGGCTGTCAAATGGCGACATTCGTGATTGATATGATGCCGAAAGCACAACTATGTCATCAAAGGAGGCATTTCGTTGAAAATTCCCGCATTAATCATGTTTGTCTGCATGTATGCAGTCATGATTATAAAACCCAAGTTTCGTGTACATGCAGCCGTTGTCACTGCCGTGCTTTTCATTGTACTGGGTATCCTGCCCATTTTTTCGGTCCCCACGGCAATTAACTGGAATGTGCTGATGATGCTTTTCGGCACCATGATCGTCGTGGATTACTTTATTGCATCCAAAATGCCGAACCTGATCGCCGATGTGCTTCTGGACCATTCTAAAAATGTTATGTGGGTTACCATCTACATGTCTCTTTTCTCCGGCATTGTTTCCGCTTTTATCGACAATGTGGCAACTGTCCTGATGGTAGCGCCGGTCGGTCTTGCCATCTGTCAGTCACTCGGTATCTCTCCCATCCCCATGATCCTCTGTATTGCCGTATCCTCTAACCTGCAGGGTGCCGCAACGCTGGTCGGTGATACAACTTCCATCATGCTTGGCGCTTATGCCGGCATGGATTTCAATGCTTTCTTCTTTATGAAAGGCCGGCTGGGCATCTTCTTCGCTGTCGAACTGGGCGCTCTGGCTACCATTCCGATCATCATGTATCTGTTTCGGAATGACCGCACCCCGGTTTCCACCAAAGGCCGGACACATACTGTTGTAACAGACTATTTCCCAACCATCATGCTTATATCCGTTGTACTCTGTCTTATTCTGGCATCATTCATCCCAAACAAACCGGAAATCACAAATGGTCTTATCTGCCTGTGTATTGCCCTGATAACAATTCTAGTTACCATGATACGCTCACACTCTGTTGATGCAGCCAGGCATTCCATAGAGTCTGTAGACTTTGAAACACTGCTGCTGCTTGTCGCACTGTTTCTGGTCATAGCAGGTATCACCAATGTTGGCATCATTGATGATTTTGCCGCTTGGATCGTTAAGACCGGTGGAAACAATCTGTTCCTGCTCTATTCCATTGTCGTCTGGGGGTCAGTGCTGATCTCTGCCTTTGTCGACAATATTCCCTATGTAGCCACCATGCTTCCAGTTCTGCAAACCGTTACAACGCTTCTAGGAATTGAACCGTATGTACTCTACTTTGGCCTTCTGACCGGTGCCACCCTCGGTGGAAACCTGACGCCTATCGGTGCCAGCGCAAATATTGCCGCGGTTGGTATCCTTAAGAAAAACGGATACGAAACCACTTTCAAAGATTTCATGCGCATCGGCGTACCTTTTACACTTGCCGCCGTGCTCTGCGGATATCTCTTCATCTGGTTCGTCTGGGCCTGACCCCCCTGGGCAGCTGCAACCGCAGCTGCCTTTTTCATTTCCATTAAGCCACCTGCTTTTTCCACACAGACATCCGTCAAAACAGCGATTGACATTCCACAACGAGACGGTATAATGGGCACACTGCACTTTTTCGCGGAGGCTTCTATGAAATCAGATCTGAAACTTCTGGGACGGTACTTTCTGCGCCATCTCATTCCTTATCTGCTGGGTATAATCTCCCTGATCGTCGTAGATTATATCAACACCCTGATTCCGCAGATTACGGGAACAGTAACTGACGGTCTTACTGCCCATACGCTGGATTTTGACGGTGTTCTTCGTCTTGGATTCAGGATTCTGCTGTATGGCAGCATCATCATGGCCGGACGTTTCGGATGGCGTTTCTTTATCTTTGGCAGTGCCAGATCCATTGAACGTGAAATCCGGGATGATCTCTTTACACATATCGAATCCCTGTCACCTGCCTGGTATGCACGAAACAAGACAGGCGACATCATGGCGCATTTTACCAACGACCTTGCTTCCGTCCGAAAACTGCTTGGCATGACCATCATCTCAACGGTAGACGCCACCCTGATGCTGTGCCTTGTACTCAGGGGCATGATCGCATTTGTCAGTCCGAAACTGACCACAGTTGCAGTCATCCCGCTGGTTCTTATTGTCTTCGGCGATATCCTTTTTGGAAAAATCATTCACAAGCGGTTTCTGACCCGTCAGGCTGCCTTTTCTGACCTGACCGATTCCGTTCAGGAGTCTGTTTCCGGCATCCGTGTTATTAAAGCCTTTGTCCAGGAGCGAAAGGAACTGGCCGCCTTTGCCAAAGTGAACCGAAAAACACAGGACAAAAATCTGGCTGTTGTCCGCCTGATGGCCCTCGTATTCCCCCTTCTTGACTTTGTCATCGGCATCTCAACACTGCTGACACTGATCTACGGTGGACGGATGGCTATTTACGGCGAAATCTCAGTCGGTCAATTCATTGCATTTAACAGCTATATCACCATGCTTGTCTGGCCCATGATTGCTGCAGGTGAAAGCATTTCTTCTTTCTCGCAGGGTATGGCCAGCGTCCACAGGATTGCCGTCATTCTTCGGGAAGCGCCGGAGATCCGGAATCCTTCCGGCATATCCGTTTCGTCTATTTCCGGTTCCATTGATTTTGATCACCTGTCTTTTGCTTACCCGGGTGCACCGGAGCGGCAGGTCCTCAATGATATTACCGTGCATGTAAATGAAGGCGAAACGCTTGCCATAATTGGACGTACCGGTTCCGGCAAGACAACACTGCTTAACCTGCTCTGCAGGCTGTATGATCCTGAAAGCCCCGAGATGGTACGCATTGACGGCCGGCCTGTATCAGAAATTCCGCTCTCCGTTCTGCGTACCTCTATCGCAGTAGTTCCTCAGGACGGTTTTCTGTTTTCTGATACCATAGAGCGGAATATAGCTTTTGCCAACATCACGGCAGATCATGACGCAGTTGCCGCCTCTGCAGAAAACGCCTGCGTGCATGACAATATTATGGACTTTCCAAAGCAATATGAGACAGAACTTGGAGAACGCGGCGTAACTGTTTCCGGCGGACAGAAACAGCGCATTTCAATCGCACGTGCCCTTCTGACAGATGCCCGCATTCTGCTCCTTGACGATGCCCTTTCAGCAGTCGATACCGATACGGAGGAACGCATCCTGCAGAATCTGCACCGGCTGCGTGCCGGCCGTACGACGCTCATTGCAGCAAGCCGGATCTCAACTATCCAGGGCGCAGATCACATTCTGGTACTTGATGACGGCAAAATGGCCGAATACGGTACCCATGACAGTCTCATGGAACGTCACGGTATTTACTGGAATATATACACCAAGCAACAGCTCGAGCATGAACTCAGCATCGAAGGGAGGGACTCACATGACAGTCAGCGATAAGCCTAATGACCGGCACACACCGCCATTTGGGATCATCCGCCGATTTTCCGTGTACATGAAGCCCTACCGTTACTCTCTCCTGCTCTGTCTTGTGCTGGTCTTAATCGTAACAGCCCTTGGTCTGCTCAAGCCGATCCTGATTGGCAATGCGATTGATGACTGTATTACAGGAGAAAATGCTGCAACCCTGCCGCCAGATGTGCGCTTTTCAATGCTCCTTCACAGTGCACTGCTCTATGCCATAGTACTGCTGGCTCTCTTTCTGCTGTCCCGCTGGGAGTATCTCATCATGCAGGAAACTGGCCAGAAAATCATCTACGATCTGCGCAATGATCTTTTTAAACATACCGAAGGTCTTTCCATGCGCTTTTTCGACACGACACCGGTTGGAAAAATCGTCACGCGCATCACGAACGATGCCGAATCCATTAATGAAGTATTCTCCTCTACTCTGGTCAGTCTGTTCCAGAATCTGACAAAAGTCATCGGTTTTGCCGCAATCATGCTCTTCCTCAATATCCGGATGGCACTGTGGTCCTTTGCAGCCCTGCCGGCCGCCATTGTTCTCACCATTCTTTTCCGGCTTTTATCTCGGCGCGCATTCCGCATTACCAGGAATAAACTGACTGAACTCAACACTTTCCTGTCCGAGCATATTTCCGGTATGCAGCTCATTCAGCTTTTCGCACAGGAAAAGCGAAAAGAAACGGAATTCCGCGGTAAAAGTGATGAGCTCTATCGTGCCTCCTACCGCGAGCTCCTGGTGAATGCCTTTTTCCGTCCCCTGATCTATATGGTTTCCATTTTCGCTCTGGTCATTGTCGTCATTGTAGGCAGCCATAATGTTCTGTCAGGTGTGATCACAATAGGAACACTTTATATCTTCCTGCAGTATATCGTATCCTTCTTTGGGCCAATCGAAGAACTGGCAGAACAATTCTCGACCATTCAGTCTGCCATTGCCTCTGCCGAAAAGATCTTTTCATTGTTTGATGAGACACCCCAGATCCAGGAGCGGTCAGACCCTGTCCGACTGCCTGCCATTCGGGGACGCATTGAATTCGATCATGTCTGGTTCGCATATCAGAGCGAAGACTGGGTTCTGAAAGATGTCTCCTTCGTCATTGAACCTGGCCAGCGCGTAGCTTTTGTCGGTGCAACCGGTGCCGGAAAATCGTCAATTCTGAATCTGATTGGGCGCTATTATGACATCCAGCGCGGCAGTATTCGCCTCGATGGTATCGATATCCGCGATCTTCCCCTCGACCAGCTGCGGGCATCAATCGGACAGGTTCAGCAGGATGTATTCCTGTTCAGCGGAGATATCCGCAGGAACATAAAACTCCTCGACGATATATCGGATGCAGATATGATACAGGCTGCCACTGACGTTAATGCAACCCGTTTTATCGACAACCTGCCGAATCAGTACAATGAACCGGTTGGAGAACGCGGTGCCTCCCTCTCCTCCGGACAGCGGCAGCTATTGTCCTTTGCCAGAACACTTGCTCATGATCCGGCTATCCTGATTCTTGATGAAGCGACATCCAACATTGATACCGAAACCGAACAATGGATACAGGATGCACTGGTCCGGCTCATGGAAGGCCGCACCTCGATCATGGTCGCCCACCGTCTCAGTACCATCCAGCATGTAGATCTTATAATGGTCATGCATCACGGCCGTATCCGTGAACAGGGAACACACCAGGAGCTTCTTGCCATAAACGGCATCTACAAAAAACTCTATCTGATTCAGCTCGCCGCTGAAAACTAAACTTCCAAAGGGAAGCCCGATACCGGGCTTCCCTTATTCTTTCGATCTATCTCATTCAGAAACTGATCCGGAAAACAAAAATCATTGCATCCTATTGCAAAATGAGGCAAAATACTGCTGGAAGCTTCAAAAACAGATGTGATGAAACGGCAACATTCAAAGCGCTCTCAGCAGGCTGATCCTCAAACATCTGTCTTTATCCTGACGTCATAAAGACCGCTAAGACAACCGTTACATGATACAGACAGGGAAAATTCAGAACTTGGAAATGCTGAAAGCCTTGACTTTTCAAGGCTCATGGCTTACAATGGTCTTAAGATAGGTGATGTATGCTTACCTGTCGATAGAGCCTTGGAAGGAGGTAGCTGCTATGGCGTATTCAACGAGATTTGGAAAGCCTGTTATGACGAATTTGCCGTCCGAATTAGGCGTTGGAATCTTCAAGCAGATTTTAAGCACTCCCAAACCGGATTATGCTAAAATGCAGGAAGAAGCAGTACGGCTCGAAAGGGTAATGGTTAAGGTAAGGGAGAAGGAAGATGCTAAAAGGACTGCTGCAGAGTGAACTTTTTTACTGCAACCATCTTGGTGTTTCAGAGAACGATGAAGCCGACATAATGAATTTCACCATTGACCGAGATGAA
>JAFUHD010000146.1 GCA_017469025.1 Clostridia bacterium
ACTGTGCCCTTTCTACGAATGGCAGAGTGCATTATCATTTTCAATGGCAGCCTGATGCAGTTATTATCAATCTGGGAACAAATGATCAGTCTGCCCTGAACAAACTTCCAGAGTCTGAACGGTCCGGTCGTCTGCACCTGCTCGAAACAGAGGCTGTCGCTTTCCTGCACATGATCAGGAAACATTATCCCAACGCCTATCTGCTATGGGTATATGGTATGGCAGGTCAGACACTTTCAGGTGTATTCCGCTATGCAATTGCATCTGCAAAACGGGAAGGACTCACCCGGATTGGATATCTGCGCCTGCTCGAATGTACACCGGAACAGATGGGTGCCCGGCAGCATCCCGGCATCGAGAACCACAGAAAAGCAAAAGAACGCATTCTTTCTTATCTGGTCAACAATGACGCTGTACATATTAGCCCATCCAAGAGGTAAAACAAATGGAGTATACTAATGAAATACGGGAGCATCTTGAAACAGTAATTCTGCCATTCTGGCAGAATTTGAAGGACGATGTATCCGGAGGATATATCGGTTATGTCGATCAAAACCTTAAAATGGATCCGTCAGCTGTGAGAGGCTGTATACTCAACAGCCGGATACTGTGGTTCTTCTCACAGGCATCTGTCACACTTGACAGACCGGATCTTCTTCCTTATGCGGACCATGCATATGACATGCTCTGCCGCATGTGTGATATCCGTAACGGCGGCGTTTTCTGGTCTGTCCGGGCAGATGGAACTGTTGAGGACAGTACCAAGCATACCTATAATCAGGCATTCGCCATTTATGCTCTGTCCTGCTATTCAAAGGCACGTCCCTGTGCCGGCGCGCTAGAAAAGGCACTTGGATTGTTCGAACTGATTGAGGATAAATGTACGGACGATATCGGATATCTGGAAGCGCATACGGCAGACTGGAAACCGGAAAGCAATGAAAAACTGAGTGAAAACGGCGTTATGGCAGAGAAGACCATGAATACCCTTCTGCATGTGCTGGAGGCATATACAGAGCTCTACCGTGTTTCCGGAGACAGCAGGGTTCGTGAACGTCTCGTATTTATACTGAACACACTGGCTGAAAAAATTTACAATCCAGAGCGTCACCGCCAGGAGGTATTTTTTGACCGTAACTATCATTCACTGATAGATCTGCACAGCTTTGGTCATGACATTGAAACATCATGGCTGGCAGACCGTGCACTCGAAATTCTGGGAGATGACAATCTGACAGCCAAAGTCCGGCCGATGCTCATAGCTATGGCTGAGGAAACCTACCGGTGTGCTTTTACGGATCACGGCTTCGCCAATGAGTGTGAATGCGGCAGGATAGATACAACACGGATCTGGTGGGTTCAGGCAGAAGCACTTCTAGGATTTCTCAATGCATGGCAGAAGACCGGAGATGTTAAATTCAAAGCTGCCGCTGAATCCCAGTGGCGTTACATTCGTGATGTCATGACAGATCATCGAAGGGGATCTGAATGGTTCTGGTCCGTTGATGTAGCGGGCAGGCCAATTCCAGCCAAGCCTCTTGTCGAACCCTGGAAATGTCCTTATCATAACGGACG
>JAFUHD010000147.1 GCA_017469025.1 Clostridia bacterium
AAAAGCCGCACCTTCTCCAAGATCGATTCCGCTGCTCCGGCTGAACGGTGCACACGGTTCCGGATCTATGGCCTTAAGTGCCGTAAAGCCGGAAAAGGAAAACCTGCTCAGAGGATCCACACCACCGGCCAGCATCAGGTCCTGACTGCCGTCACGGATGACGTCAAAGGCATATCCAATCGAATTGCCGCTGGCTGCGCATGCCGTTGAGATGACATTCCGGTATCCCCTGAGGCCGAAACGCAGCGCCAGAATGTCAGCTGTTGCATGGAGCGGATATGGTTTCAGCAGGGTTCCGTCGGCTGACGCATACCCGTCCTTTATCCACTGCTCATGAAACCTGTCTCCGCTGAGCATGCCGCCAAGGGATGTCCCCACACTGACGCCAAACCGCTCCGGCTGCTCAATCTGCCCGGTCAGGCCGGCTTCAGTCATACAGCTCTCCGCCATCAGAAGGGCCATTTCCATGCAGCGGTCCGGTTCAAGCCCGATTTCCTTCAGGAACGGCACCTCCGGAACCTTTCCGGCACTGCCGGCAACACCCTTGACGCTTTCGCCGCAGGCACTCATGACGGTTTCCGAGATTCCCGTTTCACCCGCAAACAGGCGCTCCCGGGTAATCTCACGTCCGGTTCCGAGTGCGGTCATCAGGTCATACCCGGTTATGACTACACGCCGGCTCATTCTTCAATCCTCACATCCCAGCTCTTTGGCCGAACAACCGGTGAGGATACCGTCGTAATGACCGCTTTATCCGCGCCGGCGGTCAGGTCAATGCCGCTGACAGCCAGATCTCGCCGGAGCAGCGCTATACCGGCCATCTTTCCGGTTACGGGATTCTTTGCCGCATGTACAACGGTGCCCGCGTCCTCGTCCTCCAGCCAGATGCTGTCGCCATCCGCTACATTCCCGGACGCTGCACACTCAAAGAGTACCGCAGCCCGGTTCTGTCCGGCAGCAAAGCAGTCCATAAGCGCATCATGTCCCAGATACATTTCCTTCTCATACTGGATCAGCCACTGCTGTCCCAGTTCAAACACATTACCGGCTTCTGCATTCTCATAGCGGTAATTCGGCTGACCGGTTTCGAGCATGCACAGATCCACTGCGCTCCTGCCGACAAACCGGAGTCCCAGACCTTCTTTTTCAGCGTACTGGAAGCAGGCATCTGCGTACCTTTTTATGGTTTCAGGGTCTCCCATGGCCAAATAGCCGTATTCACCGGTCCGTCCGATCCGCGCGAGCAGAATCTTTCCGCCGGCAAAATCCGTTACCTCCTGAATACCGCGCAGCGGCATGCCGTTGACATCCACGTCGAGCACATCACGGACAATGCGCCAGGTATAATGACCCTCAAGGCCCAGGAGCACCTGGTCTTCAATATCCGTCAGACTGACGCCCTCATTTGGGAGATTTTCCCGCATCCATGCCAGAATGCCGTCTGCACTTTCAGGCGTGATATATACAACGTAATCATCCCCGGCATTAAGTACCCAGACAACACCGAGAGATCTGCCGTCGTTGTCGAGCATAAGGCACTCTGCCAGCATATCAATATTCAGGAACTGAATATCCTTGGTACACAAACTGTCAAGATATTCTGCCGCACCATCACCGGATACCCTGACAACGCTGTAGTCAGCGCAGTCTATAAAACCGCTTTCCTCGCGCAGGGCACGATACTCTGTGGCCAGGTCCGTATAGACCGCAGCAACCTCACGCCCGCCGATGATCTCCGTACTGGCCGCTCCGGAAATGTATTGCTTTGCAAGATTAATCATGTTCTTTCATTCCTTTGCTGTTTTGTAATGAATCCTGATCAGATTTCATCCCGCTTCTTGGCAAAATGCTTAGTAAAGAGGACGAAGAAAATGGCAGACCAGATCGCCATGTGAAGTGCAATCACCCACTGAGGCACAAAATACGGACCGAACTTGGTAATTACACCCTCATAATCCTGATAATAACGAAGGCCTTCCGCTGCTACATCGCTGAAAACAGCACTCATCGGTGCCCTGCAGATTACGCTTCTCAGCAGTTCCGTCGCCTGATTGAAAGGCAGCAGTCTCAGGAAATTCTGTACCTGCACAGGCAGAACGCCGACAGGAATATACACGCAGTTGATAAAGCCGATCAGCATATCAACCACCGTGCACAGCGTACTGTAATCCTGGTTTGTACGCATATACGATACCGGATAGGACATAAAGCAGGCGCACATGAACGAGTGAAGACCGACGATCATAATCACGTTAAACATCACCGGAATCGGAAACGGATGTTTACTCGCCAGTATGATATATACACCTACAATAATAAACACTGCAGTCGCCATCAGCATACCAATCACGGTTGATGCCAGAATCAGTGCGATGGGATACCGGTTCATTCTGAGCGGTGAACTTTTAAGATCGCGCATAATCCGTTCTTCATAGTCCGTTACCATCACGCCGAGGCCTGCACGGCTGGCTGTAAACGGAACAATGGACAGCAGACCGCCCAGTACCCAGCAGTTAACAAGCCAGCTGACATCTGTCTCATCTGCTGAGATGTTGTACGTTTTAAGCGTATGAACAATCGTATTGACGTGCTGGGATCCGAGAAACAGGATGTAGATCATCAGCATCATGAACACACTGACAAAAGACATGATCACGGTCTTAGGATGCCGAAAATAAAGCATCAGATTGCGTTTGAACAATGTTCTTATCATTTGCCTTTTTCCTCTCTTTCCACAAGATCAATGAACATGTCATCCATTGTTCCCATTTCCACCTCAAAACTTTCAAAACGGCTCTGGTATTTCTGCAGGAAGGCGATGATATCTTCTTTTTTGTCCATCGTCACTTTGATGTATGCATCCGTCTGCCCGGCTTCCAGTCCCTCTTTTCTCAGTTCATCTAGAAGAGCAGGATCTGTTCCATAGAGCAGCACATGTGTGGACGTATATTTTTCCTTGAGCTCGAATGGTGTTCCCTGGTCAATGATCTCGCCATGGGCGATAATGACAATTTTGCCGGCATCCTTCGCCTCTTCCATATAATGGGTCGTCAGGAACACGGTCATCCCTTTTTCCTTCTGTGTATTCCGGATCATTTCCCAGATGCTCTTGCGCGTCTGGGCATCCACACCCGTTGAAGGCTCATCCAGGAACAGAATTTTCGGCGTATGAATCAGTGCTCTTGCGATATCCACACGGCGCTGCTGGCCTCCGGACATTCTGGCATACCGCTTTTTGAGCAGTTCCCCGATGTTTGTAATCTCAACCACTTCATCTATCCGCCGCTTGAGTTCACTGCGGCTGAATCCGTACAGGCTGCCTCGGATCCACAGATTCTCAGCAACTGTCAGCTGATGATCCAGAACCCCCTGCTGGTAAACCACGCCAATGCTCTTGCGAATCTCATGATCCTCTTTTCCCAGACGGTGCCCATTGATGATCACCGCTCCGGAATCAAATGCTGTAAGCGTCGTCAGTGCCTCTATCGTCGTGGATTTCCCGGCTCCATTCGGGCCGAGGAATGCAAACAGGCTTCCTTCCTCTACGCTAAAGCTGATTCCCCTGACTGCACGGAAGTCCCCATAGGACTTCGCAAAATTGTTAACTGTAATGATATCCATTTGGTTTCCACCTTTCATCAGCAGTCTCAGATTTTACGGCTCACGGTTATGGTGCCGTCCACAACGCATTTGTTATCCACGCTCGCACTGACCATAATCAGGCTCAGATTGTTAAATGAATTTTTGCACACAGCCTGCAGTCTCAGCTGATCGCCCGGCCGGACCAGGCCGCGGAATTTGATATTGCGGATCTCCGCCAGATAACCGACTTTCGAAGCGATATCTTCAAAATCAACACCTGTAAAATCCGGATTTTCCCAATTTGTATCCGCCGGAAAATCTGCCGTACCATACATGATTGCCGTCAGCTGCGCCAGCGATTCCACCAACAGTACGCCGGGCACGATGGGCTCGCCTGGAAAATGGCCCTGGAAATAGGGCTCATTGATGGTGACATTCTTGATTCCCACTGCACGTTTGCCGGGCTCAAGTTCTATCACCCGGTCGAGCAGCAGAAACGGATATCTGTGCGGCAGAAGCCGCGCAATTACAGCGCTTTCCATTTTCATGGCAGTACCGCCCTTTCTCAGGCGTCAAGATCAATAAAGCCGCCGGCGCTGACATCCACAGCCGCCTCCTGGCTGCGGTGCGCCATAACATAGTCTGCCATGGCATTAACAGAACTGAATGCCTCTGTCTCTCCGTCATTGATCGTGACATGAAACCGGTCAAAAATGCCTACTGCCAGTTCCAGGGAATCAATGGAATCCAGTTCCAGTCCGCGTCCGAATAGGGGCTGGTCATTGGTCAGAAACTCCGGATCTGTTTCAAGACAGAGCTGCTCAACCAGCATCTCACGCAGAGACCTGCACAGTTCCCCGCGTTCCCTTGCATATTCAAGAATCTCATTTTTATTGTTCAATGCCATATTCAAACTCCTTTGATAACAAATTGTGCTTTCGGCACCGTACCAATCGCAGATGCCATTATTGGGCTTTCCAGCGCCAGCGCTGGGCCATTTCCTTTGATAACAAATTGTGCTTTCGGCATCGTATCGATAGCAGATGCCATGATTTAACATACCAGCGCCTGCGCAGGGCTATTTCCTTTGATAACAAGTTGTGCTTTTGGCATCGTATCAATACCAGATGCCATTATTGGGCTTTCCAGCGCCTGCGCTGGGTTATCTCTTCTCTTAAAAACAACAGTGTTGAGCTTTCAGCTCCATGTGGTCAGTACGGTATGTCATTCCGGCCTGACGTGGTATGTTCCGGCATGCCGCAGAACAATGGACTGTTTTTTACGCTGTCATCCCGCCGTCTGCTGTCAGGACCGCTCCGGTTATGTAGGATGCATGATTCGATGCAAGGAATGTCGCAGCAGTGGCAACCTCCTCGGGCTGCCCGAAACGCCTGAACGGAATCATGTGCATATACTGTTTTTCATAGATTCCCCGGTTTGCCTGGATCATGTCGGTCTCAATGTAACCAGGTGCAACCGCATTGACCCTGATACCACGATTGGCATATTCCCTTGCCAGTGTCTTGGTAAGGGCAATAATGCCGCCTTTGGAGGCAGAATAGTTGACCTGGCCAACAGACCCGGTGATGCCGGTGGTCGAAGCAATGTTGACAATGCTTCCCTTCTCGGCAGCTGCCATCATCCGCAGTGCTTCGCGTGCGCAGTGGAAAGTGCCGGTTAGGTTGGTGTCAATCACCTGACGAAATGCATCATCCGGCATCATCATGGCATAGCCATCCTTTATTATGCCCGCATTGTTGATCAGCACGCGGATACCGCCAAAGGCCGCCTGGATCTTTCTGAACATCCGCTCCGTATCCTCTTCGCTGGCAATATCCGCCTGAATAATGGCACCGCGGCCGCCGGCAGAGAGAATCCGGTTAAGTGTTTCCGCTGCGCCATCCCTGTTGTGACAGTAGTTGACGATTACGGTCACACCGTGTGAGGCAAGTTCCAGTGCGCAGGCACGTCCAATCCCTCCAGAAGCACCTGTTACGAGGGCAACTGTTCCCTCATCAAACATCGGAATCACTGCATGCCACCCTTTCTTCTGTTCATTTCCTCCTTCGCGGCAGCCATATAGTAATGGCAGTCCCTTGCATCAGAAAGGAGGTATACTTTCCCCTTGTATTCCATGTTGCGGATCATACTGGCCATCCGTTTGCCTATACCGGCTTCAGCTATCAGCAGGTCAGGTTCTGCAATCAGATGCGTAAGCCCCTGTGCCCAGAGCACTCTGTGGCACGTTGCCTGCTTGAGATCCTCACGTATCTCCGCAGCTGAGTCGGCAAAACTCCCTTTGCAGTTGAGAATCATGCGACATTTCGGTTCTTCCATGGGCAGACTATCCACAAACTCGGAAAGTTCAGCTTCGATTTCCTTCATCAGGCTTGTGTGAAATGCGGCGCTCACATGCACCTGTACGGTTTTAAAGGCACCTGCCGCCTTGCACAGTTCAGCAGCACGTTCTATCGCCGGCTCATCACCGCCAAGTACGATCTGGGTCCGCGCATTCTGAAGCGCAATCTCAAGCACGCCCAGTTCCCTGGGCACTTCGCCCACAATTTCCTCTACTTTGTCCAGTTCAAGTCCCAGGATGGAACACAGGCTGCCGCTGTGCCTGATGCCGCTCATCAGCTCAGCACGGCGCGAGACAAGACGGAACGTGTTTTCCATGCTCATGGCTCCTGCAGCAACCATTGCAGAGAACTGCCCGAGACTCTGCCCGAGCACAATATCCGGCTCAATCCCCTCCAGCTGCAGCAGCCGGAGAAATGCCATGTTCATCGTTGTTACCGCGATCTGGGTATTCCGTGTCTCTGTCAGCGTCTCATCATCCGCATGTGTACATAATTCCAGTACATCCCGTCCTGAGATGTCCGATGCCATTGTAAACACATCTCTGACGCGTTCCGCATTGCGGCCGAGCGAGCGTATCATGCCTTTTGTCTGGGATCCCTGCCCGGGAAAAACATAAGAGATGTTCATTTATTCACCGTCCTTCAGCCAATCCGTCTTTCATAATCCGTCAGACACGCTCTGATTTCCGGTGGAAACTGGCGCATCACGCTTCCATTCACCAGAATAACCACGTCCACTGTACCTGTTAAACAGCATTCATCGTTTGCACCGTCGACAAGCTGCTGACGAAACGTGAGGCGGCACAGGGAAGACGGCTCCAGCCATGTTCTGACCAGCAGCGTTTTTTCCTTTCCGTCCGGACTCAGTATCACCGGTTTTTCCATCTGCATGCGGACACGGATTACAACAAAAGCTATCTCTGCATCCGGTGTGAGTGCAGCCAATGCCTCACGAATACCGGACAATTCAGCCACGGCAAATCTGGCCTTTTCAAAATACATGAGGCTCTTCGACCAGTGCAGAACGCCCTGACGTGTGTAGTCAGAAAAACGCGTTTCCGCTCTGGTTTCCAGATATCCTTTTCCCGCTCTTACATCCGTCATGCTTTCCTTTTTTGTCCTTTGTACAGTTATTTTCTGCTCAGTCTGACTGGCATCTGCAATTATAATTCAAAACTCATTCGAAAAAAACACTAAAATTGCATTTTCCAACAGTTTTTCTGAATAAAATCCTTCCGTGCACTTGGGACTTTTTTGAAGACCAAAGCGCCTTAAATTCCTGAATAGAAGTCTCTGTAACGTAGCAATTTTGGATTTTGAAAAGCTAAATTTAGCAAGATTTCCATTTTCTCAAGGGGATCAGAT
>JAFUHD010000148.1 GCA_017469025.1 Clostridia bacterium
CCGAAAGCACGACTATGTCATTAAAGGAGATGGCCCAGCATTTCATGCTGGTTTGTCAAATTATGACAACTGCAATTGATATGGTGCCGAAAGCATGACTATGTCATTAAAGGAGATGGCCCAGCACTACGTGCTGGTATGCCAAATAATGACAACTGTGATTGATACGGTGCCGAAAGCATAACTATGTTATTAAAGGAGATAGCCCAGCACTTTGTGCTGGTTTGTCAAACAATGACAACTGCTTATTATACAGTGCCGAAAGCACGACTATGTCATTAAAGGAGTATTTCCAATGAAAAAGGCAGCTGATCAGACATTTCCTGCAGCGGTGAAATGAACCGGCTTTGCATGATTCTTAAATGAAATACTGCAGGGAACAGAACTGCCCGTGACAGCAGATTCCTGCGCGGAGGGAAAAGAAAATGACATATGAGGAAGCTGTAAGCACGATTGAGCCGGGACGCTATCGTCATTTTAAAGGCAATGAATATGAGGTAATCGGTATTGCACGGCACTCCGAGGATGAATCACCAGTGGTCGTTTACCGGGCTCTCTATGGCGAAGGCGGATTATGGATTAGACCGGCTGAAATGTGGAATGAAACTGTAACCAGAGATGGAAGAACCTGTCAGAGGTTTGAGCGGATAAGGTCCTGAATAGCAGATTCCTCTGTGCCTGGTCCGGCAGATGCCCTGATAGGTGGATTGTCCCGGAAAGACAGCTTGGGTCTTTCACTGCGTTTTCCATTGCGGGCGGAGACGGTCTTTTAAAGGGAAACTGCTGCCATTGAACATACAGGAACAGGCAAAACTGGTTTGGCAGATTTATCAATGTGCGGTAGATCAATATCGGGAAGGGCACGAAGATGGCATATAATTTCTACGGCTGGCAGACAGCTGACATCAAAGATGACACAGGACTCACTCCACGTGATTACTATGATCTGCTCGCAGATATCTGGTGTGCAGATACCTGCGCACCAAGAATGCGGGCGGAATGGACACCGGAAAACAGGACGCTTGGACAGTGTTCCATTACTGCATTCCTGCTTCAGGATATCTATGGCGGGGAAGTCCATGGTGTCACGCTGGGAGATGGAAACTATCATTGCTTCAATATTGTGGACAGCTGTGTATTTGATTTGACCAGTGAACAGTTTGGCGATCAAAAGCTTGATTACCAAAACTGTCAAAAACAGGAACGCAGCATCCATTTTGCAAAGGAAGAAAAACGGCAGCGCTATGAGAGGCTGAAAGAGAGCCTTCTGGCAAGGCGGCCTGTCATCTGTCCGGTCACAGCTGATCATATAACCCGCTACGGAGAGATCTATGCGGCTGCTTTTTCAGGCGAACCGTGGAATGATCCCTGGAAACGTGAGGATGCGGCAATTCATGTGCAGGAGATCATGGAATCGAAGCAAAGCTATGGACTCGAATATGTGAAGGATGGGGAAGTGGCAGGATTTATTCTTGGCAGCAGCATGCTGTTCCATTATGGAAGAACCTTTGAGATTAATGATCTTGCAGTGGATCCGGCATTTCAGGGGCACGGAATTGCGTCCATCCTGCTGGAAAAGTGCAAAGCCGTTATGAAGGAACGGGGAATTGTCGGACTGAACCTGATTACCAGTGGAGAAGGATTTCTGCCCGAATTCTATGAACGGCACGGCTTTAAGCGCGAGCACAGGGTAATCCTGATGGGAATGGAGCTGTAACATCTGACAGAGGGACTCTCTCTGCCATTGTGAAATGATGCGGTATCTTCTGTGGGATTTAATCCGGTATGCCGTGAGGCGACAGACAAATGCCGGATGGAAACAACAGGCTGATGCTTACAGATCAAATGAAAGAAGAGCAGCTTTATCACAAGACAGTTTTGAAGGATAGACAGGCGATGACTGCCGGCAGGAGGATAAGGTCGGAGTGAGCTGCAGAGAAAGGCGAAATGGATATATGACAATAGATGATATTCTTGCCAAAATGATAGCGTACCCGGAACAGAGTGCACATGATATTGATCATCTGCTGCAGGTGTGGACTTATGCAAGAACGATCGGCCAGATGGAGCATCTTGATGCGGATACACAGCTGATTCTCGAAACGGCGGCAATTGTTCACGATATAGCCTGCCCGCTGTGCCGAAAAAAATATGGCAATACGAACGGAAAGAAACAGGAGGAGGAGGGAATGCCTCTGGCACGTGACTTCCTGACCGGCTGCGGACTGGATGGGACAGCCCTTGAGCGGGTTGTGTATCTGGTAGGACACCATCATACCTTTGAAGGGATTGAAGGGATTGACTGGCAGATACTGGTTGAAGCAGATTATATTGCCAATGCTGTTGAAAATGAATACAGCCGTGAAAATGTGACCAATTTTATTGAACGTATCATGAAAACGGAAAGCGGAATAAAGCTTGCAAATGCTGTGCTGCTTTCCTGATTCAAAGTTATTACCGGATGCGGATTTGAATAGACATGCATGGATGATATTTGTACTGTACTGGTGGAAGGAAGACCGGATGAGCATCCGTATGTGTTACGGGCGTGGATGACGCTGGTATGACGGGATAACAGCTTTGGAGCAAATGCATGCCCGCATGTGCAATTTATGGTTTGACTGACTGTTTGTACTGAAATTCACTTATAAGAAGGTGTAAAAAGATGCTTGAAACTGCAAGATTGATCCTGCGTTCCTGGACGGAGGAGGATGCGGAAAGCCTGTTTGAATATGCCACGGATCCGGCTGTGGGACCAATTGCCGGCTGGCCGCCGCATGAGAGCGTTACGGAAAGCCTGCGTGTCATCCGGGAGGTTCTGAGCATCCCGGAAACATATGCCATCTGTCTCAGGAAGGACTTGCGTGCCATTGGCAGCATAACCCTGAAAATGAAAGGGCATACGGATATGACGGACCGCGAGGATGAATGCGAGGCGGGATACTGGCTTGGCAGGCCTTTCTGGGGACAGGGGATAATGCCGGAAGCGCTGAGGGAATTGCTGAGACATGCCTTTGAGGACCTCGGGATGCATCAGGTCTGGTGTGGTTATTATGAGGGAAATACAAAATCAAAACGCGCTCAGGAAAAGGCCGGATTCCGGTTTCGCCATAAATCAGAGGGGCTTGAAGTTCCTTTGATGCATGAAATACGGAACGGGTATGTCAGCAGCATTACACGTGATGAGTGGGACTGGGACCGAATGTATGCGGCGGCTGCTGCAGTCCGGAATGAGCGGCGGATTTCGGATTATGTCACATGCGGTGAGGTATCTGCTGCGATTCTTTCCCGCTCAGGGAAAATCTATACGGGCGTCTGTATCGATACCTGTTCGACACTGGGAATCTGTGCTGAACGGAATGCCATTTTTAACATGATTACCAATGGCGAGCAGGAGATTGATAAAGTACTGGCCATTCTGCCGGACGGCAGCAGCGGTGCACCATGCGGTGCCTGCAGGGAACTGATGGTTCAGCTGATGCCGAAGACGTACAAGGATATCAAAATCCTGATGGATTATGCTGAGGAGCGCGTCATGACGCTGGGAGAGCTGACGCCGGAGTGGTGGATCTGAGTGGGTTGGGGGCAACTGCATGAATACAATGGAAACGATTCAAAACAGGTACAGTTTTCGAGGCAGATATCTGCTGCAGCCGGTGCCACGGGAAGACCTGAGGGCGATTATGGAGGCTGGTCTGGCGGCACCATCCGGGTGCAACAAACAGACAACAAGCCTTATTGCTGTGGATGACCCGGAGATACTGCGGCAGCTGCATGCAGTTATCCAGCCGCCGGCGGGAGAAACGGCACCTGCCATGATTTGCGTTCTGACACAGCGTATCATGGCATACCGGGACAGGTGCTTTGCGGTTCAGGATTATTCGGCGGCAATAGAAAACATGCTGCTGGCGATCACGCAGCTTGGGTATCGGAGCTGCTGGTACGAGGGACACATTACGGATACGGACAGAATCGGCGATCAGATGGCCAAAATTCTTGGCGTTCCGGCAGAATACGAACTGGTTTGTTTCCTTCCGGTCGGCATTGCTCAGGCAGAGGGAAAACGGCCGGTGAAGAAACCGTTTGAACAGCGGGCGTGGTTTAATGCTTTTC
>JAFUHD010000149.1 GCA_017469025.1 Clostridia bacterium
CGACCGAGGAGGCAGTAGCAAAGTATGTGCGCGAGCAAGGTAAAGAAGAATGCGGCAAATACCAACAGTTAATGTTTGATTCGGAAGGAATCCGCTGATACAAAATACCCCGGCCCGCCCGCCCAGGGCGGGTCAAGAGCCTAGTGGGCTCTTGAGCCTCAGGCCCGGGGAAATTTATTACTCTGATAAGATGGGGGCTTTGACACTGTTTGAGACTCGTGAAGTGTTAATGATCCGGAACGCAGTCTGTGAAGGACGGAGTCATAAGGGTGCTAATTGAAAGAAAACAGGATCTGACAAATTTCCGTTAAGGGCTAGACAGAAAAGGGTTATTCCGTCATAATGTACATGTCTGAAAAGGCACCTGAACACGGGATTCTGGCGGGAAGCGGTGTTCAGGTTTTTTATTTTGTACATATGGAAAAACATAAGTGAAGAGCAAATGAAAAAAGCTTATTCTGTATGAAAGAGAACGAGGGAAATAGATCAATAAAATTGCCAGGTCACAAAATGAAACTTTCATGCAGATGTGTCAGATCGACCGTATTTTTGGAGTGGGGAAATGAACGAGGTTCTGATGGCCATTATGGCCTTTGGCGCAGTATGCGGCGGAATGGACCGGATATTTGGAAACAGATTTGGACTGGGTCAGCGGTTTGAGGAAGGATTTATGCTGCTTGGGCCGCTGGCATTGTCCATGCCCGGAATCATGTGCCTTACACCGGCACTGGCAGGCGGTATACGGACGGTGCTTGTTCCGGTTTGCACGCTGCTGCATCTGGATCCGGGGACCTTTGGCGGTCTGCTGGCCATCGACATGGGCGGATATCAGCTGGCGGCCAGCCTTGCTGTCAATCCCCAAATCGGCCGGTTTGCAGGTATACTCATTGCGGCTACCTTTGGGTGCAGTGTGGTCTTTACGATTCCGGTAGGCATCGCACTGATACCGGCAGAGGCAAAGGAGGACTTTATCCGCGGGCTGCTGATCGGGCTCATAACCCTTCCGGCAGGACTGGCCGCAGGCGGTATTGCAGCTGGTCTGAGCGTGCCTGTTCTTTTTCAGGCAGCAGCACCGGTAATCGTGTTTTCCCTGCTGCTTGCAATCGGGATGCGCAGACACCCGGGAAAGATCATAGGCGTCTTTGGAAAGGCTGCCAGGGGGATTCAGGCGGTTTCAACCATTGGTCTTGTGCTTGGTGCACTCGAATATCTGACCGGTTTTGTCATTCTTCCGGGGATGATGCCGCTTACAGATGCAATGGAGATTGTTGTGTCCATCGGCGTCGTCATGCTGGGCAGTCTGCCATTTGCCGAACTGTTAAAGCATCTGCTGCAAAAGCCGCTTGAACTGCTCAGACGGAAAACAGGCATGAATGCTGACGGCGCAGCAGGAATTATGGTTGGCATTGTCAGTGTAACCCCTGCGCTTGGCCTGTTCTCACATATGGACAGCCGCAGCAGGGTGGTTAATGGCGCTGCACTTGTTGCGGGTGCTTCCATGCTTGGCGCTCACTTTGGTTTTACGCTGGCGGTAGAGCCTTCAATGGTCCCTGCTATGTTTACGGGTAAATTTGCCGGAATGGTTTGTGCGGTGCTGCTTGCACTGCTGATGACGGGACGGCCGGAAACAGAAAAACCCTGAGATGATGGATCGCAGGGTTTAATGCATTAACGGCCGACATGATTACGCTTTTTGATTCCATACAAGTCTTCATCTGCCAGACTGATGAGAACATCCGGTGTCTTCTCTTTCCCGGTGAATCCGGATGTGCCAATGCACATGTGGACCTTAAAGGGAACATCTGCCTGTGCATTTCGGATTTCAAGTTCGCGTTCGATGTTCTCTTTCAGGGAATCTATTGCCGCCGGATCAGATGTTTCAAACAGAACAACAAACTCATCACCGCCGAATCTGGCACAGAGAATAGGATGTGTCATCCGCTTGCATGCGATACGGAGCGCATCAGCTGTGAACAGAATGGCGGTATCACCCATGACGTGTCCATATGTGTCATTGATCTTTTTGAAATCATCTATGTCCATCATGAGCACTGAAAGCTGAAGGTCTTTGGAGTGCTCTTTCATTTCAGAGGCAAGACTCCGTTCAAAGAACTTTTTTGTTGTTGAGCTTTGTCATTGGATCAAGATTGATCACTTTATCGCAGGCTGACATATACAGACAGAGGTACAGTGTTGACAGCAGAAATCTGGATGCAGGGATCCTGAACAGAATCAATGCGGCTGAGACGACTGTTATGACTGATACAGCCAGGCACTGAAATCTGGCTGCCAGAATCCGCTGGTATATGGTTCCGCTTTCCGGCACTTTGGCGAGAATACAGACAAAGAGCAGCGCACTGGCGATGATCAGCGTGATAAGGTCCAGCGGGATCTGCATGGAGGACAGAAAAAGAGCAGTTCCTGTTTCGACAACACAGAGGACCAGTATGCCGGCACCTGCCAGCCGGAAATAGGGAAGGCGCTGCTTACTGACAACAGATGCCGATTTTAAGAGAATCAGGCTGATAATGATCAGAAACATTAAGGTTGCAATCAGGTTTGTTGGTTCCATAGCTTCTCCCGAACGTATAAAAAGTGTAAGGATATTTGGTCAAAAGACAGATTACGACAGTGTACAAAGGGAACAAAAAGCGCCCCGGAAGCAGGTTATCTGCCCCTCTGGACGCTGATTTACGAAGCACGCAGGATATGAATGGCAGCAAACCAGTCCTGCACGTTCTGAGGTTCTATGTGGACTGTGCCTCGTCCAGCAGATCATCAGACCGCTGTTACTGTGCCTCTGGGCCACAGAATCCGGAACAGTCCGGAGACGGGCTGAATTGAGCATTGCCGGCAGCGGTTTGGCAGGGGCTGTCTTCACGGAAAGATTTTCAACATGTCTTGAAAAGAGTCTTTTGCTGTGAGACCATCAGCCCCGGACATTCATATTGCAGCACAGGATGGGAAACGTTAAAGCGACAGCTGACCGCTGGCTTTTGCCGTGCATACATGCTGAGGAATAAACGGCCGGCCGGTTTTCAGGTTTCAATTTCAAAAGGCAGAAGGTCAAGAATATCATGCTGTACATCAATGCCCGGATAGACTTCAAGCAGTTTGAGACCGCGGGGAGTCAGAATGAAAACACAGCGTTCCGTGATGTAAAGTACCTTTTGACCGTTTGCAACCGCATTTTTGGCTGAGAAGGATATGCTGCGCACCTTTTCGACAAACTTTGGAATGGAACCGTCCTCACGAATGATGATTCGGTCGTCTTTCTTTGCAACGTCCAGTCCCTTGGTGTTAAAGGTCATGCAGAATACAACCGTCGGCGTTTCCGCGGTGATGTTGGCAAAGCCGCCTATGCCTGCATAGGCACCCGGACCGCGGTGGGCATTGACATTGCCATACCGGTCTACCTCAAGGGCGCCCATGAAACAGATGTCCAGCCCGCCGTGGTTGTAAAGATCAAACTGGTTGGCCATATCATAGACTGAGGCGGCACCGATCATGGCACCAAAGTATTTGCCGGAGGCAGGAAAGCCGCCGATGCTGCCGGATTCAACGGTCAGGGTGATATGATCCAGCATTCCGTTTTTGCGGGCATAGCCGGAGATGGTTTCCGGAATACCGATGCCGATATTGACAATGTCTTCCTTGTGAAGTTCACGGGATGCGCGCTCGCCTATAATCTGAGCGGCAACACTGTCCCGGCGATGGGCTGAAGTCAGGTTTTCGAGCTTTTCGGTCCAGGTATTCCAGTCCTCATAGCGGATCTCAAAACTTCCCGTGAGGGCCTGGAGCGCCTCTTCTTTTTCCTCAGGCTCAGAAACGACGATTGCGTCGACGAGGCATCCCGGAATAATGGCATTTCTCGGACGTGAGGGCATATCAACGATTTTGTCAACCTGGACAATGACAATGCCGTTATGCGATTTTGCTGCCTGACAGATGGAAAGCGCGTCACCGGACATGTACATGTCGTCAAACGAGATGTTGCCGCGGCGGTCAGCTGCGGTGCCTTTGATAAGGGCAACTGTAATATTGGGCAGCTTATAGTAAAGGAACTCTTCTCCATCCACCTGAACGACTTTGACAAAAGAGGAATCTGTCGAGATCTGGTTGATTCCAGGACCTTCCTGTCTGGGATCTACGAAAAGATTGAGCCCGACTTTTGACAGAGCGCCGGGGATGCCGCCGGCCTGTGCCCGGATGGCGTGCGAAATGCAGCCCAGAGGCAGATTGTATGCTTCAAATCTGTTTTCCAGGATGATCCGCTTGGTGGAAGGCATGGCACCGAAATGTCCGCAGATCAGGCGGTCTACAGCACCTTCGCGAATGTAGCCCTCTGCGTTTCTTTCTTCATCCCACACACCGAATCCCGCGCTTGAAACCATGGTGAGGTGTTTGGGAGAGTGGGTTCTGCGGTAGCGCTCATACAGTGCTTCGTGCAGTGCAACGGGATTTTCTATTCCGACAAATGAATTGACGCAGATGCAGTCTCCATCACGAATGAGGGATACAGCTTCGTCACTGGTCATGATTCGATACATGGGAGGCCTCTTTCTTTGAGTGGAACACCGGCAGACCGGTATCTGATTTCTGTCTGTTTTCAGAGGATGTGCAAATTCCCCGCATTATAGCACGCGGACGTTTTTACATGCAAGACCAAAAGGCATTTTATGCAGAAGATGCCGGGACGACAGTTGACAGAAAATATGGGGTTCCGGCTGTTTATGTTCTGTCATGATGAAACCGGAAAAGTGCATTGACATGGACAAAACGAAGTTCTACGATATACGGAGCTGCCGGTTCCCGCGGGGAGCGGAGAATGGAAAAAGCAATCCGGCTGCAGGATGAAAATGGAGGACAGAATATGCGGACAGTGCAAAAAGAGATGAACATGCTGAGCGGACCGATACTGGGAAATATAGTCC
>JAFUHD010000150.1 GCA_017469025.1 Clostridia bacterium
AAAGTTGAAATCCGGACGAATACAAACTGCGATGAGCCTGTTACGGTCCGTATTCTGGATGCAGAGGGCAGGGAAACAGCAAGCGGAGAGGGTCCTGTTTTTAACTGTACCATTAAAGATGCGCATTTGTGGCGCGGCCGTGAGGATCCGTATCTTTATACGGCGGTTGCAACAATTCCGAGCGGGGATGAGATCCGCACGCGTTTCGGCATTCGGGACTTTTCGTACAGCGCCAAGACCGGTTTCAGCCTGAACGGCAAATCCTATCCGCTGCGCGGCGTATCGCGGCATCAGGACCGCCGGGGTGTGGGCAATGCCATTACCAATAAGGAACATCTTGAGGATATGGACCTGATCTGCGAGATGGGTGCCAATACCATCCGTCTTGCGCATTACCAGCATGCCCAGTATTTCTATGACCTGTGTGATGAACGCGGATTGGTGGTCTGGGCAGAGATTCCATATATTTCGGAACATATGCCGGCCGGCCGTGATAACACAGTTTCACAGATGAAGGAACTGATTACTCAGAACTTCAATCATCCGTGCATTGTCTGCTGGGGTGTTTCCAATGAGATCACCATATCAACCAAAGACAAGAAAGACATGCTGGACAATCACCGGATGCTCAATGATCTGTGCCATCAGATGGATCCGGACCGCTTTACAACGCTTGCCTGCTATGCCATGTGCGGTCCGTTTAATCCTGTAGCGCACATTACCGATGTAGTCAGCTGGAACCTTTACCTTGGATGGTACGTCCCCGGACTGTTTCTCAATGATCTGTGGATCGGATTTTTCCATCTGGTTTATCCGAACCGCTGTCTCGGTTATTCCGAATATGGATGTGAGGGAATGCCCAATCTGCACTCAGATCATCCGAGACGGGGCGATCATACCGAGGAATATCAGGCAGTTTACCACGAATTCATGCTGAAGTGTTTTGAACGCCATTCCTGGATGTGGGCCACACATGTGTGGAACATGTTCGATTTCGCAGCGGATGCCCGTGATCAGGGCGGCGAGCCTGGCATGAACCATAAAGGGCTTGTTACGTTTGACCGCAAGACCAAAAAGGACAGCTTCTATCTGTACAAGGCATACTGGTCGAATGATCCGTTTGTGCATATCTGCTCCAAGCGTTTCACGGACAGAACAGGCGACCGTATAACGGTCAAGGTCTATTCCAACCAGCCGGAGGTCAGACTGACAGTGAACGGAAAAGCGCTTGAGCCGCAGAAGGGTTCAAAGGTTTTCACGTTTGATGTACCTCTGGAAGCTGAGACAAAAGTCACTGCCACAGCAGGCAGATACTCGGATACAGCTTCTTTCCGCAAGGTTTCTTCACCGAATCCTGCCTATATACTCCGGAAAGAACAGAACCAGCAGAAGTCCAATTGGGTGTAAGAGAGGGAAGAGAAATGGCAGCTTCAAATGAATCGGCATCCAGGGACAGCGGAGTAAACCGCGCAAAGCTGTATCAGCTTGCCCTGTTTCCGCTGAACAATGGTGCAACGAATGTTTACTTTGTATTAATTCTGTCCTATGTGGCCCAGTTCGGTTCAAGCGTATTAAAGCTTGGCATGTATGCATCGCTGATGGTAACGCTGATGCGGGTATTTGATGCGATTACCGATCCGATTATCGGCGCTCTGATGGACCGGACCAGCACAAGGATCGGAAAATTCCGTCCGTTCATGATGATCGGCAGCGGCATCATGGCGGTCAGCATCGTATGTCTTTACATCCTGACCCCCTTTATTCCGGAGAGCATGATGTGGCTGCGCTATGTGATGTTCACACTGGTTTACGGCATCTGGGTCATTGGTTACACGTTCCAGTCGTCCTGCACGCGTGCCGGCCAGACGGTTCTGACAAATGATCCCAACCAGCGTCCGATGTTCACCATCTTCAATACGGTCGGATCCATGCTGGGCATGGGTGTCATGCAGTTTATGATCCCGCTGGTCAAGAGCGGATTCGATGTCCGTGATGAGCTCGGTGTCGTCATTACCTCCGGCTATGCCCGTCCGGAGCTCTACCGCATCATTACGCCGATCGGCATTGCGGTCTCTGTTCTGCTCACCATTCTGGCCATTATCGGTATCGCTGAAAAGGATCAGCCGAAGTATTATGGCCTGGGCGGCAGTAATCCTGAGAAAATCAAGATTTCCGAGTATGTGGAAATCATCAAGAAGAACAAACCGATGCAGCGCCTGATGGTTGCCGGCGCGGGCTGCAAGCTTGCTCTTGCCATTGCGACCAATACCACGGTGCTCCTTGCTCTTTACGGCATTGTAATGGGGAACTACAACAGTCTCTATCTGCCGATGATGGTGCTCGGTTATGTTTTCGCTGTTCCGTTCTTCCTGCTTTCTGTGAGAACCTCTCAGAAACTGGGACAGAAGGCATCCCTGACCCGGTATGTCGCAGTTGCACTGATCTGCTATGTAGGCGTTCTTGCACTGCTTGTTCTGTCGAACAACCAGAACCCGGCCATGATGCTTTCATTCCCGTTCAATGGCGGCGGATCCATAAATCTTTACACGATCCTCTTTATTCTGTGCTTCGGCATCGGTTACGGCGCATACTATGCAACAGCTGACATGCCGATTCCAATGGTTGCAGACTGCTCGGACTATGAAACTTACCGTTCCGGCAAGTACATTCCCGGCATCATGGGCACGCTTTTCTCACTGGTTGACAAACTGGTATCTTCTCTCGCACAGACACTGGTTGCATTTATCTTCTTTGCAATGGCAGGTCTGGGTGAACTGCCGACAGATGCCACGCCGTATTCAGCCGGGATCAAGCTGGCAGTCATCGTGATGTTCTGCATCATTCCGATGGTTGCATGGCTGGCTACGCTGTGGGCGATGAAAGGCTACAGCCTGACAGGTGCCAAGATGAAGGAAATCCAGCAGGTAAACAATCTGCGCAAGGAAGGCATTGCCTCCGGTATGTCCCTTGAGGAAGCCATGCGGAAATGGCCTGCCAAGGATTAACTGGTATACTCACCGGCAGATGGCTGCCGGGGAATATAAAGTTCATAATTTGAAAGGAAGGGCTTTGTTATGAGAAAATTACTTGCTGTTTTGATGACACTCGCACTGATTCTGCCGGTTATGGCACTTGCTGACCTGAATCCGGATACCGTTGTTTCCTTTAACCGTGAGTCCCCGGTAACAGACTGGGAGGGCGAATGGGTTCTGGCCGGTGCTTACATCGGTGAAGAGTATGCGGACGAGAATGATATCGAGTCCAATGGCCTCCTTCCGGTTCCTGAGGGGGCTGTCAAGGTTTCTGTCAAGGCAATTCTGGACGGAAGCGCAACCGGTTCTGACGCCGGTGTCATGGTTGACCAGGGCGCGTATCTCCATGCACATGTATATGACATGGAAGCAACGGTATCTTTTGCTGCCGATATCTCTGATGAGACCGCTACACTGAAGCTTCCGTGGGACGGCTGGCTCTTTACCGTCCGCGGTGAGAACGATGGCGATTTCAACATGGGCGTCGGCAAACTGAGCAAGGTCAGCGCTGATGACAAGAGCCTCTACTTCACCAAGGTAACCGGTGTTGAGAGCGACGAGATCGATGACGAGGGCATGAAGTATGTCGGTATGAATACCGATGGACAGCTCATTGTCTGCTACTGCGAAGAGAACCTGGTCAAGAAGGATGTTGAAGTGTCCTTCGGCTACATCTTCGTTCGTGCTGAGTAATCTGGCTGTATGGACAGGCCGCAGAGTGCTGCGGCCTGTTTTCTTTTTTGAGAGAGAAGATAAGTGGCTGGCCCGTGCGTTTGCTCGGGAATGTCCGCAATGGGATGCAGAGCCGTCTGCCGGGGATGTTCCTGTTGTGGTTCAGCCATTTTTCAGAACTTAAAAAACAGGTTGCATCAAAAAAGGTGTACGTGATATAATGTCATGTAAATCTTTTTTAAGTCTTTATATCTGGGAGGAAACAATATGTCTGGTCATTCCAAGTGGGCAAACATTAAACATAAAAAGGGCAAGGCAGATGCAGAGCGCGGCAAAATCTTTACAAAGATTGGCCGTGAAATCGCCATTGCTGTCCGTGACGGCGGCGCCGATCCGGCAGTCAACGGTAAACTGCGTGATGTAATTGCCAAAGCCAAGTCGAATAACATGCCCAATGAAAACATCAAGCGTTCCATTGCGAAAGCAGCGGGCGAAGGTGGAAACGTCAACTATGAGGAGATCACGTATGAGGGATATGCCCCTGGCGGCGTAGCCATTATCGTCTCCACACTGACGGACAACAGGAACCGGACAGCTTCGGATGTACGTCACATCTTCGATAAGAATGGCGGCTCTCTGGGCACCAATGGCTGCGTTTCCTACATGTTTGATAACGTCGGCATGATCGTAATCGAGCGTCAGCCGGGTATGGACGAAGATGAGATCATGATGGCTGCACTGGATGCCGGCGCACAGGATGTGCAGGCTGAAGAAGATGCATTTGAGATTACGACGGCCGTTGAAGATTTCTCTTCGGTTCGCGAAAATCCTGAAAAAGCAGGCTATCAGTTCGTAAGCGCAGATCTGACCATGGTCCCGCAGAATACGAATGAAGTGACTGATCCTGCAATTGTTGAAAAGATCAACAAGATGCTCGAAATGCTGGATGATCTTGATGATGTCCAGGATGTTTATCATAATGCGCTGCTTCCTGAGGAAGAGGACGAAGACGAGTAAGCTGCACTTAAAACTGTCGTATGTTACGACAGTTTTTTTACAAAATGGCATCCGTACTGCTACGGAGCTTTTATTCGGAGGATAGAATGATTCGGACGGTTGCATTGATTGTTCCCTGCTATAATGAGCAGGAAGTGCTTCCGGTTTTCTACACGACAGCTGTTAAGGTGATCGACAGTCTGCCGCAGTATGCATTTACGCTGCTGTTTGTCAATGACGGTTCAAAAGATGAGACGCTTAACATTCTGAAGAAACTTTCCGAAAAAGATGAGAGGGTGAAGTACTTATCCTTTTCGAGAAATTTCGGAAAGGAGGCAGCCATGTATGCGGGATTCTGCAATGCAGATGCAGATGCGGTCGCCGTAATGGATGCGGATCTGCAGGATCCGCCAGATCTGCTGCCTGAAATGCTGCGTGCTCTGGAGGAAGAGCCGTTTGACAGTGTGGCGACCAGACGCGTAACACGTGAGGGAGAGCCGCCTGTCCGCTCATTCTTCGCCCATCGGTTCTACCACCTGATCAACCGGATCAGTGATGCAGATGTCGTGGATGGTGCACGTGACTTTCGTCTGATGAAGCGTGAGATGGTGGATGCAATCGTTGCGATGAGCGAATATAACCGTTTCTCCAAGGGCATTTTCGGCTGGGTCGGTTTCAGAACCAAGTGGCTGCCATATAAAAATGTGGAGCGTGCTGCAGGGGCGAGCAAGTGGTCTTTCTGGGGACTGTTCAAATACTCCATAGATGGTATAGTGAACTTCTCCCAGGCGCCGCTTTCTATCGCCAGTTACATGGGTCTTATCTCCATGCTGATTGCTTTCATCATGGTATTGTTTGTGGTGGTGCGCCGGCTGATCTTTGGCGATCCAGTTGCAGGATGGGCATCCACAATATGTATTATACTGTTCATTGGCGGTCTGCAGCTGATGTGCATGGGTATCATGGGACAGTACATGGCAAAGACCTATATGGAAGTCAAGAACCGTCCGCATTTTATTATTTCAGATACAAATTGTGAAAATCCGGTACGCATTCACTGAACGGGTCTGCCGGAAAAAGAGGAACAACGCGTGAAAAAACGTAAGCACTATCAGGCGGGCTTTGCATATAAGCACAGCCTGGGACAAAACTTTATCCTGGATGACGCGCTTATGCGTGAAGTTGCGGATGCTGCCGGAATCGGTCCGGATGACTGTGTCATAGAGATCGGACCCGGGATGGGAACACTGACCCGTATGCTGGCAGAGCGTGCGGCACAGGTTGTGGCGATTGAAGTGGATGAAAGCCTCAGACCGTTTCTGACAGTGGCGCTTGAACATTCACCGAACGCCAGCGTGATTTATCGGGATGTGCTATCCCTGAATCTCCGGGAGATCAGCCGCGAAATGTTCGGAGCGGATAGAACCGTGCGTGTGGCTGCGAATATTCCGTATTATATTACGACAGAAATACTGGAGAAAACGATCCGTGAACTGCCGGAGGCACGGTCGCTGGCATTTATGGTGCAGAAAGAAGTTGCCGACAAACTAATGGCAGGACCGGGGGAGGATGGATATGGTCCGCTCGGCATTCTGTGCCAGAAGAATTATGAACTGGAGCGTGCGCTGGAGGTGCCTGCTGCCTGCTTTACACCGCAGCCAAAGGTGGATTCCACGTTTCTGGTGATGAACCGTATTGGTAAGACGGAAGATACAGATGACCTGTTTTTCGACCGCATGGTTCACCGTATTTTTCTTATGCGCCGCAAGACACTGCTTAACAATCTGATCAGCCAGTACTCCCTCAGCCGTGAAGCGGCCGAAACGGTCCTGGATGCCGCAGGTATCCCGCGCAATGCCAGAGCAGAGGAGCTGGCGATTGAAACACTGAAGGTTCTTTGCAGTACACTGCAGAAGCAGCTTGCTGTCTCAGGTGTCTGACGGCGGTAAATGGATTTGAAAGGAGATGGACCAGCATTTTGGCTGGTGTGTCAAAGAATGACATTTGCGAATGATACGGTGCCGAAAGCACAATTATGTTGTCAAAGGAGACAGCTTTCCTGCTTCATGGCAGGCAGCGCTTATCATATGAAAAGACTAATGGCAGGGATAGTTCTCTGTCTGCTTCTGCTGACGGGTGTTGCAGTTGCGGAAACAGCGGAAAACCTGACTGAGCTTTGCAAAATAACGTCACCTGGAAAAGGGACAGATTCGGTTCATGATGGACTTTATACCAGTTACTGGCGTAACCGTGAGATGAAAAACGGTTATCTGGAGTTTCAAACGCCTGTGGATAAGCCTGCAAGGTGGCTTTATATCTGCTTTGGCGAGGAACCGCTGGAATGGGAAATACAGGCAGAACGTAATGGAAACTGGGAAACGGTTATCGTTGGCGAGATGAAGTATGCCCATACCCTTTTGGATCTGGGGGCCGAAACCCACTTCCGGCTCATTGATACTTCCGGCAAAAAGGCACAGTTCAAAATTAATGAGGTCAGTGTCTTTGCGGACGGGGAACTGCCGGACTGGGTTCAGCAGTGGGAACCGACACAGGAAAAAGCGGATATCCTCCTGCTGGCTGCTCATCCGGACGATGAACTGCTCTTCTTTGGCGGTACCATACCGGACTATGGTGTGGAGAGGGGCCTCAGCGTAGTTGTAGCCTATATGAGTTATTCCAATACCACACGGAAAAGTGAACTCCTGAACGGACTCTGGTCCATGGGTGTACGCCATTATCCGGTTATCGGTCAGTTTCATGATACCTACTCCGGGACGCTTGAGGCAGGATATAACCGCTGGAAAAAAGCAGAGGTGGATGCTTTTATTACCCGCCTGATCCGCCAATTTCAGCCGGAGGTGCTTCTGACACATGATGTGAATGGCGAATATGGCCATGGAGCGCACAAAATCTGTGCGGATGCCGCTTTACGCTGTATTGAGAATGCGGATGATCCTTCTTTCTGTCCGGAATCTGCCGCACAGTATGGAACGTGGCAGGTCAAAAAGCTGTATCTGCATCTGGCAAAGGAACAGCCGATTCATATGAACTGGCGCATTCCACTGACATCACAGGGCGGCAAAACCGGTCTTGAAGCAGCTGCTGCAGCTTATGCCCTGCATGTAACACAGCAAACCACACATTTTGTTGTGACAGATGAAGATAAAAACAGCTGTGCAGACTTTGGTCTGGTCTTTACGACTGTCGGTCCGGATGAGGCCGGCGGTGATTTCCTCGAACATATCACCAGCCTGACTGCTGGCAGTAAAGAAGAGAAAGAACCAGAAGTCGAGCATGAATCGAATCTGCAGCCAGCACAGGGAACATTGGATACACCCGATGAACCAGCCGAACCGGAGACCGTGGACGCGTCAGATGAGCCGGCTGAACCGGAGACCGTGGACGCGGCAGATGAGCCGGCTGAACCGGAGAGTACGAACACGGCGGATGAGCCGGCTGAACCGGAGAAGACCGACGCAGCAGATGAGCCGGCTGAACCGGAAATCACACCGGAGCCAGCGCCTGTGCTGACAGCAGTGAACCAGATGGAAACGGTGTCTGAACGTGGAAAGCCCGGACCGACACCTGTTCCGACGCCGGTTCCGACCCCCGTACCGGAAATGCCGGATGTGGATATTTCACGGAAACCGGTTGTTGAGGTGGAATGGCCGGATGCCCTTGCAGATGCACCTCGGGATGCGATGGGCTATGCAGTTTCCGGTGAATGGGTGATTGAGGATGATGAAAATGGATTGTGGTTCTATGCATCCCCGACACTGGTCGTTCGTGTAGACCGTATCTTTGATGCGGAGGCGGTTCTGACCTGGTATGAGGCAAGGGTATTCTGCGACCTTGACAGGGAACATTTCGGCTCCATCCTGTATGATCCGGACAAGCCTCAGAACAAACATGTACAGCCAAAGCTGATTGCCAAAGAAAACCAGGTGGTCTTTGGCATGAATACGGATTATTACACATACCGGCTTGGCCGCAAGACAATGATCGGCATGGTGATCCGGAACGGCCGTGTGTTCTTTGACCGTGTGCCGGAGGCAAACCGCCGTCAGTTTCCGAACCTGGATACGCTGGCAATGTATGAAGACGGACACTGGGCAGTCTATCAGTCGGATGAGCGGACTGCTGCAGAATATATAGCGGATGGGGCAGTGGATGTCTGGTCTTTCGGGCCCTATCTGGTACGCGGCGGCGAAATCAATCCGTTTATTGCGCAGATGACCAACGGCAAAACGGATCAGCCGCGATGCGCAATCGGAATGGTCAAACCCGGACATTACTTTGCGATTCTGGCAGAGGGACGCATCCGGAATATCAGTGTCGGCGTGAACATCCAGTTCCTTGCAGACCATATGCTTGCAGAAGGATGTCAGGAGTCACTCAACCTGGACGGCGGACAGACTGCGGTTATGTGTTTTATGGGCAAACAGATCACGAGAATCGGCAAGTATAATGGCGGGAATACAAGTCCGCGTCAGACGACGGAACTGATGGGAATTGGCCATTCGGATCTGATTGATCCGAATGCCAAATAAGTTTCTTATGACAAACAGGAGGGCGTTTATATGCCTGCGAGAAAAGAAGTTAAACCTCAGATAACAGTCATATTTACGCCTGACGGGTATATCCTGGACATACCGGAAAGCTGTCAGGAGCCACGCGAACGTCATTTGCGTGATGCATATGCCAAAAACAAGTGGGCGCTGCTGTTTCAGCTGGGATTTGAATCGGCGAGCAGGGACGATGTACCGGGGATGACTTTTCTGCACACATTTGCAGGCACATTTGTGCGGTCCCTGTCGATGCAGCCGGCACTTGAAATTACCCGGGATGAAACGGTCTTTGAACCGGGAGAGATGGACATTTCTAACCTGCTTGCCGCAGTTCCATTTGGAATAGGCACTGAGTATATCAGTGAAGCATGGCTGAGGCAGGGGTATCAGCATCTGCTTGAGTATTTCTGCACGTCACTGAAAGCGTATAACGGCACCGTTGAAATGTTCCTGACGGAACGGAGTCAGGATTTAAGGATTCCGGAACGGGTTTTCTTCCATCTGGTTGAGAACAGAAAACCGGGTGCAGAGATTGACGAGGATTATCCGTTTGCCTTTATGGCAACGTACACAACAAGAATTAAGGGACGTGTACGTCATCAGCCGCTGTCCTATGCACTTAAGGAGTTCAAAGGGCAGCAGGAAAAGCTGGTAGCGCTTCTTTCCTGCCTCAATCAGGCATCGGAAGTTTCACCGCTGATTTCAGAATTCATGGATTCCGGTGAGCTTTTGCATCCTCTACGCCTGACCAGCGGGGAAGCATGGCAGTTTCTCAAAAACGTCGAGGCAATTGAGGCGACTGGTATCTGCTGCCGTCTTCCGAACTGGTGGCGCCGCAAATCTGCTGCGGTGACCATTTCCGTGAAGCTGGGCGATAAAGAGCCGTCCATGCTCGGACTTGAAACCATTGTTTCAATGAAACCGAGTCTCACAGTAGACGGGTATACTCTGTCGAAAAAAGAACTACAGGATCTCCTTCAGATGTCTGAAGGGCTCACACTCCTCAAAGGTCACTGGGTAGAGGTGGATCACGAACAGCTCCGGAAACTGCTCGGCATGATGGATGATTACAAGGGCGACCTTACCATGATGGAGGCACTGAGACTGGAAGGCGGCCTTGGAAAGAAAAACAGAAAGACGCCTGAAGGCGTCGAAATTACAAACGGTCAGTGGCTGCAGGCGACTTTCCAGAATCTCAGAAATCCATCCAGACAGACTATTCCGCCTGTGCCTGATACGGTTCATGCGGAGCTTCGGCCATATCAGATCAATGGCTATGGATGGCTGTGTCAGATGGGGACGCTCGGCCTTGGCGCCTGTCTTGCAGATGATATGGGACTTGGTAAAACCCTTCAGGTCCTGTCTTTTCTCGACAAAATCCGCCTTGAGTACAGCAGACAGCTCCGCGTGCTGCTCATTGTTCCTGCGACCCTGATGGGAAACTGGGAAAAGGAAGCTGCCCGTTTTACACCGGAAATCGCCTTTCTGAGGCTGCACGGCCAGACAGGTGCGAAACTGGATCAGATGCTGCGCAAAGGGGAGCAGCAGGCCATGGTAACCATGACTACCTATTCCATGGCCTCCAAGATTGAAGCTTTGCAGACTGTGGAGTGGGATTATGTGATACTGGATGAAGCTCAGGCAATCAAAAATCCCGGAACGAAGCAGGCCAAAGCCATTAAGTCACTGAAAGCACATCACAGGATTGCTTTGACCGGTACCCCGATTGAAAATGATCTGACAAACCTCTGGTCACTGTTTGACTTCCTTAACAAGGGGCTTCTGGGATCGGCAAAGGAGTTCAGCGACTTTGCATAGAGCCTGCCCTTTGAGACGGATGGTTATATGAAGCTTAAGCGGATGATCTCTCCGTTTATACTTCGCCGCCTTAAGACGGACAAGACGATCATTTCCGATCTGCCGGACAAGGTGGAAACCATAGACTACATTACACTGACCAAGCGACAGACGGCACTGTACCGCAGCCAGGTGGATGAGCTTGAGAAAAGCCTCCAGAATCTTGAAGGCATACAGCGAAAGGGACTTGTGCTGGCTGTCATTGGCAGGCTCAAGCAGATCTGCAACCATCCCGACCAGTTTATGGGGCTCGGTGAATATGCGGAAAAGGAAAGCGGCAAATTCGAAGTGCTGCGGGAAATCTGTGAGACGATCCGCGACAAGCATGAACGTGTCCTTGTCTTCACGCAGTACAGGGAAATTACCCAGTATCTGGCAGATTTTCTGGAGGAAATCTTTGGCCGTCCAGGTCTTGTACTTCATGGCGAGACGAAGGTGAAAGACCGTCAGGCAATGGTGGATGAATTCAACGCTGAAAAGTATGTTCCGTTTATGGTGCTGACGATTAAGGCAGGCGGTACCGGCCTTAATCTGACGGCAGCAAATCACGTGATTCATTTTGACCGCTGGTGGAATCCGGCTGTTGAAAATCAGGCAACGGACCGTGCATTCCGTATCGGGCAGAAGAATAATGTGATTGTCCATAAATTCGTGACCTCAGGGACAATTGAAGAGAAGATCAATGAAATGATCAATGCCAAGTCTGAACTGGCGAAAAACATTATTGGTTCCAGCGGAGAAAGCTGGATAACCGAAATGAGCAATGAAGAGCTGCTGAAGATCATGAGACTGGAGGTGTGATCATGGCTAGATACGGGGGCTATGGACGTGGGAACAGCTACGGCTATTTTCATCAGACCACATCTTATGAACTCGCAGGTATGGCTGAATCGTATATCAGGAAACAGGCGGCCAAGGGCATCACGCTTCATCCGGTTTCGCCGAAGACAAACAGCAGGAAAATCTGTACCAGCTGGTGGGGCATTTCATGGTGTGAAAACCTTGAACGGTATGCGGACTATACGAACCGGCTCGAACGCGGCAGAAAGTATGTGCGTGCCAGTGCAGTCATTGACCTCGAATTAGGCAGGGGGATGGTCAAAGCGATTGTACAGGGTTCCTCTTCAAGTCCATACAGAGTTCACATTACAATCGATCCGCTCAGTGAGAAGCGTCAGAACCAGATTGTTGACACCTCGCTGACCCGCGTTAAAAATATGGAGGATCTGCTGAACGGCAAGTTTCCTGAGGAGATGAAGACACTCTTTTTCAGCAAGGACGGCCTGTTTCCGACACCGAAAGAGATTCATTTCCGCTGTTCCTGTCCGGATGGTGCCTATATGTGCAAACATGTGGCAGCAGCGATGTATGGCGTTGGCCTGCGTCTTGATGAAGATCCGCTCAGTTTCTTTGAGCTTCGGGGCGTGGATGCAAGCCGGTTTATTGTAGCAGCACTTG
>JAFUHD010000151.1 GCA_017469025.1 Clostridia bacterium
CGGTCGAATGGGAAAAGATGCACATGTTGAAACGGATGCCGACAGCACTGAAAATGGCGAAGCTGGTGAACAGCAGGGCCAAAATGAAGCTACATCAAAGTGACTTAAAATGTGCTAGTAACTTATACCCCGGAACTAGAGCTAAATGGTACAGATTCTGTACGCTGCTCTTCTCCCACAGCAGCTGTCATCATCAGTATCAAAAGCAAAAAAACCAGCAAGCGGACAGCACTTACGTTTTATCAGCATATTCTTTTACCAATCTTTTTTAAATTATTGTTATAAAACATACATGTTTTATATGCTGATTTATATTGTGTCAATCTCATTTACAAATATGGCACTTTTTCTGGTAAAATATGTCTCAGAACTTTCAGACAGCTTTTGTATTTCAGATTTCATTGTAATCAGATAAAACGGTATCTATTCAAAGAAAGATTTCTTGACACACGCTCACCTCCGGCAGATAATAATATGGCCTTTTATATCATGTAATGAACATTCAAATAAGGAATACACGTTGTTTTACTATTTACAAAAATCAGGAGATTATCAGATGGCAGAAAAAGTTGAAACTGTTTGTTGGAACTGGTCTTCCTATTTTAAAGATAACGTTTTAGATCAGGCGAATTCTGACGAAGAAAAAGGCTATTTGAAGGCTTTCGAAGCAGCACCGGATGAAAAAAGCGCCCGTGGCAAAACCATAAACGGATTCGAGGTTACCATTGGAAAAGCTCCCTCAACTTATGCGGAGCTTCTCGAATACCCCAATTGGTATGATGTTCGGCAAAATCAAGATAAATACGGTTCATTCCGGGACTATTATTCCTGCACCTGCACTTTCAGCTCAAATGGAAATCGATGCCGGCATATCGCCAATCTGCTTCTTCACTGGGAAAAAGTACATGGACCGTTTGTCTTTACAGTCGATCCCGATGTTAAGAGGCAATATGAAGAAAAAAAGCGGAAGGAAAAAATGGATTATATCCGGCGCAGGGGCATCTCCCTTGCCGATGAATACTTCACTTATTTGGATACGCCTCTTCCAGATGATACTTTTTTCCAGATGGATGACCTGCTCTCAGATGCCAAACTGGAATTCTCGCTTTCAGAGGCATCAATTGCCGAAGAATTTGAGCATGAAAATCACCATGATTTTACTTGGAACCTTGTATATAACCAGGAAGGAGAACAGGTTATTCAGGCTTCATGGAGAAACGAATCCCGCTACGCACGTTTTTCTTTTACACAAAACAAGATCATCCAAATGGACTGCAATTGTGGCCAGATGAAGTTAACCACGTATTCCTATCTTCGTTATTATTATTTCCAGCCACATATGTGTCCCCACTGCATGGCCTTATGGATGTGGACAAGAAAGCAGATCAGGGCAGAAAATCCAGGTGATCATACAGACGGTCACGGAGATCAATTGATGAAAATGCTGTCCGGAACCGTTCAAAGCGAACTGGCTGCATCAGTTGAAAGTGATATACTGGATTTAAAAGAACCACCTGTTTCCGTAAAGCAGCCTGTTGTGGATTTGATACCGCGTATCGTACGTGAAAATCCCCTTGGATTGTATTTCGACTTGTCCGTAAATGGAGGAAAAGCACTGCTGGTTAAAGGATTCAGTGATCTGGTTCAGGCAGTAGACAATGAGCAAATGCTTACACTCGGTAAATCCGCATCCCCAGACTTTTCAAAAGTTACATTTACCGATCGGTCGCAAAAATGGTATGACATGATTCGGGATCGGGTACATATTATCACCAGCCTGAATAAATCCAGGAACTATGGCCAGTATTATTATGAAATCATCCCTATTGGGAACAGTTTCGCTCTGAATGGCAGCGTTCTGGACAGTCTATATGCTCTGGCAGAAGGTACATCTGTTCTGTATCAGACCGGAAGACGAAATGACGTCCGATATATTCATGTCGGCTCATATAGTCCAAAGGCATCTATCACACTCACCCCCATTAAGAATGGAAATAAGCTGTCCGGAATTACACTTGAAGGGAAGATTCCGGAGTTCATCAGTGGAGAACAGTTCCAGTATTTTCTGGACGACCATTTTTTCTCACAGGTCTCTGATGACAGGTTTAAATACATTCGTCCTTTTCAGAAGATCACCAGCGATAGCGGCCATTTCCGCTGTACACTCGGCAAAACCAAGTTTCAGGAATTCATGTATCGTGTTCTCCCCGCCCTGCGTGAATCCGGGCAGATAGACCTGAACGACAACGTCTCGCCACTGCTCGAAAACCAGCTTCCGCCTGAACCGGAATTCACATTCTATGTTGATCTTGTGGATAAACAGGTCACCTGCCGCGCCGTAGTCCAATATGGAGAGTATCCACCATGCGCACTCGGATTTGATGTTCCGGATCAGTACGTAAAGGACACCGTACAGGAAAACCGCGTTCTTTCAGCGATCCGTAAATACTTTCCTGATACTGATTCCGAAAAACATCTTTTTGTACAGACCGCCAGTGACGATAACGTCATTGAGATTAAAACCGAAGGACTTCCAAATCTGGCCCGCTTCGGCATCGTGAACGGCAGCGATGCCTTCCGCCGGATTCAGTTCCGTCAGGTTCCTCATGCAAGTCTCAATATATCACTGGAAAGTGATCTGCTTGATCTTTCCATTCAGACCACAGATCTCTCGCCAGATGAACTTCTGGAAGTTCTTGCCAGCTACCGTCAAAAGAAACGGTGGCACCGGTTGCGTACCGGCGATTTTGTCGATCTCCGGCATGTAAACGAATTTGAAGATCTGGATCAGACGCTCGGTGCCATGAACCTCTCTCTTGAAGAGCTTCTCAAAGGTGATATCCATCTTCCAAAGTATCGGGCTCTTTATGTTGATAAACTGCTCGAGGCACATGACGAACTCGCCGCCTCACGCGATCGCGAATTCAAGCATTTGATTCGCTCTTTCCAGACCATTAAGGATTCTGATTTTGAAGCTCCAAAGTCCCTCGGCAGTACGCTTCGTTCATACCAGGTCTACGGTTTCCGCTGGCTAAGCACTGTATCCGCTTATGGATTTGGAGGCATACTGGCAGACGAAATGGGCCTTGGCAAAACACTTCAGATGCTCTCCTGGCTTCAATCGCAGAAAGACAATGGTGAAAAACGGCCTGCACTGGTTATCTGTCCCGCATCCCTTGTTTATAACTGGCAGGAAGAATGCCGCAAATTTACACCTGGCCTTACCGCACAGACACTGGATGGAAATCTGGATCACCGCAAAGAGCTTCTTGCCGGCATTGAGAGCGGTGAAAACACCGCAGACCTCTATATTACCTCATATGATCTGCTCAGAAGAGATATAGCCTTCTATGACAAACTGTATTTCTCAGCAGCCATTCTGGACGAAGCACAGTATGTCAAAAATCAGAAAGCTGCTGTTTCCAAATCCGTACGCATCCTCAAGGCAAGCCATCACTTTGCGTTAACAGGCACCCCGATAGAAAACCGACTTGCCGAGCTCTGGAGCATATTCGACTTTCTTATGCCTGGTTTCCTCTATACATCCTCTGAGTTTGCCACACAGTTTGAAACGCCGATCATGAAGTACAAAGATCCGGAAGCAACTGCACGACTGGCCAAAATGACAGAACCCTTTATTCTGAGACGGAAAAAGATGGATGTTCTCAAGGACCTTCCCGAAAAACTCGAGGAAACCCGCAGTGCAGCGATGGAAGAAGACCAGAGAAAGCTATATGACGCACAGGTCGTCCACATGAAGGCACTTCTTGAGTCCTCAAGCGACAATAATGAAGACAAAATGCGTATTCTGGCAGAGATTACACGGCTCCGTCAAATCTGCTGTGATCCTTCGCTCATCTTCGAAAACTATCACGGCAGCAGTGCCAAACGCGATGCCTGCCTTGATCTTATTGAAAGTGCGATGGACGGTGGCCACCGGATGCTGGTCTTTTCCCAGTTCACCTCCATGCTGGCACTGCTGGCTGAAGATCTCAAACAGGCCGACATTCCTTTCTTTACGATTACTGGAGCCACACCCAAGCAGGAACGCCTCCGTCTGGTAAATGAATTCAATTCCGGTGATGTTCCAGTATTCCTGATTTCTCTTAAAGCAGGCGGCACCGGTCTCAACCTGACTGGTGCAGATGTTGTCATCCACTATGATCCATGGTGGAACGTCGCTGTACAAAACCAGGCGACTGATAGAGCACACCGCATCGGCCAGACACGTCAGGTTACCGTTATCAAGCTGATTGCCGCCAACACCATTGAAGACAGAATTGTCCAGCTTCAGGAAGCCAAGCGTGACCTGGCAGAGGCAATCATCAGTGGCGAGAGCAACTCCCTCATGAGTTTGTCCAAGGAGGAACTCATGGAACTGATCGGATGATTCCCTTCAGAAAAACGGGTTGCTTCTCATCTACAACAGACTGTATTTCCCTGTTTTTTCAGTATATAACCCTTTTTACACGCACATTGACAGACCCGCAGAATGTAAACTGCGGGTCTGTTCTTTACTCATGTCCAAAGACCGGATTCACTGCCACGTCCAGATTCGTCCTTATCTGCTTTCTGTCGACCTACCAATGACAGACTGCATCACGTACCTTCTTTTACATTCCATGCATAAGGCATGTGCCGCAGGATTCATCTGCCCTTCCTTCTAAAAACCTCTGTCATAAACACCGCACCTGTAATGCATTTCCCCAGAGAGGTGCATCCAATGCGCCTCTCTGAAGCTGGTGCTGTAAAAAAGCGCTGCAAAGTCTGGATATCTGTAGCGTGTGTTCGAGTTATGATGGTCTCTATTTCCGGACAAAAAAAGCACCGGCTGTTTACCGGTGCTGTGCAACGAATTGATGATCAGTGTGGATCAAAAAGTTAGTGACCGAATGCACTGGTGCAAAAGAGAGCAGCACCGGCAATAATAACCAGTGCATCTTAGTCAGGGCATTGACTTAGTTTTCACACGGGACAGTAGCAATCAAATTGTACTCCAAACAGCCCGCTAAGGTTTACTCGCCATCAGCTGCCAACCGTGAGCATGCGGGAAAATATTGACTCATTGAAGCCTGAAGATAATATAGGTTTCCTCCAATTTAGTGGATTTGCCGTACAGCCCAAAAAGCCTTTACATTCTTCTGTGTCAAAAACCTCAACAGAAGAATGTAAAGGCTGAACATTCATCTCACTTCAACCAGTTCTATGCGGAAGTTCAGTTCCTTTCCAGCCATTTCATGATTCGCATCAAATGTAATCGTCTTGTCATCCTTGGCTGATACTCTCACCGGGAAGGGCTGACCATACTGGTTCTGCAGATAAACCTGCTGTCCCACAGACAATTGCTCCGCACCGCGAAGCTGTGAAATTTCAGCAGTAAAAAACGCATTTGGATCAGGATTCCCATACGCATCTTCCGGCATCAGATGAATATCAACCACCTGCCCGACTTCCATATTCGCAACAGCAGCATCAAAGCCTTTGATCATCTGTCCGGCGCCGCATACAAATTCAAGCGGTTCCCCACGGTCATAGGAAGAATCAAACTGCGTTCCATCATTGAATGTACCACGGTAATGGGTACGACAGGTTTTCCCGACATTTTTGCCTTCAATCTCAGACATTTTATGACAGCCTCCTCCGCATTCATGTTCGCCATTTTCTCCACAGGTGTGACCCTCGCCATGATGATCACAATTTGCACCCGTGTTCTCAAGTTCTCCACGGAGATACGCCGCAACTGCCTCATCCGCATTTCCGGACGCTCCAGCACAAAGCTCTATTCCTCTCTCAGCAAGAGCAGCCTGTGCACCACCACCAATTCCCCCGCAGATCAGTACATCAATTCCCCTGTCGTTCAGAAGACCGGCAAGGGCACCATGTCCTGTTCCATTAGAACCAATGATTTCAGCTTTTACTATCCTGCCGTCTTCGACATCATACACTTTAAATGTCTCTGTATGTCCGAAATGCTGAAAGACATTTCCATTCTCATAAGTTACTGCTATCTTCATTCCATTATACTCCAGTTAATTGATACATTCGGCATCATATCAATTGCAATGTCATTTTTAACAAACCCGCGCAGCGCGTTGGAACAATTCATTCAAAGGGATTTTTCTTTTTGTCAGCAATGTTCCACATGGCATCTGCCAGTCCCAGATAAACTGTTCTGCGGCACCGAAACTTATTCTGTAAAGCATCCATATATGCTGGCCGATCAGGTAACGGTTCAACTGTTTTACCTGTCAGAAACAATCTCACCCGTCCAGGTATTGATTCCGCCAAACTCATAAACGTTTGTATATCCAATTGCGCCAACTTCTCTGCGGCCTGTTTTGAACGGTTTCCACTGCGGCAATAGACCAGTATGATCTGATCAGGTTCAGGAAGCGCATCCGGTCTGGAAGTGCCTATGCTTTCATTCGGAATCAGGATGGCGCCTGGAATGTGCCCTTCATCATACTCATCCTGTCTGCGGACATCCACTATGACATGTCCATCATCATTGGACATCATCTTTTTCGCAGTATCCTGGTCAATCTGTCTGAAAGTTCCGGCTGGAACCTCATTCTTTGTTTGTTTCTGTGCCGAACAACCAGTACATAAAAGAAGAAGGATAAACAGTAACGGAAGCAGTTTCTTCATTCTATTAAATCCTCAGTGCACCTCAGTATCAGCAAACGCTTCGGAGCGGCCATGCCGCATCTTCCGGATATCATACTGTTTTCAGCAAAGAAAACAGTACCGAACAAATCGACAGACGGAGCTGCGTCTGACCGTCTCCGCCAGACATACCCGCCTGCCGGCACAAACCATCACATATTTCAGTCCAGTCCCGACAAAGCCTTTGAAATCATCTCCGGTGTCGCATAATTCAACTGTGAAAAACGACCCTGGGCTGCAATATTCAGACGTTCCCTTGCCTTGGCAGTATCCCCGGCTTCAACATCATATTTGGCCAGAAAATAGTTGGTATCAATTGCTGTTGGCTTGTAAGCAAGCACCTTGTCAAAATATTTGCGTGCAGATTCTTTATCGCCTAGCAGACGATAATATGTCTGTGCAACATTTTCCAGGAAAATCGGGTCTTCATCATCATAGTCAAGGGTTTCAAGATTGTACTTGAGCGCTTTATCAGCATCGCCCTGCTCAATCAGAAGATATCCAATGACGGAGTACAGCGTACCATTGCGGAACTTTTTCGCATCCTCCTCAAGAATCTCTATCGCATGGTCCAGATGCCCTTTGCGCCACAGGATAACAGCATACTGAATATGCATGTTCATCTTATCCTTATCAGTAAGACCGCCAATCTTCTCTGCCCGCTTGATGACCTCAAGCGCCTCATCAAACTTCCCGCCACGTACCAGTATCCCGGTAAAACTGGCCAGCTGCTGAATGTTGGCAAGGCCTTTCTGAAATGCCTCCCGGTACAATTCCTCCGCCTGCGCGGTATTCCCCTTCTTGAGTTCAGCTACTGCCTTGCTACCAAGTCTTGTGACTGCCAATGAATCAAAGAACCCCATTCTGTTCCTGCCTTTCTGACTTCTTACGGATCCGTCGGATTCGTTTATACAATCCTTCCAGTTCCGCCTGCTGTTTATCATGTTCCGCTCCCTCTGAAATCGGCAGTGCATTAAGCATCATATTCAGTGCACGCAGTGCCATCTGATCTGCTTTTTCATAGTCACGCACATGGTGTTCATAATATTTGGACAGTTCAATATATGGCCAGCTGCCATTCTGTCCTTCCCGGATCATGCTCTCGCAGACTTTTTCAGTTTCTGCCCAGTCCCGTTCTTTTTTATAGCTTTCTGCCAGACGCATCCGTGCACTGCCGGCCATCGTAGTACGGCCCAGTATCCTGTAGCATTGTCTGGCTTCCTGCACATGTCCGCCGCGCATCAGTGTGCGGCCTACACCATAGATATCCTCGGGATGCACCAGTGTTTCCGGTGCACGGAAAGCCGCCGCCACTTTTGCAACCAGTTTCGGCATACTGCATACATCATCATAGTTATGCCGCAGCACATCACGAATCAAAGCAAATTCCCCGGTGCGTAAATAATCAAAGAAACGCTGTGGAACCAGTGCCCCCGGCAGATCGTCTTCCCGCTCCGTACCAAGTACCGCCTGCTCCAGCGTTGAAAGATTGCAGCGGCCGAGACGCAGTTTGAACACTCTGCGACAGATATGCAGCAAATCCAGTTGTGGACATGCCGCAAAAGAAATTCTGAGTCCGTTCATGATACAACGGGATTCTATCAGGGGCAGATCAAAAGTCTTCCCGTTGAATGTGATGACCGTAGGATGCATTTTATAGAGTGCTGAAATTGCCTCCAGCATCTCGCGTTCCTGACTGTAATCCCGGATCACGTACTGCCGGACATGAAAATCCCCTTGTTCAAAAAAGCCTGTCCCGATTTCAAATGCCAGTGTACCGGCTCCGCCGGACAGGCCGGTCGTTTCGGTATCCAGAAACAACAGCTCTGAAAGATCCCATCTGTTTCCGGTAAAGGCTGGTTCGCATGCCCGAATTTCTTCAAGTGTAACCCTCTCTATACCGTCAAACATCTCAAGCGGTACCCGAGATTCCTCCATAAAGAGCGGCTCCCGTTCAGGTTTTGCCGGTTCCTCTTTTTTGACATTGCTGGAGGTACTCACCATTTTCAGTTTATCACGTAAGCTGATCATAATTGTTTGAGCTTTTCTGCCAGTTCAAGTGCAATACGCTTCCCGGCTGAACCGACCTCTTTCTGCGGTCCCACGCAGGACGGACAGCCTGACTCACAGGGACACTTTGAAATCAGGGAAGCGATATCCTCAAAAACCAGGGTTTTCATTCCGTATACCTTTTCGCTGAGCCCTATGCCACCTGCATAGTTATCAAAAACAATAATCGTCGGTTTCTGTGTAAATGGATCCCTTACATGATACTGCACACAGAGATCATGCGGAGAACACATAAGATATAATGGCAAAATCTCCCGTAGTGCATTGGCCAGCCCAAGCATGCCTCCCTGAAGATCATCCATACTGTAGCCTTTTGTCATTGACGGTTCAAGTGCCCACCAGCATGCCTCCGTCGGCATCTCCAGTTCAGGAAGGTCAACAGGTCCGAATCCCAGGCTCTCCTGCGTATCCAGTTTGAACTTCTTGAACATCGTTACCAGCCAGGTCACTACGATCTCACCAAACGCCATACTGGCGGACTCAAGTGTCTGCTCTTTAAGTACATCAATAACTTTTATACTCGTATTGAGATCTGCATCCGTATAGTAATCCACATCCACAGCACGGACATACGCCTTCTTCTCCGTAAAGTCAAGCTTTTCAACCTGATACTGCTGTCCCTCATGCAGATAGATCGCATGTTCATGCAGAAGCATGGGTGCAGTAAACCTGTCCATTTCACCTATTACCTTAGGATTGGCAATTGTGCTCACATCACTCGAATTTGAAATATCAATAATCAGAAAGTTCTCACTTGTTACGGAACGGAGCGACAAATCCGCTGCAGGAAATTCTTCCGCTGTCCAGTAATATCTGTCATCTGTCCGCTGCAGAATATGCTCCTCAGCCAGATAATCCAGCAGTTCTCCCGTTGAAATGCCGTCTCCGAATTTATCTCCAACCCTGAACGGCAGTTCATATGCTGCACATTTCAGATGGTTCATAAGCACATAGAGATTATCCGGATGTACCAGCGCGTTCTCCGGTGAATGGCCGAAGAAATACGCCGGATTCGTCATGATATACTGATCCAGTGCGGATGATGAAGCCACCAGAATGGTTAAAGCGGTGTTCTTTCTTCGTCCGGCACGGCCCGCTTCCTGCCACGTGCTGGCAATCGTTCCCGGATAACCGCACATGATGCACACATCCAGCTGACCAATATCGATTCCCAGTTCCAAGGCATTCGTCGAAACCACAGCACGCACCGTTCCCGCACGGAGCCCGCGTTCAATCTCACGTCTGAGTGACGGCAGATAACCGCCGCGGTAGCCGCGAACCTTGCCGGCATTTCCCAGCGGTTCACGGACCCGCTCTTTGAGATGCCGCGTGATGACCTCTACGCTGATCCTCGACTTAGCAAATACAATAGTAGAAATATTGTTGTCCACCATTTTTGAGGCCAGCATAATGCTCTCCTGTAGCGGAGAACGCCGGATACTCAGCTGCTCATTGACAACAGGCGGATTGTAAAAAATCACATGCCGTTCACCGGAGGCAGCACCGCTCTCGCTGACCAGAGACACCGGGCGGCCGATAAGCGTCTCTGCCAGAACATCCGGATTGGCAATGGTTGCCGAACAGCAGATGAACTGCGGATTGGATCCGTAGAAGGCACAAAGCCGAAGGAGCCGCCGGATTACATTCCCAAGATTCGAGCCAAATACGCCCCGGTATACGTGAATCTCATCGATGACGATATACTTGAGATTCTCAAACAGCTTAACCCACTTCGTATGATGCGGCAGTATTCCCGAGTGCAGCATGTCCGGATTGGTCACAACGATGTGTCCTGCCTGTCGGACGGCACGTCGGGCCGCAGCAGGTGTATCACCATCATATGTATACGTCTTTATATCGATCTGCATGGCTTCAATAAGCTCATACAGTTCTGCAACCTGATCTGCCGAAAGAGCTTTCGTCGGGAAGAGATACAACGCCCGTGCATCCGGGTTCTTCATGATCTCTGTCAGCACAGGCAGATTATAACACATTGTCTTGCCGGATGCAGTCGGCGTGACAATACAGACATCATGTCCCGCAGCTGCCAGATCTATTGCCTCTCGCTGATGACTGTAAAGCTGGTAGATCCCGCGTGAGCGCAGCACATCAATGAGCTTTTGATCCGTCCCTTCCGGAAAAGGGGCATACTGCGCCGGTTTTGGCGGAATGGTCTCCCAGTGAGCGACATTCGCCATGAATTCCGGATCCGCTCTCAGCGTTCCGATCAACTGATCCAAATTCATATATCCGACACGAAGCGCTGCAAAAAATCAGCTGCTTCTCTCCTCCCTGTCTTGTTCGGACAGTCTCAGACTGTCACCTTCTCCTGTATCCCTGTATCTGCCGGAGATACCGGCAGATTCACCGTTTCCGGCATCTGATTCAATGTAATCTCAATCTGTCCATTCGGAGCAGCAAGCCTGACGATCTTTCTGTCCGGTTCCTGCAGAAGACATACACTGAGCGGGTCTTCCACCAGTTCCATAATCATCTTGCGGATATTCCGCGCACCGCTGCTTTTGTCCATCCCCTGCCGTGCAATCTGCATGGTCACGTCCGGCGTCCATTCAAGCCGGATGCCTCTGGCACCAAGCCTGACAGAGAGCTTATTCAGCATATTGTCAGCAATCCGGGCACCATCCGCCTCGGTCAGTCGGTTCATAACGATGACATCATCAATTCGCCCCAGAAATTCCGGACGGAACACATTCTTAACCCGGTTCAGAAGCTGCCGTTTCACATCTGACACATTTGTATCGCCAAATCCCATCTGACGTTCAAGATCAAACGATACACCGGCATTGCTTGTCATCATGACAATCGTATTCCGGAAATTCACATGACGGCCGGAGGCATCCGTCAGCTCACCATTGTCAAGCAGCTGCAGAAAGAGATTATATACCTTTGGATGCGCTTTCTCAATCTCATCGAAAAGAACAACAGAATACGGCCGGTTCAAAACCGAATCCGTAAGCTTTGCGCCATCTCCATATCCTACATAACCCGGTGGAGATCCAATGAGCGATGTCAGTGCAATCTCCTCAGCATACTCTGACATGTCCAGACGGATCAGGGCATCTTCACTGCCGTAGTAACTCTCTGCCAGAGCACGGCAAAGCTCCGTCTTGCCGACACCTGATGTCCCCAACAGCAAAAATACCCCCAGCGGTCTGTCAGGGTCTCCCAAACCGGATACACTGCGGCGCATTGCCGAACAGACGGCACGTACTGCCTCTTCCTGTCCAATAACCCGTTTGTTCAGACGCTCTTCAAGCGTCAACAGATTCTCATTTCCACGGAACAGGATCTGCTCTGTCGGAATTCCAGTCCAGGTCGATATGACCTTTGCCACATCCGACTGGATGACAACCGGATTTTCACGATCCCGTACCCGCTGACAGATCAGTTCATTGCGCAGCGCATCATCTCCCTGCCGGATAGCCTCCAGCAGACGCCGGGAACGGTTCACCGACTCACCAAGTTCACCAATCCCAAGCTTTCTCATACTGGCTGTCTCATCGAGCAGATCTATGGCTTTATCAGGCAGAAAACGGTCCGTTACATAACGGCTTGAGTAATCCACCGCTGCAGTCAGTGCCTCATCTGAAATCGTCACATGATGAAATTCCTCAAACCGTTCCCTGAGTCCCATAAGGATATTCAGCGTATCCGAACGACTCGGCTCATCAATATCCACCCGCTGAAAACGCCGGGCAAGGGCCATATCTTTCTCAAAGTACTTTCTGTACTCCTTATGCGTAGTGGCGCCAATCACGCGCATCGTTCCCCTGGCCAGTGCCGGCTTCAGCATATTGCCAATATCCATGGCACCTTCCATCCGGCCGCCGCCAACCAGTGTATGAATCTCGTCTATAAACAGAATCGTATCCGAATCCGCCTGCACCGTATCGATGAGCCGCGTCAGTCTTTCCTCAAAATCGCCACGAAACCGTGTTCCCGCCAAGAGCCGCGTCATATCCAGCGCATATACCTTGAGATTTTTCATGGACAGCGGCACCTCACCAGCAACGATACGCTGTGCCAGTCCTTCCACTACCGCCGTTTTTCCGACACCAGGTTCGCCAATAAGAAGCGGATTGTTCTTCGTTTTTTTGCCCAGAATCTGAATAACTGCATTAATCTCCTCACTGCGCCCGATCATAGGCTCCAGACGCATCTCACGGGCTTCCTGCGTCAGATTTCTGGTATACTGGCTGAGTGCATTCGGCGTATCTGTCTTTCCTTTTGCCTTTTCCTGGTTGACAACTGCACTTTCTTCTTCCGTCACC
>JAFUHD010000152.1 GCA_017469025.1 Clostridia bacterium
CAAAAAAGGCCCACCCGTGGTGAGCAACCTGACCTGCAATAACGAACTAAAAGTGATCCTAAAATGAATATCACTCAAGATGTTACACATATGTAATATATGCATGGCCGTTTATGCTCTGCAATGGTACCGATAAAGGAGCTCCCAGGCTGAAATTGATGCGATTATCCTATCTGTCCCGGCAAAAATCTGGACACAGACTTTTTTTTCTGTTAAAATTAAATGACGATATTTGGATAAAAAAATAAAGCCCGTTTCAGGTGCCCATAATCTGATGAAATGGATGCCTGACGTGCTGCTTCGGGAAAACAAATAAAATGGTTGCATGCAGCGTTCCTGATTTATTGTGAAGGTTGTGAAGGAATATTATTTTTCCTAACATATCTAATATGCGATGGTTATGATTTGTGATATAATATACGGGTTTTTAATAAAGAACGTGTTACTTTGAATGGATCGGGGATATAAGCTGCTCATTCGATCAGGCTGGAACAAGAGGAATGAGACAAAACGACTGAGATTCTGTATTGAGGAGGTTGCATCATGAAAACAGATGTTATTACAGTCAATAGTATGGGACATGGATTTGAAATGGCTGCACAGGAAACGCGGAAAGCTGCGGCATACAGAGATCTGGCGCCCAAAGACAGCATGTGTCTGCAGCTTTGTACAGAGGAAATGCTCAGCCTGGTGCGCAGCATTACAGGTGGTTTACAGGCATTCTTCTGGGTTGAATCTGAGGCTAATAATTTTGAACTCCATTTGTCTGCCAAAACGGATATGAACAAAGAGAAGAGGGCACTTCTGATTTCTTCTTCTACTTCCAGAAAGAATGAGGCAGCAGTCTCATTTCTTGGGAAAATCCGGAATGCATTTGAAACGTTAATGTTGGCAGACGAGGACCATGGTGATCATCTTTCTGTGGATATTCTTGCAGATATTGCAAATCATCCCATTGAATCGGAAGCCGAATGGGACGGATATGAGAGCTCAATTCTGAAAAAGGTTTCGGACCAGGTTAAAGTAAGCATTCAGGGAGATCAGGTGAATCTGACGGTTTGCAAGCACTTTATGTGATATGCTGTTTTGAATAACCAGCTGGCAGAATAACTGTTTTTCCCAGATATAATTTCTGGTATTTCCATGCGCTATGCCAGGGCGGAGCATAATACAGTGTCGGGGATGAGCGCTTTTTCAGCAGTGAACTGCAAGTCTTCTGGGACTTGGGAAAGGAATGCCGTCAAATTCCTGTATTCTCTTTAAGCTGATTATAAGCATACGGTCTTTCCTTTTGCGGGCGAGAATGGTCTGGCCTGAATTCGCCTGTCAGTGACAGATAAAATGCATTTATATGCAGATTATGAACTAAAAAGGAGCTTAATCGTGAATACCAAATTTCATGACATAAGAAAGGAATAATTTACGGGCATGCTCAGGAAGTTTATTTGTCTGGTGTTTGTATTTGTATTGACTGCGTGCTTGGCATCTGCAGATACAGGTCACATCTCCGTCGATCTGATTCATCAGACAGAGGGTTATTCTGCTGTACTTTATGATAATACCACCGGACTGCCGACATCAGAGGCGAATGCAATTGTCGAGACCAGTGATGGTTTTATCTGGATTGGCAGTTATGCTGGTTTGATCCGTTATGATGGAAATAC
>JAFUHD010000153.1 GCA_017469025.1 Clostridia bacterium
AAGCAAACATGCTTCAAGCGAAGCAGATTACTGTCCAGCGGTGATAATGTCTCTGTATTTCACAAAAAAGTCAGTCTTCGTAAAGACTGACTTTTTTGTATATTTAATTCTGACATTCCAGAAACGGGCCCATTTTTGACGCTTACAGATTGAATCCATACATGTGGCCAAAGCCCATGGTCGGTCCGGTCACTGCATCCGGTGCAGCGCTTCCCTGATTTGGCACAGCATTTCCATTGGGAGCCATATTCGTACTTCCGGGCTGCGGCATCATACGTCCGCCGCGGCCGTTCTGGGGGACCTGCTGGCTGTTTCGGTTCATTCCACGGCCGTTTGGCTGTACGCTCTGTCCGTTCTGCGGGGCAGGCTGATTGTTTCTGTTCATTCCGCGGCCGGTCTTCGGGGCAGTCTGGCTGCTCTGGCCGTTCTGCGGGGCAGGCTGTGTATTCGTTGTCCCATTTTTGGGCATTTTCATCATACCCTTACGGGAGAGCTTGTTTTCAGAAGCAGCATTCAGGATCAGGTCAGCCTGTTCCTGTGTCATTGTTCCAGCCTCAACATAACCGTCCAGTTCGGTCTTAAGCGCATCCTGCCTCTTCTGGGCTCTTGCCTGGCTCTTGGCGCTGGCATATGCTTTCAGCGCTTCATTAAGGGCCTCCGCAGATGACTGAGTCTCCTCAGCCGGAGCGGTCTCCGTTTCCGGTACCTCGGTCTGCTCAGCAGGTGCCTCTGCCGGTTCCGTTACCGTTTCTGCAAAAGCAGCCATGCTCATACAAAGAATCAACGCCACTGCAAGAATGGCCATCCAGGTCTTTTTCAAAGTTTTCATCTCAGTCAACTCCTTTTTTGAATTGTCCCTTCCGTTCGGGACAACTGTATTGTAAGATGCAAACCTTTCGTGAACCTTTCCAATTTCGATTTTTTACCTGTTTGATTTGAAAGCAGACGCTAAACCGAATATAATGTACCTGTCAGTGAACACCTGTTCTTCACCCATCCGGGTATTACACTTGATCTCGGAAAAGCTCATTTTCGATTTTTATGCCCTAACGCGCCCTCCGGAGTCAGATAACGTGAAGTTATGCAAATAGGTTAGTCTAATCTAACTCCTTTGCATAATGAAGCATTCCCTTACACCGGTTTATCAAAAATGATAGTTGCCCCTGATATAGGGACAAAAACACAACTATGTCGTAAACGGAGGTTCTCAGATGAAAAACAGTCAAAGTGCCAGGAAAAAGATCATTGCAGGAATCGCAGGATGCCTGCTGTATGTCATCGGTGATTATCTGTATTCAGCTACCGGTAAAAATCAGACGACTGAAACAATCGGAATGTTTACGAAGATTGCCTATCTTGATATGGCAGCCTGGCGCATGTGGCTCAGCATTCTCTGCGGCTTTGCAGGAACCATTCTGTATTACATCGGTTTTCATCAAATGTACGAGCTTCTCAGGATACACGTCACCAAACCGGCCGACCGGATCTGGGTCCGTCTGTTTCATGCCGCATTCATCATCGGAACTGTTGCCTGGACATGGGTTCATGCAATGTTTATGACAAATGCTCTGATTTTCAGATATGTTTATGAAGCCTATGGAGAGATGCAGACCGCAGCAGAAATTGCAAACCGGGTTTTGTATGCAAACGCACCAGGGATGATCATTGCCTATCTCCTGTGTGATATCGGGCTTGCTGTCATCATGCTCGCCATGATCTGGAAAGGTATTATCCCGTTAAAACATATCGGCAGCAGGGTTCTTTTCTCCCTGTTTAACCCGATCATGTTTCCCGGTGTCATCGGAAATCTTCTGGCCCTGCTCCCATGGCCTGTCAACCAGCTGGATCATGGAACAGAATCATCCGGACATGCACTGGTTCTGGTACTTGGTCTGATTCTTCTTGAGAATATGACCCGGAACCATGAGATTCAGGCAGGCGCCTTTCATGATGCAGCTTAAACCCTCATTCCTGTCGTCTTTTCAGCCGCATAAGAGATACCGGACATACAAAAAGGACTTCCACATGCCGTACCGGAAGTCCTTTGTTTATGCCTTTTTCAATCTTCCTGCAATGACCGGAAAGCTGATAAACCATGCAGTTTTATTGGTCTCCGGAATGAAACCTTCCGCACGGAACAATGAACGGATAGCCGGACACCGGATCCTTTGTCACCACACACTTAAGCCGGAATACGTCACGGATCAGCGTCTCCGATACGATTTCCTCCGGGCTGCCTTCTGCAATCAGTTCCCCGTTTCGAAGTGCAAAAAGATAATCTGCATACCTTGCCGAAAGATTGATATCATGGAGTACCATGACAATGGTCGTTTTACGCTTCTGGTTCAGTTCTGTCAGAAGATACAGAATTTCAACCTGATAAGTGATGTCGAGATAAGTAGTGGGCTCATCCAGGAACAGAATATCTGTCTGCTGTGCAAGCGCCATCGCTATCCACACACGCTGACGCTGTCCGCCAGACAATTCATCTACATTGCGGTCAGCATATTCCGTGACACCCATCATTTCCATTGCTTCATCGACGGCAGCATAGTCCTCGCCGGTAAGGCCTCTGAATGCTTCCTGATAGGGATACCGGCCTCGGGAAATCAGATCAGATACCTTAATGCCCTCCGGAACCAGAGGCGACTGCGGCAGCAGACCAATGATCCT
>JAFUHD010000154.1 GCA_017469025.1 Clostridia bacterium
GCAGGATCATCTATTGCGGCCTTCCCGTCTGCGACAGGCGTCTCATGCCCGTCAGGGGAAATCACTGTAACCTTTGCAGGTTCAGGAGTGCCGGTATAAGACAGATCCACAGAAAAAGTGCCCTCTTTCGGCGCATGGATAAAGAAGTCGCGCAGATGGGCAGCCGGCCGCCTGATCAGATAGACATCCCTGAAGATGCCATGATACCGGTAAGCATCCTGATCCTCCAGATAGGTTCCGCTTGACCATGTAAATACAATGGCTGTCATCGTATTCCTGCCGTCTGCCAGATACGGCGTCAGTTCAAATTCAGCCGGCAGATGGGAGCCTTTGGTCATGCCTACATAGCGGTGATTGATATAGAGCATCATGGCGCTCGAAACACCTTCGAACACGGCATATACCGCACTGCCGGTCTCTGCCTGATGTTCAAATGCCGTCTCATATACACCGACCGGATTCACCTGCGGCACGAACGGCGGCTCAAAGGGAATCGGATAGTTCACATTCAGATACTGTTTCTGGCCGAATCCGGCGCATTCCCAGCATCCTGGAACCGTCATTTTATCCGAAAACTGAATGGTATCAAGCGCTTCCGGAACCTCCAGAATGGACTCATAGTAAGCAAAATTCCATTCTCCGTTCAGGCTGACGGCAGCATCCGTCCCATCACTTCTCTTGGGAATATAGTAGGCTCTTGGCTGTTCAAGATTTTCATGCAGCACCTTCGGGTCTGCAAAATTCACGGGATTCATTTCATTCGTCCTCCTTAAAACATCAGACCTGCAAATTATACTCATTCCTGTCCAGCTGTGCAATCCGTATCCTGCAATCCCTCTTCACCCATTCACCGGAAGAACAAAGGGCTTGGCGGGAATATGAGCGCCATTGAAGAGATTTACCTCGTAATACGCCTCAGCGCCGAGCATGACAGTTTCCGCCTTCTCAACGCCGTTAAGCATCAGCATATTCCCTTCTGCAGCAGCATTTTCCGCTGGAACAGTCTCCCCGCCTGGCAATTGTACCTGTACGGCTTTCAGCTTTGATCCTTCGATCTTAAGCGCCTGTGCATTGCGGAACCGGATGATTATCCTGCCGCCATCACGCTCTGCTTTTTCCGCCTCCGGCGCATCGCACAGAAGCTGTTCACCGTATACGTGTCCTCTGGCAAGCAGCGCAAGACGCTCACCCAGCGGCTTTTTGTTTTTGGGATGGATGTCCCATTCCATTCCGACATCACCGGATGTTGCCATCCAGGTATTCGGCATGGTCCGGCTGACCTCATCCTGGCAGGCGCGTACAATTCCGTAATTGGCGCCTGAACAGTGCAGCCATTGTCTGAATGGAGCCAGCTGCACAAAGAGGAATGGCAGCGCTTCATGCCATAATGCCCGCCAGTTCTGTATCAAACGCGAAAAAACATCTGTATAGCACTCAGGATGGAAATCTCCATCCGTCTCTCCCTGATACCAGATTACACCCCGGACCGCATATGGTACGATTTTCAAAAGCATGTTTTCATACAGACCGCCAGGACGGCATTCATAATGAAAGGAAGGCGGACTGGAAAATTTCATGACGGCCTCCTGATCCTCACGGCTCAGGCCGATGCGCATCACCTGGTCATTAACCGGATTATTGTATAACCGTGTCCGGTCATTGAGCGGGTTCCGTCTGAACGTCTCAAGAAACTGCGTCATATCAAGTGCTGCCGTGTCACGCCTGTAATCCTCAAGCCATACCTCCCCGGGTGTTCCTTTGAGCCGTTCCGGGTCCATCCACGCACTGGCCGGTGTTCCGCCATAGTTGCATCCGATAATACCGACCGGTACGCCAAGGTCTTCCTGCAGACATTTTGCGAAATAAAACCCGACAGCTGAAAAATACGCAAGTTCATCCCTGAGTCCCTGACGCCAGAATCCGTCATTTTCAAAATTCCAGTCATCGAGGGCACCTTCATATACGGTTTCCGGACAGTCGAAAAAACGGACTTTTGTACTTTCATATGCCGCGGCAACGCTTTCATAGTTTGCCTCAAACCCGAGGAAAAATTCCATATTGCTCTGACCGCCGGCAATCCAAACTTCCCCAACAGCAACATCTGTGTATAACAGTTCGCTCATTCCGGATTGAATGCGCATCCCCAGACCCTCTGCAGCCTCGTGCGGTGGCAAAACCGCCTGCCATCTGCCGCTTTCATCCGCCACTGCTTCTACTGTACTGAGATCCAGAGAGACCTGAATCCTGCTGCCGGGTTCCGCTGTTCCCCATACCGGAATCGGCTTTTTTCTCTGGAGCACCATGTTGTTTCCAAATAGCATAGCTGTTCTTAACATACTGCTTCTCCTGACCATTTTCATTTAACCCCTGTATCCGTAGCGTTTCAATCCCGCAACAAAATTTATCCTGCGCGAATAGAGCTGCCGATACTCTGCAAGAACAGTCTGCTTGGTTCCACGTCCTTCATATCCTTCACGTACCGCACCGTAAGCTGCAACAAACGCTGCACATTCTTCATAGTAATTTCTGCGGTTATTTGCCATGATGGCATCCACTCTCTGACGAATCCATTTTCCAATCTTTTTCATCATGGAAATGCGGAATTCATCTGTGAATTCCTGCTGCTTTTTCCATTCTGTCATCAGTTCCGGGAATACATCACTGCTCTTTTCCGGATGCCTGCCGGTTCCCCTGTAATAATCCTCAGCCGGGATCCTGCATTCATACAGCATGGAGAGCATCGCTTTCATTTCTGCGGACAGGTCCTTTATCTCTCCGGGCATAAACCACAGAAGGAACAGTGCGATTCCCTGTTTCATGAATGTAGATGACCAGCCGATTCCCTGCTGATTGTGCATGCCTTTCTTCAGCAGCAGATCAAACTGCTCTGTAAAGAAAAGGAAGAAATAGTAATGATTGCGGTTTCCTCCATTGCACAAGGAAATGACGTTCTCACGTATATCTGGCCAGTCTCCTGAAAACCGCAGGCGGAAGAAATTGGTCATCGTCCTGTCAGACCGGAATGCTTCAATCCAGTAAGGCACCAGCTGTTTTCCCGGATCTGCAGATGCAATTTCTGCTGCTGTCAGCGCAATTCTGCCCCTTATCTCACGTCCTGCAGGAATGGCTTCCAGTGCTTTTTGGCAAAGACCAAGCAGTTTGTCAGGTTCTGTATCTTTCAGGTGATCCTTCAGATACTTTTCCATCATCACAGGATATATGCGAACTCCGTTTTCAGCTGCCTTCAGCTGTTCATCTGCATCATTAAGCAGAGAATATGCCTCAAGGATGAGACTCTGACAGCCGATCTCATTGTTTTCAATAATGCTCTGAATCAGAAGCTTCAGAAAATGCTCTGAATCCGGCACCTCACTGGGTGCAGACTGAAGGAATCCTTCAATTGAGAACTTCATCAGCCAGTCATACCTTCGCAGAAGACTCAGAATTTTGCTGGGACGCTCTTCAGGCGGATAGATCATGTAAATCAGATAGACACTTTCCATGACCAGCTTTTCATAATTGATATGTACAAGATGCATCTCTGTCATCTCCCGTACATTCAGAGAGTCCACATCGTAGTCACTGCTGACAGGAACCCTGATTTCAGGCAGGCGCCAGATGAGTTCCTCCCCGGCTTTATATTCCTGTTCATCAATACACCGGTGAATCAGATTCGCTGCATCCTCAACTACGCCAAGTACGCCGTCATTGTCCGAATAGATGAATTCCTCCTCCTCATCATCATCTTCATCATATCCCCACTCATCATATTTTTCATTGTACTCAGCATAAATGCATGCCTGTTCATGCGTCTCATCCTCGTCATCAAACAGACGGAGGCCTTCAATGCATGCAGTAATTTTATCCTCGAGCTTTTCCTTGTGTCCCCGCTGTTTTCTGCCGCCAATTCCTGCAGCAGTGCTGAGTTCAGCAAGGAACTGTTTACGCTCCTGTTCATTCAGCTTTCTTGCTGATTCGTGTATAAACGCGCACAGCTGCTCAGGCGTCATCTGCTCTGTTAAACTGTCCACTTTGTTCAAAAAATCAGGCATATTCACTCTTTTTCACATCCTTTTTTCATTGTCCTGCACCTGGTATAAAGTATACAGGCCTGTGCTGTCACCGGGTGGTCAATTAATGTCATTTCCCATGATAAAGCGCCGAAAGAAAAGACATTCAGCGCTTCTGCAAACAACCGGAGGTATGTGTTTACGCTCCGCCGAGACGTTTTCCGCCATATCCGCCGTACCAGAAAACAATGCCGTTAGCATATGCTGCACTGACTCCACATACAGGATGAACGCTTGCGGTCTGATCCGGCCATTCCAGCTGCGATACCGTTACATGATTATTTCAGTACAACCTGCCAGTTATCTCCATCAACCAGATACTGAAACTCTGTCAGGTCGGGATCTTCTATGACCCGCAGGAGTTCATGAAAGTCTTCCACAGTTCTGCGTTCATGCAGATCTGAAACATCAACCCATTCCATCCTGCCCTCATCAGAAGAGACAACATCTCCTGAAAACCGCTCCGCCACAAACAGCAGAACGATGTATCTGCCGCCTTCAATCGGAAACTGCTTGATGCCCGCAAGTCTCGGTGAACGGATATCAAGTCCTGTCTCCTCTTTCATCTCACGCACAACTGCATCGACAAACGATTCGCCCGGCTCAACATGTCCGCCGGGCAGCGTATATCCCTGCCAGTCCTCCTTCATCCGGTTCTGCATCAGTATCCTGCTGCCGTCCCGAATCAGGCAGAGAACCGTCAGTTCCACATTTTCAGTCCGGTTCATCTTCCTCCTGCTTCCTGCACAAAAACTGAAAAGCCATTCAACACACCTGTATTGTATTGGAAACAGTTGGTTTTGTCTATAAAAAAACACTCTGCCTGTCCGGCAGAGTGTTCCCCCTCTTTACCTGTTTCCCGCATTCTCATCGCGCTTTGGAAACAAACCTTTTCGCAGGCCAGTACCACAGTTCCTGCTGCTCCATGACCAGCTGTACAAGGTCAGTATCCGGGTCAAGGTTTCCCGGTATCTGTTCACTCTGATCATTCAGATCAAAAATCCAGATCTCTTCATTTCCGACCGCCGGATAATAATAAATATCTGCATCATTCGTCTTGATGGAGGCCCTTATCCATTCCTTCGCCTCATCCTTTGTCGACGCCCGCATCCATTTCTGCGGCGAGCAGATTTTTCCTTCAATGAGATCCGTTACGGAAGCATCAAAGCTGACTCTGTACACGGCACAATCCGTTACCTCTGCAAATCCGCCCGACAGAAGGCCGGCCATCTCAATCAATTCTTCCCCGCCAAGTGCGCGCAGCAGTTCATAATCATCCGGATAAACCGCAAAGGAACTGTCTTTGTAAACGTTATTGATCCGTCCTGAAATGTGAATGACAAAAACCGGATCCTGCTGCAAGCTGCTCAGTGTCCGTCTTTGAATGGCAGCTTTCAGTGATTCAATCACTTTTCTGATCTGATCCGTATTTCTGTAATTAAACGCGTCATTCTGCCTGCCGGACGCTGTCTTGTAGCTCTCCCATCCATTTCCGCCGCTTCCATATATCTGCTCCCAGCCGTAAATATAGATGTTTCCTGCCGCATCCGTATCAAGCGCAGCAAGATATTCATCCAGACAGCCAGTCTGAATGCGTCCCTGGCGGTATTCATCACTGTTCAGCAGGGTATTCACTGCCGCCTGCCACGCTGTCATGCCGTGCATTTCTGCAGAACTTGCGCCGCCGGCATAAGCACGCCGCACTTCTCCATGTCCCGATGTAAAAGTCAGGTTCATCTCCGGATAAACCGGGTCATGATACACTCTTCGACCGGTTGCCGCATCTCTCAGCATTCCCGCCAGCGTGCAAGCTGCCGCCTTCGTATCCGGCTGTTTGAGCGTATAGTTTTCATTTCCTCCCATCACATTCCCGGACTGGACAGTGACTGCAGTCAGCTTCTGCGGGTCCGGTGCATAACGTTCATATCCGAAAATGTCAAACCGGAAACCGAACACACATATGAGCAGCAGCACACCGCAGGCAAAACCAGCAGGGAGGCGCCTGAATGCCTGACGGAAATCCAGTGTAAATGCAAGCTGCACCATAATCCATCCAACGACAGCACCGCCTGCAGCTGCAATCAGAAGTGCTGCTTCCTTTCCGAAGAAAGTCATGAAAATGTATCCGGTTATGCTGCCGGCAAACAACGATACTATGACCGACAAGGGCATCTCAAGCGCTTTAATGGCAATTGGATGTTCAGCCCCCTCTGCTGCACGCCTCGTGTATGCCAGATAGGCTAACACCACAAAGACCGCCGTACATACAATTCCTGCCAGCGGGCTGAACAATTCAGGCTGACGAAGTGCCTTGTATAGTGAGAATGCCGGAGACCACCGCCGGATAATCGGCATCACAACTTCAACCGGCATGGTATACAGATAGTGCCATGCCACGCGCTGCCAGCAATTGGCCGCAAATTCAAATCCGCCGCCCAGGAAGAGCGCACCTGCAGCACAGGCCCATACCTGCCCGGTGATCGACGCACAGAACGCGCCAAGCGTAAAGCCATAGAGATGAATCATCAGCAGCATCAGAATCTGGACCGCGATCTTGCCTGTCATATATGGTGCCAGTCCACCGGCCAGGGCAATCAGAGGATACAGCAGCAGTCCGAGTGCCGCCGGCAGAAGTCCGGTCAGAAAATAGACCGCTACTCTCTCAAGAAAATCCGTCTGTCTGCGCAGCGGCAGGCTTGCAATCATCAGTGCCTGTTTCCGCGAAAACAGGTGTTTGAAAAGGATGACAGCCGAGAAGAAACCCAGGCCGGCAAAACCAAATGTCAGAATCTCCTGATTGAATCCGGCTTCAACAATGTTGGATACCATTGCAGTTATATTTCTGGTCCAGTATGGATTGGCAGCACTATCTGCATCCGCTGCACGAATCGCGCCGCGAACCGTGTCAAATACAGTAAGCGCATGAAACGGAACCATAAAAAAAGCTGCTGCGAACATGACAAGTGCAAGCACTGCATGACGTCTGGCCATATAGAAAACAGAACGTTTCTTATTTTGCATAGCCCTGCTCCTCCATTTCCAGAATAAACACTTCTTCCAGTGAAAGCGGAATCGCCTCCAGGTACTGTGGACTGGCCGCTTTAAGCCGTTCCTGCACTTCAGCCTCATCAGCCCTGACAGTCAGAATGGAAAGCCTGCCCTGACGTCTGTCGGATATCACGGTCAGTCCATTCAGAAGCGCATTCGGCTCTCCATTCTCAAGAACCACCTGAACCTTGCAGAAACGGCTCAGAATGTGATCCATATCGCCGCTGGTCAGAAGCTTTCCCTCATGCAGGAAACCGACAGAGTCACAGATGTTTTCCATCTCCTGCAGGCTGTGTCCTGCAAGTATGGTCGTCATCTGCTCATCCAGCATCACTTCACCCAGAACACGCTTAAAAGACTCACGCATGACCGGATCCAGTCCGTCGAATGTCTCATCACACAGAAGCAGTCTCGGATGTCTTGACAGGGCAAGTACGATCTGCGCACGTTTCTGCGTTCCTTTGGAGAAGGACGAGATGCGCTCATTCATCGGCAGTGAAAAGAACTCGCAGAGCTCCCGAAGTCTTGCTGAATCGTGTGCAGCGTAATACGCAGCCTGAAAGTGGTCCATATCAGAAAGCGTCGCACCGGTAACAAACGCCGGTTCATCGCTGACATAGCAGATCTGCTGCTTGGCAGACGGATTTTCATACACCCCCTGCCCGTTCAGAAATGCATTTCCGCTGTCTGCTTTAAGAATTCCTGTAAGCACCCGCAGAAACGTCGATTTGCCTGCACCATTTGTGCCGACCAGACCGAATATATGCCCGTCATCCAGCGTCAGCGAAACACGGTCCAGCGCCACTTTTCTGCCAAAGCACTTCGTAATTGATTCTGCTTTTATCATGACTCTTAACCCCCATATACCTCATCTACCAGCTGCAGCACATCCGACTTCGTCCCGCCTAGTTTTTTGAGTGCAGCCAGTTCCCTGCGGACTGTCTCGCACTGTTTTGCGCGATGGTCCTGCTGCAGGGCATCCGTATCCTCTGTCACAAAGTTTCCTTTGCCGGGTATGGATACGGTAAGTCCCTCATCTTCCATCATGCGGTACGCTCTCTGTATCGTGTTCGGATTGATGCCGAGTTCTGTTGAAAGCGACCTGACGGAAGGAAGCGGCTCTCCCGGTTTTAAAACGCCCAGCGCGATCTGCTCGCGAGCCTGCCGGCAAAGCTGCTCGTAGATCGGCGTCTTGTCTCTGGAATTGATGAAAAACATCTATTCACCGTCCCCTCGAGTAAGTAACTGTATTAATACGGTTAGTACAGTTAGAGTATACAGTTCATACAGTCTGCTGTCAACCCCTTTTTGATTTTTCTTTGTTATTTCTGTTTTTCCTGCACTGGCAGCTCCCGGGACAGGCACACCGAACCTTGTTCCCCGTCATTTGCGGGCTGTGAGGCTGCCGTTTTTCTGCTAATGATCTGTCAGGTGACGCTTTCCATCAGACGGTTCATCTTTATCCGTGTTCAATCTCTTAAAAGCCGTCTCCTTCCTATATCAGCCTTATTGTATTCGGGCGTTCCACTTCCCGAAAATACCGGTTGACAGTCTTTTGCTTTGTTGCTATGATTTCGGACAGTTTCAATAAATATACTGGAATCTGCATTGTTGCAGTGAGAAAAAGTCAAAAAGGAGATGGCCCAGCACTACGTGCTGGTCTGTCAAATAATGACAACTGCGATTGATACGGTGCCGAAAGCACGACTATGTCATTAAAGGAGTATGGAGTTTGAGTACTGTTTTGAAAAAAATGAAAATAATCCTGCCTGCGGTTATTTATCTGGTCTGTCTCTGGCTGGTGGTTTCCACTTTTGCCCAATACGGACAGTACAATCTGGATTCCGACATGTCTTCGGATATGGTCTTGGCGGATCTGCTTAACCAGGAAGGCAGCATCATCACAACGAATTACTTTTATTCTGGCGAACTTAACATTCTCAGTCCTATTCTGATCTTCCAGATTGCACTTCGCCTGTTCAGCAGCTGGCACGTGGCACGGACATTCTCCATTGCCGTCATGCTCCTGCTCATGACCGCGTCCCTGATCTTCCTTGGCCGCGGCGCAGGCATATCCGCCGGTACGTCTCTGATGGCCGCCACAGCCCTGATCCTTCCGATTTCCAAGTATCAGGCCTTTACTCTCATTTACGGAAGCTTCTATATAATATGGGCAACGCTGACTTTCTTTGAGCTGGGGCTCATCCTGCGGATGAAGAAAAAGCATATCATCACGCCCATCCTGATCGTGGTAACCGGTGTGCTCGGCAGTATGTCCGGCATCCGGATGCTCATGATCTGTGCCGTTCCGGTCATGATTACCTGCGTTTTCAGTTTTTACCTGGAATCACGGAAAACAGGCAGCCTGAAGGAACTCACCAGACAGCCGGCTTTTGCCACGCTGATGGGCAGCGTTCTCTGCGTTGTGTCCAACCTGATCGGCTATGCCATTAATGCCGGTGTACTTGCCAATATCTATCATTTCAAATCATTTGATGATACCGCCCTTAAGCAGCTCCAGGCTGACATGCTCCAGAATCAGCCCATTGCCCTCATGCAGTTCTTTGGCTATCGTGAGGAAAGTCTGCTTGTTTCCGGCGAGGGAATCTTCTCCCTGTTTGCTTTTGCACTGCCCATTATCGGCATTATCTGCCTGATTCTCATTCTCAAAATGAATCTTAATTCCGAACAGCGGGTACTGGCCATCTACATTCAGGTTGCACTGCTCCTTGGCATGGTGATCAATGCCCTTGTTCTGTTCGATCCCCTCTCCGATTATCTGAACGGTTACAGCGTATCATACTACATGCCGGCAGTGCTGCTGCTTGTTTATGCTGTTTTCTGGTTCCTCGATACCTTTGACTGCCGTCTGTATCTCCTGCGCTTCCTTCCCATGCTGCTCGGCGTTTCTCTCTTTGTACTCGGATTTACGATTTACAAGGATCAGGAAGTCAACACCTATGATGATGAGATGACCATCATTGCAAATACCATTCTGGATGAGGGCTGCACCCAGGGATACGCAACCTACTGGCTGGCCAACGTCCTCTCAGAGGTCAGTGACGGTAAAATTGAAGTCTACATGGTTGATAGCTGGGACACCGGCAATATTGGCGACTGGCTCCAGCGGGCGGATCATCTGACGAGCGAACCTCAGGGGAAAATCTTTGCTATCTTCAGTGAATCTGATTTCAACAACGGCATCCCCGGCTGTGATTATGACCGCCTGATCTATTCCTCCGGGAAAGCCTATATCTGCGTCTATGACAGCGCAGAGGAATTCCACGAACTCCGCGGTGATTTATAAACTGCTTTTCATTTTGTTCAACAAAGGCTGCAGCTTATGCTGCAGCCTTTGTCATGTCCACAAGCCTGCGAACGCGCGGCTCAAGTTTCTGCAATTTCATTGACTCAGCAGAACCTCAATGCTATAATGTGCCGACTTTTAAGAAAAAGTGAGGCACAAATATGGATCGCAAATATAAAGTAGGCATTATCGGTGCAACCGGCATGGTCGGCCAGCGCTTCATTACGCTCCTGCATGATCATCCATGGTTTTCCATTGCGGCACTTGCTGCCAGCAGCAGCAGCGCCGGCAAAACTTATGAGGAAGCCGTCGCAGGACGCTGGGTGTTTGATACGCCAATTCCGGAAACTGTCCGGAATATGACCGTGCTTGACGCTGCCAATCTGAATGCGGTCACGGATGCCGTTGACTTTGTGTTCTGTGCTGTCAATATGCCCAAGGCTGAAATCAAGGCACTGGAGGAAGCCATTGCACGGACCGAAACACCCGTTATTTCCAACAACTCCGCAAACCGCGGCGTGCCTGATGTTCCCATGATCATCCCTGAGATCAATCCGCAGCATGCAGAAATTATTCCCGTACAGCGCCGCCGTCTGGGAACGCGTACCGGTTTTATTGCTGTCAAGCCGAACTGCTCCATCCAGTCCTACGTACCTGCAATCAGCCCGCTCATGGACCTTGAGCCCACCCGCATCGTCGTATCCACCTATCAGGCGATCTCCGGTGCCGGAAAGACATTTGCCCGCTGGCCGGAAATGGTTGACAATGTCATCCCCTATATCGGTGGCGAGGAAGAAAAGAGCGAACAGGAACCGCTCAAGATCTGGGGGCATATTGAGCATGATCAGATCGTTCCGGCTGCATCACCGGTGATCTCTGCCCACTGTATCCGTGTTGCGGCATCAGACGGCCACCTGGCCACCTGCTGGATGTCCCTTGGCAAACCGGTTTCAAAGGAAGAAATCATCGCCCGCTGGCAGGCTTATGAAGGCATTCCGCAGAAAGCACACCTGCCAAGCGCACCGACACCATTCCTCCAGTATTTCGAGGATCCTTCCCGTCCACAGACACGCCTTGACCGTGACTTTGAACGCGGCATGGGCATCTCCCTCGGCCGTCTGCGCGGAGATACACTCTTCGACTGGCGCTTTGTCGGCCTCTCGCACAATACGCTGCGCGGTGCGGCAGGCGGTGGTGTGCTCAGTGCAGAGTACCTCTGCTACGCCGGATACATTCCCTACAAATAACCACAGATACAAAATGGAGCTGATCATTGCAATCAGCTCCATTTTTCAGTTTACGTCAGTCCAAAACTCTGAGATCAAGCTTGCGGCGGTAACGCCTGCCAAGCGTATGATCAATCAGTTCCTTATACTCCTGCGCCCGGACCTCTCCGC